>NCHJ01000092.1:11304-16210 GCA_002256765.1 Bacteroidetes bacterium 24-39-8
TTTAAAAATTCTGCACCATAGCCACCGGAACCTCTTGGGTTACCATAGACCACCACATACCCTTTGGATGCATAGTACTGAAACTCATGCCACATGCTAGATTCACCGGGTCCCCACATGGCGGTTGGTCCTCCATGAATATCTAAAATAGCGGGATATTTTTTGCCTGCTTCATAGCCGTAGGGTTTCATGACCCAGTATTCAACGGTTAATCCTTTCTCATTTTTGAAACTGTATTTTTCTGGATAGCTCAGAGATTTATTTGCCAACCAACCATCGTTAAAATGACTAATGGCTTTGGCATTTTTCATATTGGCATCTGCGGTATATAATTCAGAAGGATTGGCTACTTCCACTTTGCTAAATACCAGTTGGTTATTGCGCAAATCAAAACTGCTAATGCCTGCATTAAAATCGCTTAGCGCTTCTGCTTTTTTGCTATTGAGATTCATGCGATACAAGGGTTGTCCGCCATTTGATTGTGCGGTAAAATACAACCATTGTTCATCGGCACTCCATGTTAGCCCACCCTTGTTGCGGTCAAAAGGCAGTACGCGAATATCTTTGGTTGAACCATTCAAAGGCATCACGGCCAATTGTGGAATGTCTACAAAACCAGTCAACCCAAATTGAAAAGCCAACCATTTTCCTGAGGGAGAAATTTTGGCGCTATTATAGGTTTTACCTTTTTCTCCTAGTAGCAATTGCAGATTGCTACCATCGGCGTTAGCCAAATAAATAGCGCTTTCCAAAGACCTATCTGGGTGTTCAGTGCTGTCTATATCTGCCACCAAGATCAGTTGTTTTCCGTCTGGTGTATAGTCTGCAGCTTGGTACCTGTAAAAACCATGTGTTAATGCAGTTACTTGGTTGCCATTGTTTACTGGCACGCTAAAGAAATGGTTGAAAGAGAGTTCTGGTGAAGTACTGCTCTCTTCTTGAAAATTGAGTTTATTAAAAACCTTGGCTTTTTTGTCGTTGGCATTTTGCTCCAAGTAGGCGCGAATTTCTGCTAAACTTCCGTCAGGGTCTGCTTTTGCAGTACTAGCTGTAAGTTGCTCATTGCTTGGGAATCCTGGTTTTTCAAAAGGCCATTTTGGAATGGTTTTGCCTGGATTGAGTTCATTGTCTTTGAGTAAATCTTTCAAAGGAACAGATGCAGAAAACAAAATCTTGGTTCCGTCTGGGCTCCACTTGGGATTGCCCGCACCGTATTTGAACTTGGTCAATTGTTGGGCTTCTCCACCGTCTAAAGAGAGCAGGAAAATCTGGGGCTTTCCATCGGTCAGGCGAACAAATGCCAGTTGTTTGCCATTGGGATTCCAAGCTGGTTGGCTGGCATTTTCCTTAGCTGTCAAAGCCTTGGGATTTGACAGACCATCTGATAGATAGATTTGATTGCTGTATTTGTATTCCCATTTCAGGTCTCCATCGGGTTCAATTTGGTTGACTACAAAAGCTGTTTTGCTCCCGTCTGGGCTTAGACTCACACCCAATACCTGTTTAATCTGCAGCATATCGGTCACTTTAATGGGTTCCTTTCCCTTTTGGGCCATCAAATGCTGTGCTATCAGTAGAAATAACAAAATCGCAGTCTTTTTCATCTTTTCAGTTTGAGGGCTTAAAATACAAATTATTGGCCAAGACGCGTGAGCGGCCTTATTTTTGGGGTCAAAATCAGTAATTATGAGCGAAATGGTGAATGAATTCAATGATTATAGGCAGAAAATGAATGAAGTAATCCTGAGTAAGGATAATTTGGTCATGAAACGCCTTTGGAACCTTGATACCAATACCTATGAAGCGGGTGCTTTGGACAAAAAAACCAAGGAATTATTGGGTTTGGTGTCTAGCATGGTGTTGCGTTGCGATGATTGCATCAAATACCACCTAGGTAAGAGTTTTGAGCTAGGCGTGACCACAGAAGAATTGTACGAGGTTTTTGCCGTGGCCAATATTGTTGGAGGCACTATTGTGATTCCACATACCCGTAGGGCTGCCGAATATTGGGAAGAATTGCTAAAAGGATAGGGATTTTTAAGAGATCCTTCCATTTTTTGGGTTTATCCTAGGCTAGAATATCGTAACTTTAGCCCCATTATTTACATTCTTTTGAATTGTCGTATAAAAAATTAGTACATGAGTGAAACTGCAACAGCTGCTCCCTTACTGACAGCTAAGGATTTTGCCACTGACCAAGAAGTGCGTTGGTGCCCAGGATGTGGCGATTATTCCATTTTGGCCCAGGTTCAAAAAGTAATGCCCACCATTGGTGTTGCTAAAGAAGATATTGTGATTATCAGCGGAATTGGTTGTAGCAGCCGTTTCCCTTATTATATGAATGTGTACGGGATGCACAGCATTCACGGTAGGGCTACAGCCATTGCTAGTGGATTAAAAGCTAGCCGTCCTGAATTGAGTGTATGGATTGTTTCCGGAGACGGAGATAGCATGAGTATTGGTGGTAACCATACCATTCACATGTTGCGTAGAAATTTAGACGTGAATTTGTTGGTCTTCAACAACCAGATCTATGGTTTAACCAAGGGTCAATATTCACCTACTTCTGAAACCAACAAAGTAACCAAGTCAACTCCTTTTGGATCAATTGACCATCCATTTAATCCTTTGGCTTTGGCCATGGGTGCTGATGCCAGTTTTATTGGTAGAAGTATGGATCGTGATCCTAAGCACTTGCAATACATGTTAACCCGTGCCAATGCACATAAAGGAACTTCTTTCTTAGAAATCTATCAGAACTGTAACATCTTTAACGATGGTGCTTTTGAAATTTTCACTGAAAAAGGAACCAAACAAGATCAAGGTTTGTACCTAGAACATGGTAAGCCATTGGTCTATGGCGCCAACAAACAATTTGGTATTAAATTAGACGGGCTAAAGCCTGTGGTAGTTGATTTGGCTGAAGCTGCATCAACAGATGATCTTTGGATTCATGACGAGAAGGACTTTTACAAAGCACAAATCTTGGTGCGTATGTTTGATGATCCTAATCAAAGTGGAGAACATTTTCCACGCCCATTTGGTGTGTTCTATGAAACTGAAAGGGCTTGTTATGAAGATCAGATGGCTATGCAAATTGAAGAAATCATTACCACAAAAGGCAAGGGTGATTTGGACAAACTGATCCGTGGTAAGGAAGTTTGGGAAATTCAATAAATCAATAATTTTCTATAGGAACCCTCGCAATTGCGAGGGTTCTTTTTTTGCCCTGTTGATGATTCAAAAATAATTTTTGAAGGGAATTATTAAATAGTCACAATATCATTTCTGATGGCATATAATACCAAACCTATTCTAGTAGATACCTGTAATTTCTGAAATAGGGTATCTCTGTATCCGTCAATAGTCCTTGGACTTAAATACATGGCGTCTGCAATTTGTTTATAAGAAAGGTCACTGCAGATTCTTTTTAAAAACTCTGTTTCTCTTTCTGTGATTTCTATTTTTTTTCTTAGAGACTCCTCGTCTTCATCCATTTGATGGTTCATGGAATGAACAATATTGGAACACATGATATCATTTAGATAAATGCCTTTTTCTACCAAACTATCTAATGCCCTTTTTAATTCCATGGGCTCAGAATCTTTGAGAATATAGCCCTTGGCGCCATTCTTTAGCATTTTGATGATGGACTTTTCATCATTAAGCATACTCAATGCCAATACTTTTACGCTGGGATAATGGGTGTATAACCATCTTGCTGTTTCATAGCCATTCATCTCTGGCATGGTAATGTCTAGCAAAATAATGGAAGGTAAATTTTGGGGAGATAACATCTTGGTTAACTCCTTACCGTTATTAGCTTCAAATACAATTTTGTATTCTTGAAAGCTATTAATGATCACAGCCAGCCCCCTCCTGAATAGCAGATGATCATCTACTAATGCAATCTTAATCATTGTTTAAACATTAAGGTTGAGAATGTACAGAAACCAATTCTTGGGAGGGTGTTTTGAGAATTGACGCCTGATAACTCTAATATCTAACAAGAATTTTATATTTCCTCTGTTGTTTTAACTGAAAAATTACCGTTAAAACACCGTTTAAAATTCAGTGATTTTCACTTTGTTAGAACAAAATACCCGCCCTATTTTTACATTCGAAAACTGCAGTTGGCTATTACCAATACACCTTTCTAGGTAAACAGTTTCATTGGGGGTTACAAACCGAAAAGAGGTAGTTCGCTACCTCTTTTTTATTGCCTCTCAGGGAATAGGTTTAACTTTAGCCAAGAATCTAGCACCATGTTATTGCAAGTTCATCCCGTTAATCCCAATCCCAGATACCTTAAGATGATTGTTGATTGTCTTCAATCAGGTGGTATCATTGTTTATCCTACAGATACCATCTATGGTTTGGGTTGTGATATTACCCAACACAAAGCCATTGAGCGGATTGCCAAAATCAAACAGGTTGACCCTTCCAAAGCACAATTGAGTTTTGTCTGTTATGATTTAAGTGATTTGAGTAAATATACCAAGAGCATTAGTACACCCTTGTATAGAATGCTTAAAGAACATTTGCCAGGGGCATATACCTTTATCCTTCCTGCCAGTAAAGAAGTTCCAAAACTGCTTCAAAGCAAGAAAAGTACCATTGGTTTAAGAATTCCGGATAATCAGATTGCAAGAACCATTGTTCATGAATTGGGTCATCCAATTCTTTCTGCATCCCTGCCAGGGGTTATGGTGGAGGAATACACGGACCCTGAATTGATTTATGAAAATTTCAAAAATCAAGTAGATATTGTAGTTGATGGAGGTATTGGTGGTATGATTCCTTCTACCATAGTAGATTGTACCAAAGAACCTTATGAATTAATTAGAGAGGGTGCAGGTGTTTGGGAAGCATAATTCCTGTTCTATCTGCAACGCTAATTCCTTGA
>NCHJ01000093.1 GCA_002256765.1 Bacteroidetes bacterium 24-39-8
CTACAGGTCCAGTATCAAATATTCTTTCAGTGCCACCTCCCTCTGTTTTAACTAAGTATTTCTTTGTGTTCAGTTCCAGATTGTGCAGATAGCTATTTACTGTGGATAAACTGCCAGAATTTGGGTTAGTGGAACTGGGTGATGGGCTAGTTGTAAAATCAGTATTGCTAGTATTGAAATTTCCTTTAAAGAATTTGGATGATGATTTAGATGAAGTACCTGTTTGGCTAGAATTAGATCCTAAAGAAAACAGTTTATATAACCAATAGGCCAAAAAGATAAACAGGGGTATTGCAATTATTGCATAGGTGTAAGAATCATTCATATAACACTGTTTATCTATTTTTAAAAACCTAAACTGCTTAATACAAAGCTAAGAAAGTATAAAAAAATAAAAGTATATTTATTAAGCTTCTACTTAAAAGCAAGTGCCCCTAGTGTATGGATGCCAAAAAATTAAAAGCCCAGTTAAAGGCGAGTAAAGATTCATTAACAGAACATCATGCTGTTCGTCTGCATCGTGCAATTAGCTGGCTTAAGTGTGCGGAGGAAATCAAAGACAATCTAGACATTCAGTATATCAGCCTTTGGATTGGGTTCAATGCATGTTATGCCAATAATTTATCTAAAGGAGAGTTGTTAACCGAACGAGAAAGCTTTAGCGAGTTTGTAAAAAAGCTGGTTAAACATGATACCGAAATGCGTTTCTTTCACTTGCTATGGAATCAATTTTCTGGTCCAGTAAGAATGTTGATTGAAAACAAGTATGTGTTCAAGCCCTTTTGGGATTTTCAACGTGGAGAAATTAAGGATTGGGAAAAGGCCTATCATAAATCTGTGGAGGATTCTATGAAATACCTTTCTAAACAACAGGTTGAATCTTTGTTAGAAGTAGTCTTAGACCGTCTCTACACTTTGCGTAATCAATTAATGCATGGAGGCGCCACTTTCAAAAGTGATGTAAACCGTTCACAGGTTAAGGACGGAAACAATATGCTCAAGTTATTGGTACCATTGGTTATTGAAATTATGCTAATGCATCCAGAAGAGAATTGGGGTGAGATTTATTATCCGGTAATTAACTAACTTTAAGTGATTCCCCCCCGGAATCTGATGCTGCAACATACCAAGGGTGATGCCCACCTATTGGTAATCTGATTTTAGAAAACAGAATCGCCTCCATGCCCAGTAACAAATCAGCGCTATTGCGTTATAGAATCATTGATGGTTGTTTGACCAATAAGATGCACCCCTATCCTAGCATTGATTTTATTAGGAGAAAAATTGAGGGTCAGCTTAACAGCGATATTTCTGAGTCCATGATTCGCAAGGACTTTGCAGCCATGAAAGATGTTTACACAGCACCTATTCAATTTCATAAAGGAAGGGGTGGTTATTATTATACAGAACCAGATTTTTCCATCAAGGAGTTTCCCTTAACCAATGAAGAGATCTCGGCACTTGACTTTTCAACTGCACTTCTACATAACCTGAAAGACACTCAAATTTTCAAGCAGTTTGAGAACGCCATCAACAAACTCATTGAAGGCTATAGGATTAGCAAAGTTATAGGCAAATCTGAAAAACAGCTTATTCAAATTGAAGAGCCATTAAAAACCCAGGGTAATCAATGGTTGGAGCCCATACTAGAAGCAATCATCAATAAGAACTGTTTGAAAATCACTTATGCCCGTTATGGAGGAGAGCCAAAGGAACATGTAGTATCGGCCTGTTTGCTCAAGGAATATCATAATCGCTGGTACTTAGTTGGCCATTCTAAAAGAAGTGACAATTTGCTGGTCATGGCACTTGATCGCATTCAGAAAATTGAACCATCATCCGAACCATTTGCCAGTATAGATCAGTTTCAGCCTGACGAGTTTTTCAAATACAGTTTTGGCATTACCCAGTTTCACGATGTTAGTCCTGAGAAGATCCTACTCAAGTTCAATCCCCACACTGCGCAATATATCATTAGTCAACCCCTGCATCATAGCCAACAAGTAATTGCTGAAAACGAAACAGAAGTGGTGGTTCAACTTGAAGTCTATATCAGTCAGGAATTGGTCATGGCCATTTTAAGTCATGGGGCAGCCGTAGAAGTGCTAGAGCCTCAATATTTTAGAGACCGAATAAAAGAACAAATAAGCGAAATGTTGGTTAAATACCAATAAGATAGCAGGGAGAGAGCTGGTTTTGTAAATAAGAATTGATAATTTCAACTATTCAAGGTTTTTATTAACTTTAAGTATGCCAATCGCTACAAAAACAAAAAGAGCTACAAGTAAGAGAATTGCAACAGGTAAGGTAAGGTCTAAGTCAAAAAACAAGACCAATTACCTTACTAAGCGAATATTGGAACAGGCAGCAAATACCGGATTTGCAAATGCTGCTGAACAAACCATGAAAGTAATGGGATACAATGTTATTGTTCAGGGTGATTGGGTTGTGAAAAAGCACCAAGATGGAACAATAGAAAAAATTAGCAAGCTAGAAAAGTCAAAAACAAAAACTAAGCTTGTCCTCGACTAAAACACCTACACAATTAAGGTTACGCGTATTTGCTGGCCCCAATGGTTCTGGAAAAAGTACCTTAATTCAATATGTTCGCGATTATAAAACCGGTACAGGTCCCATAGATTTTGGATACTATATTAATGCTGACGAATTAGCTCAATCACTCAGAACAGGAAGCTTTGATTTTAGTCAGTTTGATTTAATGACTGATGCTAAAACGTTTAAAGCAACAGCAATTGCATCGGGATTGATTAATAAAAAATTCACAGAAGAGACTTTCATTAAAGTGTTCAAACTCAGTAAGAATAAATTGGAACTAACAGATTCCAAATATGTTGAGCAGTTGGCACAAATTCTCGCAGACTTTTTAAGAAAACAATTGTTGATACATCAAAAGAGATTTTCTTTTGAAACTGTATTTTCTCATGAGTCAAAATTAGATATCATGAGAGAGGCCAAAGCAAACGGATATAAAGTCTATTTGTATTTTGTTTCAACCGAAACGCCGGAAATTAATAAAGCAAGAGTATTAAGTAGAAAAGCTCAGGGCGGACATGATGTACCCCCTGATTTAATAGAATCCAGGTATTATAGGTCTTTGGATTTTCTTTATGAAGCTTGTCAAATTGCCTATCAGGTTTTCTTTTTTGATAATTCAACAGACGGCAAGGAATCAAACATGTATGCTCACTTTAAGATGGTTAACGGAAAGAAAAAGTGGGACGATATGAAGATGGAAGACCTCCCAAGGTGGTTTATCAAGTATTATCTTGGCAAAATTCCAATGCCCAAAGTCAAATAAACTACAATATAAATAGGCGGTCACCACAGCATTTAGGTTTGTGTTTCACTTACAAACCAAGGTCAATGAATGCATTTAAAACTCCGCAATTAGATAAATCGCTCTCAATTTTCTCAACGTTTAATAATGAATTGGAGCCCATTAGACTCTATTTTGGCTATTTCCAAATTATCCCAAACGTAAAGCGCATCCGGGATTTACAGGGAGATAAGTTCAGGGCTTGGACAGAAAACAAATACGCTCATCTGCTAGAGAGTAGTCATTTATCGGAGTACTATGATCATGCTGCCAAACGCTTTGACTTAGACGATCAGTATTTTATCATGCCGGAGGGGATTGTTCTGAGGATAGATAAAACCAGGGTGAGTATTTATTACAGACCATCGAGCAATAGATTGGCCCAAGAGCTAGCAAAAGAGGCTTTGAAGTTTAAAAAGAAAACAACTATCAATCAGAGCATCATGATGGTTGCCAATGGACCAGAGGGTTTAGAAACCTATTCCATTAAGATTAAAAAGCCGGTTTTAGACCTGCATCTACACTACAATGCAGACCTAGCTGAGTTTCATGCCAGAAATTTGAAAAACCTGAAAAGGCAGGAGAAAAGCGGTCTCTACCTATTCTATGGTTTACCGGGAACGGGAAAATCAACCTATATCAGATACCTGATCAGGTCTATTAATAAAGAAGTGATTTTTATCCCGCCTGGGTTGGCGGGTATTTTTGATAATCCGGCCATTACCAAATTCCTTTTATCCAATAGGAACACGGTATTTGTGATTGAAGACGCGGAGGAGTTGCTGGTATCAAGGGACATGAACAAGAATAGCAGCATCTCCATGCTGCTCAACTTAACCGATGGTCTTTTAGGAGAAACCCTGGGCATTCAAATCATTGCCACATTCAATACAGACCTGAATAATATAGACAAAGCCCTGTTGAGAAAGGGCAGACTATTGGGCATGTATGAGTTTAAGCCTTTGAGCATTGATCGCTCCGCAACCCTTCTAGAGAAAAGAGGGATTAAACCAGCTATGGTGCATCAACCCATGACCCTTGCGGAGATTTTTAATAAGGAACAGGTTGATTATCAATATCAGAAGGCGAATAGACCAGCCATAGGGTTCTTGTCAAACAAAAGCTGAGAACCTGACAAATCTCATTCGTAAAGCAATTAAATATTCCTTAATTTGTAATCCCCCCCTTGAAGTGTATGTTAGCACCCCCAAGGCACATTTTATCAAAGTCTACGTTTATCAAGGGCTGTCAATGCCCTAAGGCGCTCTGGTTGTATAAACACCAGCCGGACTTGCGTGCCGCAGTATCCAACAGTCAACAAGCCATATTTGATCAGGGCACCAGTGTAGGAAAATTGGCTGAGCAATTGTTTCCAGGAGGGGTAGACGCCCGCCCGGTAGATACTTATTCCTATCAGCAATCGGTGGTAGACACGTTTAACTATGTGAAAGAGGGGCATAAAGTCATCTATGAAGCGGCATTTCAGTATGACCAAGTGCTGGCGGCCCTAGACATACTGGTACAAAAAAGGGGTAAGTGGCATGCCTATGAGGTAAAGAGCAGCACCAGCGTAAAAGACACGTTCTTACAAGACGCCGCCCTGCAGTATTTTGTAATTACCCAGGCGGGACTGCCCTTGGTAGACTTTAGCATTGTCTATATCAACAATGAATACGAACGATACGGAGCACTAGACATTGACCAACTTTTTACCGTAGAGTCCGTGCTGGAACAGATCTTAGAGCTGCAACCCCAAATAGCGGCCAAGATACCGGAACTTAAAGAAGTGGTAAAACAGAAAGCATCGCCCAGCAGGGCAATTGGCCCACACTGTTCAGACCCCTATGGCTGTGATTTTATGGATCATTGCTGGCAGCATATACCAGAAGATTCGGTTTTTGACCTGCGGGGCCACGGCGCTGGGGCGCGATCTTTTGAGTTGTATGAACAAGGCATTCTACACTTAAAAGACATTCCGGATGATTATCACTTAAACAGTTCTCAGGCTTTACAGGTGCAATGCCACAAATCTGGGGAGGCGCATATAGACCAGCAAGCCCTAACGGAGTTTTTGGATCAGTTGGAGTATCCGCTCTATTTCATGGATTTTGAAACCTATCAGGTGGCCGTACCCGAGTGGGATGGCACCAGACCCTATCAACAAATGCCCTTTCAATATTCGGTGCATAGGCAAGACAGCCCCGGCGGAGACATCGCCCACTTTGAATGGCTGGCCCCATCTGGAGCAGATCCCCGAAAAGCATTTTTGTCAAACCTGCTAGCCGCTCTAGGCACTGAGGGGTCCATACTAGTCTATAACGCCGCATTTGAAAACAGCCGCCTGAATGATCTGGCTTATTGGTTTCCCCGAAAAGCCAAAGCCATTGAAGCTCTGCAAGAACGGATGGTAGACCTGATGAGCCCCTTTAGAAGTAAGCATTATTACCTACCCGCCATGAAGGGATCTTACAGTATTAAACAAGTACTCCCCGCCCTGGTACCCCATATGAATTATGATGAATTAGAAATAGGCAACGGAGGCGATGCCAGCACAGCGTTTTATCAATTACAGTTTGAAAAAGACGCATCGGTGGTGGAGCAAACAAGAGCCGCTTTGTTGCGCTACTGCGCGATGGACACCGAGGCGATGGTGAGGGTGTTGGAGAAACTAAATAAGGTCTAAAAAAGAAATCAATAAAAAATAATAAACATAATAAGTTCTGAAGAAAAGCAATTAAATACAATACATTGGAAAAAATATTACTTATTCTTAACTTAAAAAATACCTGTTTGAGACTTTCATTGGTTGATATAGGGAACAATCTAAATAAAGTACAAAAATTTTAGAAATTATAACCCTCAAGATGATTTGGGTAATTGTACTATTGATTCAAATACCAACACTCCTTTTTTAGATAGAGGAATAACTCGATTTGATATCTTTAATAGTGATTGGACTTAAATATAATTATATGAACTTAACAATAGGACAACGTATTTCAACCAGAGGTGAAGATTTTATCATCACTAACTCCAACGCTAACTATGATGGATCTTGGTTATTAGAGGCCGAGGGTATTAGCGAATTGGTAAAAGGGAAGCGTTTTACTTTCGATTCCAACATAGATTCAGATATCAAACCCATTGATCCGAACCATACAAAGTTGATAGCTGACAATGATAGTGGCTATAGGAAGACCAAACTATTTCTTGAAACGCAAATAAGAAACGCTGCTGTATTTTCTGAAAAAATAACCATTGCAAATAAAGCGGCCATTAATCCGGCAGAATACCAATTAACACCTACTCTAAAAGCTTTGCAACTTCCACGACCACGTCTATTAATAGCAGATGGAGTTGGATTAGGTAAAACAATTGAAGTAGGTATTTTTCTTTCTGAATTGATTAAAAGAGGTAAGGGAAAAAGAATAATGGTTTTGGCTCCAAAATCTATCCTTGCTCAGTTTCAACAAGAATTGTGGCATCGCTTTGCGATTCCATTGGTTAGGTTGGATTCTGAAGGTATTGCCAGAATTAAATCTCAGCTTCCTTCAAATAAAAACCCTTTTGAATATTACGATAAAACAATCATTTCCATTGATACTTTAAAGAACAATGCCAAGTTCAGGCATTACATTGAAAAATCAAGATGGGATGCTGTAGTCATTGATGAATGTCATACAGTAGCAAATGATAAAAGCCAGCGTGGTGATTTGGCTCAACTGATTACTACAAAGTGCGAATCATTGATACTTACTTCTGCCACACCACACAATGGTAGAAAAGAAAACTTTGCCAATCTCATCAATATGATTGAGCCTACTGCCATTCCTAAAAGTGGTGAGTACGACAAATCACATGTTGAGCCATATTATGTTAGACGGTTTAAAAATGATATTACTGATGAAACAGTTCGGGCAAATTTTCAGGAACGCAAAATAGTTCGTAGTTCAGCTAAACTGAGTGCTGCTGAAACTGATTTTTTACAATACCAGCAAGAGCTAAAATTTAATGCACTTAATGCCTTGAAAAATGGAAAGCCAAAAGAAGATTTTCTATTTTCTGTTGGAATATTCAAAGCATTTATGTCTTCTCCAAAGGCTGCATTAGAAAGCATTCAGAGAAGAATTGAAAAAGTAGATGCAACAAAAGCTAAGAATGAATTTGCCTATGAAAATTTAGATGTATTAAATGACCTAAAGATAAAATTGGAAACAATCCTAAGTACTCATTCCGATACCAAATACAAAAAGCTAAAAGACACTTTACTGGAATTGGGTTGGACAGGAATAAAGAAAAATGAACGCTATGTAATTTTTGCTGAAAGGATAAATACACTGGAATACCTCAAAGAAAATCTGCAAAACGATTTTAAAATAGTAGAAGACGCCATTGCTTTTTTTCATGGTGGTTTATCAGATACCGAGCAACAGGACATTATTGAAGATTTTGGAAAAGAGGATAGTTCAGTTCGTTTATTGCTTTGCTCTGATGCAGGTTCGCAAGGCGTGAATCTGCATTTCTATTGCAATCGAATGTTCAACTATGATATTCCATGGTCTTTAATTGTATTGGAACAACGCAATGGTCGTATTGACCGTTATGGCCAAAAGAAAACACCTTTCATTCATTACATCATTGCAGAATCAGATATTGACGGATTAAAAACCGACTTGCACATTGTGGAACGCCTCACTCAAAAAGAAGAAGTGGTTTACAAAACATTAGGCGATGCCGGTTCTGTAATGAAGTTATACGATTCCAACAAGGAAGAACAATTGGTAGAGCAAGCCATCATGAATCAAAACGAATCTTTCTTAGAAGATTTCGATACAAAGATTGCAGGCTTCGACTTTAATACCTTGTTTGCTAATCAGGATGATTCTACTGCTGTTACAATAACAACTAATCCATACGAAACCAATTTGACCATTTACCCAAGTGAAGCTAAATTCTATTCTGATTTGTTTGAGCAACTTTCTTCTGCCAATCAAATTAAAACAGAAGATGTAACGGTACAAGATGGTTATCTCGAAATATTGAATACAAAGGATTTGAATCAAATTTTATTTGACCTCCCTCCTGAATCGAAACCAAAGGTCAATCAACTTTTCAAATTATCGTTGGATAAAGATTTGGTGCAACGAGCCATTGAAGATTCAAGGAAAAAGAAAGGAGAATGGGCAGAGTTTCAAATATTGAATGAACTGCATCCAGTAGTTAAATATTACATGACTAAGCTGGAAGCAAGCGTGGACAAAGATGTGGCATTGGTTGCCAAAACAAATCGTGTTCCTGCTAAAACCTCATGGTTTATTTTTCAAGCACAGGTTTCTAATAACTTAGGTCAACCTGTTGTTGCTGATTTCTTGGTAGTTGGGTTAAATACTGATGGTAGTATTTTCAGAGAACCATTTCACTTAATTGATTTCATTAATGAGTTTAAGTTGCAAGAAACAATGCATACTGAAAACATTTCTGATAATGATTTAGCTGCATTTCATAAGCTATTAGTAAGGGCAGTGACTTCGGTTACAAGTTATATGAGTACCGAACAAAAACAACTGGAAGTGAAAATGGAAACCAAACTAAACGAATATGAGCAAAAATTAGCGAATTGGAAAAACGATGCTTTGGAACAATTGGAATTAGACTTTAGCGATAAAACCATTACTCCATTCTTTTCAGGAAAAAAAGATTCCAAAAAAAGGGAAATAGAAACGATACTTAGTTCAACAAGCCAATACAATAAAAACATGACATCCCTGCAAGGCGATGCTTATTTGAAAGTATTAGCAGTATTTTTTAATGCGTAAATCAACATGATAAAATTCATTCAAAATATAGGCGAATACTTTTCATCGAATTACTTTGATGAAGACTTCACTTCAAAAGTGTTGAGTAAAACGGGCTATGCAGCTGAGGATATCAAAGATTTTAATAAAAGGGTTTCTCCATTAAAAGATAAGTTCTTTCGCTTTAAACAATTATTTATTGAAGACAAGCTGCGTACTAAAGATAAAATTTATGAAAGCCACCAGTTTCATACATCACTAATAAATGCTTTAGGGTATGATGGTAATCATCCGCAATACAGCAACTTGTTTCATCTTTCCGAAAATGAGGTAATACCTGTAAGACATATTTTACACAGAGGTGACAAGGTTCACCTGATGATTATGGAAATGCAAGCCTTGATTAAGGAAGATGATACAGACCCAGATGGCTTGTTTGAGCAACGCTACAATGTAGAAGATGAAACGCAAAACAATCCCCCTCAAAAATACCACCGCACCCAATGGGACAGGGTGTTTCAAGTATCTGCTCATTTAAAAATATCTCCGGTAGTTATTAATAAAGCCATCTCCGAACTGTTTTTATTTGAACCACAGCTGCGGCCTAAATACATTTTGTTATTGGCCGGCAATATTGTCTATCTGCTTGAACAGGAAAAATGGTTCCGTGGCAGCTATTTGGTTTTTGACTTGGAAGAACTATTCACCGAAGCCACTGCCAACCGCAATGCCAATTACTATGCATTGCTTTATTTTCTGTTAAGCAAAGAATCATTGACCCCTGAATGCAATATGGTATTGCTGGACCAGTTGGATGAGGACAGCCACAAATCTGCTTATGAAGTAACCAAAGACCTAAAGGAAGGTATTATTCATGCAGTGGAAGCTTTGGCTAACGAAGCCTTGTATTTTCAAAAGAATGTGTTGCAGGAAGTTTTTGATGAAACCGATGATACGTTTGAACAGGAAATAAAAGACGATTGCCTCAATATCATTTACCGTTTGCTGTTTGTGTTTTATGCAGAGAGCCGGGAAGATTTAGATATTCTTCCAAGCAACGATCCCATTTACAACAAAGGTTATTCTTTAGAAATGCTTCGTGATTTGGAGCAAGTGCCACTCTATTCTGAAACCAGTCTAAACGGATATTTCTTTCACGAATCTTTGAGCAAATTATTCGAAGTACTAAGTTCAGGGTATCGGGAAAAAGAAAACGGACAAAACAAAAGTTTCAAAGTTCGCCATATAGATTCTCCTTTGTTTAATAACGCCAAGCTGCATCACCTGCACAAAGTGAAATTTCGCAATAAGGTATGGCAGGATATTATTTGCAGGCTATCATTAAGCAAACAGCAACGCAATAGAACAAGAGGGCGAATTTCGTATGCCAACCTGGGCATTAATCAATTAGGAAGTGTATATGAAAGTTTACTGGCATACAGAGGTTTTTATGCGGAGCAAGATTATATAGAAGTACATAAAGCCGATTCACCCAACGAAGGCACTTACTTAGTTCCTCGTATACGTAGAGATGATTTTCAGGAAAATGAAATTTTGAAAGACTCTGCCGAGCATGATCTAATTACTAAAAAGGGAACTTTCGTTTATCGTTTGAGTGGCCGTGACCGCCAAAAATCCGCTTCCTACTATACACCGGAAGTGCTTACCCGTTGCACGGTAAAATATACCCTTAAACCCATTCTGGAAAAATTGGATGCCGGTGAAATGAAAGCCACCGAGTTATTGGAGTTGAAATTATTAGAACCAGCTATGGGTGCTGCTGCCTTCCACAACGAAATGATCAACCAGTTGGCAGAAGCATACCTTACTTATCGCCAAAAGGAATTGAACAAACGGGTAGCCCCTGATTTGTTTAAAGAAGAACTGCAAAAAGTAAAAGCCTACATAGCTACCAATAATACATATGGTGTGGATTTAAACCCTACAGCTATTGAATTGGGCAAATTATCACTTTGGTTGAATGTAATACACAAGGATATGGAAACGCCTTTCTTCAGCAACCGCTTGGCAGTGGGTAATGCTGTTGTGGGTGCATGGCTAAAAGTGTATAAAGAAAAAGATATTGC
>NCHJ01000094.1 GCA_002256765.1 Bacteroidetes bacterium 24-39-8
CCACTAGTAGTGCACTGAAGATGGCCGTTAAAGCTAGTCCCCAAGCATATTTTTTTTGATAAATTAACCAGATGGCGGCCAATACTGCAGGTAGATAACCCATGGCTTGCATCTTGGTATCGTGGCCAACGGCCACAATGACCGGGCTATAAGTAGCATATGCATATGCAATGCCCCCCATGATGCCTAGCCAATAATTACTGCCTATTACTTGTGAAAGGAAATAAAAACCGATGCATAATAAAAAGAAATAACCAATGGGTTTGGGTAACCAAAGCATAAATACTTTGTGCAGATAAATTACGGAAACCGGATTGTTGGCTTCCATAGCAATCTGGTAAGCAGGCATGCCTCCAAATAAATTATTGTTCCAAAGGGGATAATGCCCTGTTTTTTCCTTGTACTGCATCAGGTCCTGGGCCATGCCCTTCCACTGGCTAACATCGTGTTGGCTCAACACCTTTCCTTCCATGGCCGGTTTGCAATAAACAACTGCTACCAAAACAAAGACCGCAACGGCAATAACATGGGGTAGGAGGGATTTCCACTCAAAGTGCTTCATAGTTCAGTTTTATGAGATTGGCAAATTAATGCTATTTTGAACGAAATTTTTTTATGAAGGGGCTTTTATTTCTATCAAGACTAGCTTTCATCTGTAATGGCTGTTTTCTGGCCTGTCTAGTGCTACAAAGAACCCAAGATACCATTCCAAGTCAGGGCTTTAAAGGATTGATTATTATTCTAGGTTGGTTTATTGCCCCATTTTTAGGTATGGTGGTGAACATTTGGCGGGCCAACTTGTTGGTCAAAAGTCAACCAAGCTTGGTCCCTAAATGGCTTGCATTAACCAATTTGATTTTTCTGATTGTTCAAATTTGTTACCATTTTATTTTTCAATAATGATTCAAGACATACTCAACAGCAAGCCTACCAAACTCTTTATTAGTATTGCCGCTTTTTTTGTGGCCAATGCCTTGATTGCTGAATGTATTGGTGGAAAGATTTTTTCCTTAGAAAAATTGCTAGGAATTGCCCCAAGTAATTTTACCCTTTTTGGGCAAACTGGTCTAAGTTTTAGCCTGACTTGTGGGGTGTTGTTATGGCCCTTAGAGTTTATTATTACGGATATTGTTAATGAATACTATGGACCTAAAGCAGTAAGAAGAATCAGTTATACGGCCATTGCTTTAATCTCTTATGCTTTTGTCATGTTTTATATTGCCATGGAGATTCCGCCTGCAGATTTTTGGATTGGTTCAAAAAAAGAGTTGGGTATTGACAATATGCAATTGGCATTTGGCGGCATTTTTGGCCAAGGCATGTGGATCATACTAGGAAGTCTTACTGCTTTTTTAGTAAGCCAGATTGTAGACGTAACCGTGTTTCACAAAATCAAAAAAGCAACAGGAGAGAAATGGGTTTGGTTAAGGGCTACAGGTAGTACCGTAGTGTCTCAATTGGTAGACAGTTTTGTGGTCTTATTTATTGCTTTTAAAATTGGCAATGGATGGAGTTGGCAATTGGTATTAGCTATTTGTCTAGTAAACTATGCTTATAAATTTACCATGGCAATAGTACTCACCCCATTAATTTATTTAATGGAAAGATGGATTGATAATTATTTGGGTCATGAAACGGCACAACGTATGAAGCGCAGTGCTATTGGGTTAGCATCAGAGTGATCTAAATTTTTTCCCGTTACAGCATTCCTTTTTTTTCAAAAGTCCAATTACTACTTTGTCAATGGGCAAAGACATATCGGCTTCTGTTAAGTCATCCCATGCAATCCAGCGCATGACTTCTGCTTCCTTGGTGGGATCGGCCACTTGGCTAGGATTAAAGTCAAAAGGTTTTGTTTTGGTATCTAAGTTCAAAGGAACATTGGGCGTTACATGATAATAAATAGAAATAATTTGGTCCTTATTATTAAAGGCCGATATCTGGAAAAAATCGGTAGTGTATAAATGGTCTCCAACGGTAACGTCTAGACCTGTTTCTTCCATAAACTCACGCTTCAAACAATCTCTGGTGCCTTCACCAATTTCTAGTCCTCCGCCTGGTAATTTGGTAAAATAATTGCCACGAATGAATTCATCACTCACCAAGAGTCTTTGCTGTTCATCAAAAAGGATTCCGTATACGCGTACATTAAAAAGTGCCATGTTAAAACCATTTTTTCTTCATGAAATACCAGCTAATAATAATGGAGAGTGTCAATGACAATACAATGGGAATGTAAAAAGCATGTGGGGACTGTGCCCATGGAATACTCACATTCATTCCAAAGATACCTGAAACCATAGTAGGTAAAGAAATGATAATTGTTATAGACGTGAGCCTTTTCATGACATTGTTCAGATTGTTACTAATAACTGATGCAAATGCATCCAAGGTACTTGTTAGAATATTGGTATAAATATTGGCCATCTCCAAGGCCTGACTGGTATCAACAATTAAATCACTCAAGAACTCTCTTTCTTCTTCATTGAGCCCCAAGAAATTGGTTCTTTCCAATTTCATCATTAGCATTTCATTGGTTCTAAGGGAAGTAATGAAGTAAACCAAACTCTTTTGAATCCGCATTAAATTCAACAAATCTTCATTACTATTACTTTCATATAAACTAGTCTCGTATTGATTTCTACGATGATTAATCTCTTTCAGAAACTCCATGAAGTTTTGTACTACTTTTTCAAAAACTTTCAAAACCATCATGTTTCTTTTATCTGGCTGGCTTTTCTGAAAACTATTCAGAAATTTCTTGATGGCTCCATTGTCAAAACTATTAACAGTAACAATTTGGTTATGGGTTAGGATAATACAAATTGGGATGGTAATATAAAAAGCATCACTATCGTTGAAACTATTATTTTCAGTAGGGGTTTTAATGACTAGGAATTTTACATTATCCTCTACTTCATACCTTGGTCTTTCGTCAATGTCTAATGAGTCTCTTAAAAATTCAATAGGAATTTCAAAGTCTTCACTCAATTCTACAAATTCCTCATCTTTAAACGGAGGCACTAAGTTTACCCAAACACCCATGTCCGGACGGTCAATCTCTACTGTGATTCCGTCTACATTTTTAAAATACTGTATCATGGGCTGGCAAGTATAAAATGAAAAATATGTGCAAAATTACCTATTCCATCCTTGACTTAGATTAATCTTTCTTTAAATCAAGACTGCCTTTAAATACAAAGGTAGCAGGACCGCATAGCCAGATATTTCTAAATTCGTTTTCTCCAATTTTGTCAAATTCTACTGCCAAATTCCCACCCTTGGTAGAAATTTCAATGCGGTTAAAGCCATTGTCATTATGTGCAAAAACCAAGGCAGAGGCGGTAACACCAGTTCCACAACTTAGGGTTTCATCTTCTACACCACGTTCATAGGTTCTAACAATCAATTGCTGCCCCCTGTCTTCCACAAAGTTTACATTCACCCCTTTTTCTTCAAAATCCTTACTATATCTTATCTCTCTGCCTTCTTGGAAAACATCCAAGTCCATTACATGGGTTACTTGTTTTACATAATGGGGTGAGCCCGTATTCAAGACATAATCACCATGATAGTCTTCCATTTGATCCACGTCTTTCATCTTTAAGTGAATCCAACGGTTATTACCCATTTCTGCTTCATGAGGACCATCGGTTGCTAGAAAATGGTAATGGTCTCTATGAATCCCTTGGTCATAGGCAAATTGGGTCAAACACCTGCCACCATTGCCACACATACTTCCTTCCTTTCCATCGGCATTATAATAAACCATCTCAAAATCATACCCTTCTAAACTATTAAGCAGCATTAAACCGTCTGCCCCAACGCCAAAACGCCTGTCACAGATATGCTTTACTTCTTCAGTGCTTAATTGAATGCTGGCGTTACGATTGTCAATGATGACAAAATCATTGCCGGTTCCCTGGTATTTATAAAAAACAATTGACATGGGCTATTTGATACTGGACAAAATGCCCAAACTTTTAATGATTAATTGTTCAACGGCGGCACCGCCATCCTTACTAAATTCCTTTTTAACACGGTTAGCCACAATGGCGTTTAAACTCAAACAATGGTGACCTAATAAACGTCCCAAACCATAGATAGCACTGGTTTCCATCTCAAAATTGCTGATCCTATGGTTGCCATAACGGAAGGTACTAAATTGGTCAATCAGGTCTGGATTACTCAATCCCAAACGAAGGACCCTTCCCTGTGGTCCATAAAAGCCGGGAGAGGTAACAGTAATACCTTGGTGATACCCCTCAACAAAATGTTTTAAAACCGATGTGCCAGCTGAAGCAATATAAGGTACTGCGGTTTTACTGTCTAATTGGGTATGGTTATTAAATTCTCTGAGAATGAATTTTTCCTCCTCATTATTATCATGTCTATAAAAATTGAGCAAGTTATCAATGCCCAATCCATGGGTGCTTGCCACAAAACTATCCACAGGAATATCTGCTTGTAAGGACCCCGATGTGCCAAAACGAACAATGGTCAAAGATTTCAGACTAGGGTTGATGGTTCTGGTGTTAAAGTCAATATTGGCCAATGCGTCTAATTCATTCAACACAATGTCAATATTATCAGTACCAATTCCAGTAGACACAACAGACATTCGTTTGTTGCCAATTCTACCCGTATGGGTAATAAATTCACGGTGCTGAAACTGGTGTTCTATCTGGTCAAAGTATTTGCTCACCGTTGCTACACGGTCTGGGTCACCAACCGTAATAATGGTATCTGCCAGCTCTTCCGGTCTCAGGTTTAAGTGATATACCGCTCCTCGGCTATTGATGATCAGTTCGCTCTCTGCAATCCTATTCATAATGTTCAATTAGACAACAAATTTCGGGTTTTAAGATTTAGAATTTTAAAATTCCTTTCTTTGCTTTATTTTCGCAGCTGTTTCTGCTTTTAGTAACTCAAAACAGTAACAAAGGGTCCTTTGGCCGAGTGGCTAGGCAAAGCTCTGCAAAAGCTTCTACAGCGGTTCGAATCCGCTAGGGACCTCAAAGGATTACAGAAATGTAGTCCTTTTTTTATTCAATTTATAGATATGAAATACACCCAAATTATTGGAATATTAGCCTCTTTTGCCTTGATTGGCCTCTGTTTTCTACCTTGGGTACATATTCCCTCTTTGAATATTGACCTAAATGGGGTTAATGGAAAAGCCAGTATTGAACTCAATTTTGGGGAACAAATTATTACCCATGGCTTTTTTACGGCCATTATGGTCCTTTGTTTTCTGGTAAATCAGGTATGGGCCAAAAGAACCAATGTATTTATTGGTGCGGTGAATTTTGCCCTTGCCATCAAGAATTTCATCATTTTTTCTATGTGTAGGGGAGGAGAATGCCCTGAAAAACAACCAGCCCTTTATGGACTAGTTGTTTTAGCAGGAATTATGATGGTGATGGGATTTTTTCCCAAACTTGACCTCAAGTCTAAGGCCAAAGACTAAGCCAAGACTTGTAAGGACATATGAATAATGTCAACCGCTTCTAGAATCTGATCTTTATTAATGATCAATGGTGGTGCAAACCTAATTTTATCTCCATGCGTAGGTTTGGCCAATAGTCCATTTTCCATTAAAGCTAGACAGAAATCCCATGAAGCATCAGGGTTAGGGTGTTGGATAACTATGGCATTTAACAAACCTCTTCCGCGAATAGTTGTGATATAAGGAGATTGTAATTTATCCAATTCAGCTCTCAAAATTTGGCCCATCGCTTCAGCGTTTTCTGCCATTCCTTCTTCCTTTAATACCGCCAATGATTTCATGGCTACTGCACAAGCAAGTGGGTTGCCGCCATAAGTAGATCCATGTTCCCCAGGATGAATATTCATCATGACTACATCGTCTGCTAGAACAGCAGAAACAGGCATGGTGCCCCCACTTAAAGCCTTACCCAAAATCAAGATATCTGGTCTAACATCCTCATGATCACAGGCCAACATTTTTCCGGTACGTGCAAGACCTGTTTGAATTTCATCGGCAATGAATAATACTTGGTATTTATCACAAAGGGCTCTAACGCCTTTTAAGTAGCCATCGTCTGGCAAGACAACTCCGGCTTCACCCTGAATGGGCTCAACCATAAATGCAGCCACATTGGAATCTTGTAAGGCTATTTCTAATGCTTTTAAATCATTATAGGGCACTAGTTCAAAACCAGGCATAAAGGGGCCAAAACCTTTATAACTACTGGGGTCAGTGGAAGAAGAAATGGCTGCCAAAGTTCTGCCCCAAAAATTGCCTTCTGCAAAAATGATTTTCGCTTGATTTTCTGCAACCCCTTTTTTGCTGTAAGCCCATCTACGCGCCAGTTTGATGGCTGTTTCACCACCTTCTACACCGGTGTTCATTGGTAACACTTTATCATACCCAAAATACTGGGTAATATACTTGCTGTATTCACCCAATAAATTATTGTGAAATGCCCTTGAAGTAAGGGTTAATTTTTGAGCCTGTTCTATTAAAGTTGCAATGATACCAGGATGACAATGCCCCTGATTCACGGCAGAATAACCACTCAAAAAATCAAAGTAGCGTTTGCCATCAACATCATACAAAAAAACACCTTCACCCCTTTCTAAAACAACGGGTAGGGGATGGTAATTATGGGCACCATATAAAGATTCTGTTTCCAAGAACGCAGCACTGCGTTTGGACAATTGATTTGTCAACATGCATTAAATTTAAGTATAGGAATAAGGGAGTTCCCCTATGGGGATATTGGCTGAGAAAGATTAACAGCTACAAGGGTGATCTAGAAAATCAAGATTCAATAAAAGGAATTGCATGGCTGCAAGATAAGGTTTCCTTTGCAATCCAAGTACAAATGCAGTATTTTGCTTTTGTAACTCCATTAAATAAGCCATATGAGTATTTTCAAAAAAATCTTGAAAGGACTAATTATCCTGTTTTTTGCATTTTCTGCTTTTGCATTTGTATCAGGTAAAACTTATTTGTTTAAAGCGGTAGTGTACAATTTTGCCAATATAGATGACTATAAAATATTTGATAATAATACCGTAACAATTGGTCAAGCTCAACCATGGGCAATGGCCCAAGGATATAATAAAATCAACTATCCTGACTCGCTCAATGGTTTAATGGAAGACTTAGACGCTGTTGGTTTGTTGATGATTAAAAACGATTCCATTCAATTTGAAAAATATTGGGACGGCTATTCGGATAGTTCTCTTTCTAATAGTTTTTCCATGGCCAAAAGTGTTACAAGTTTGCTCATTGGTGTGGCCATTAAAGAAGGCAAGATTCAGTCTGTTGAACAGCCGGTGAGCGATTTTATTCCTGAGTTCAAAGAAGGCGACAAAGCCGCTTTGAAAATCAAAGATGTACTAACCATGAGTAGTGGCACCAATTGGAATGAGTCTTATTCCAATCCTGCTTCAGAAACCACAGAACTCTATTATGGTAAGGATTTATACAAAGTAGCTACTAAGGTTCAAATGGATAAAGAACCGGGAACTTTCCATACTTATAAAAGTGGAGACACCCAGTTACTAGGTTTGATTTTACAAAAAGCTACTGGAAAATCCATTAGTGAGTATGCATCTGAAAAACTATGGGAACCCATGGGGGCGGAGCATCCAGCCCTTTGGAGTGTTGATAGAAAAGGTGGAAATGAAAAAGCGTATTGTTGTTTTAATTCCAATACTAGAGACTTTGCAAGACTAGGTAAACTCATGTTAGATAGTGGTAAGTGGAAGGGGAATGCCATAATTGATAGTAGTTATTTTGTGAATTCTATCAAAGCCTGTGGCGTAAAAGACGAGCAAGGATTACCCTGTGATTATTACGGTTATCAGTGGTGGATTGATCCTGAGCATCCAGAAGTATTTTATGCGCGCGGCATTTTAGGACAATACATTATTGTAATCCCATCTAAGAAAACCATTATTGTGCGCTTGGGTAAGAAAACATCGCCCATTAGGGTGCATACTGTGCCAAAAGAAGTACGCTACCTGATAAATTGGGGCCTGAATGGCTAGGCATGAGTTGCAAACCTTATTTTCGTGCAAATGTTTCAAAACTCATTACCCAGTGTAGCCATTGTGATCCTGAATTACAATGGAAAAAAACACCTGGAAAATTTCCTGCCCTCTGTTTTACAATCTACTTATGCTAATAAGCGTGTGATTGTAGCAGATAATGCGTCTACAGATGACAGCATTGCATTTTTAAAAGAATCATTTTCAACAGTAGAATTGATTGTCAACCAACAAAACGATGGTTTTGCAGGTGGGTATAATTGGGCTTTATCCAATATTAAAGCGGATTATTATGTATTGCTCAATTCTGATGTATCCGTAACTACTGGATGGATAGAACCCATTATTCAATTAATGGAATCAGATGCAACAATTGGAGCTTGTCAACCTAAATTGTTGTCTTATTTCAATCCCCATTTGTTTGAATATGCTGGTGCAGCAGGTGGATATATAGATGTATTGGGATATCCCTTTTCAAGAGGTAGAATCTTTGATGTTTGTGAACCAGATCAAGGACAGTACAACCAAGTACAACCCATTTTTTGGGCCTCAGGAGCAGCTTTGTTTGTGAAAGCAACATTGTACCATCAATTAGGTGGTTTAGATAGCAGTTTTTTTGCCCACCAAGAAGAAATTGATTTGTGCTGGCGCATGCAATTGGCAGGTTATCAGGTAATGTCTTGCCCACAGTCAAAAGTCTATCATGTAGGTGCGGGCACTTTACCAAGAGGTGGACGAAAAGTGTATTTGAATTTTAGAAATAATTTGGTCATGCTTTGCAAAAATTTGCCCTGGCATGAATTGATTTGGAAACTTCCTTTTAGGTTGGGATTAGACGCCATTTCTGCATGGAAGGGCTTATTAAGTGGCGATAGCTCCTTTTTTACAGCCATTTTTAAAGCACATATCAATTTGTTTTTATGGATCCTGCAAGGGAAGATTAAAAAAACTGTTGGCTGCAAACCCTTGTCAGGGTTGAATGGCGTGTATTCGGGCTCTGTAGTATGGCAATATTTTATAGCCAAGCATACCCAGTTTCAAGAAATTATTGAAAAATAGCTTTTATAATTTCCCTATGAACCCTATTTTTGCAATGCAATAGAAAAATATGTCAAACGAAATTCATAGCGAAAACGAACAAGATTTTACCAAGAATTGGGTATCATCATCTAGATTCTTGTTTTATCTGCAGGTATTTTGCATTCTATCCTTTGTATTAGGTGGTTGTTACCGTATGTACCATCAACGTTATCCGGGTAAACCCGATATAGAGATTCAGGGTAGCACCAAGTACACTCCTGAGTACAAATAAAAAAAGTTGAAAAAAAATTTTGTCAGGAACTTGAAGTCGCTATTTTTGCACTCCTAATTTAGTTCTTTACATCACGCGAAAGTAGCTCATTTGGTAGAGCACGACCTTGCCAAGGTCGGGGTGGCCGGTTCGAGCCCGGTCTTTCGCTCTTGAATCCCGTCCCGCATAAGGCGGAACGGGATTTTTTTTTACCGCGTTTGCCTTGGTGGTGGAACTGGTAGACACGCAGGACTTAAAATCCTGTTCGCAGCAATGCGAGTGCGGGTTCGATTCCCGCCTGAGGCACAATCGAAAATAAAAAACCCTTGACCTGAATTGGTGCAAGGGTTTTTTTATGCTTTTTATTTAATTGGATGTATCTCTAAGTTGACCTTAATGAAATTCATACTTGTATTCAATCTTTCCAACAAGTTTCCGCTCATTATCCCTACAGGTCTCTTTCCATTTTAATCCTTTTTCATTGTATTCGTATTGCCAAGTAAAATACTTGCCACTTCCAGATAACTGGGTCATCTGAATCAATCGGCCTTTAGCGTCATATTCAAATACATAATCAGGGACTAGTTTTTTTAATTTTTGATTAAAGCGTACAATATCGGTAAGTCTATGTTGGGGGTCATAATAATAGTAATAGGTTTCTAATGCCGTATTCTTTCTGCGCCATTGTTCTTCAGCAATATTGCCATCTTCGTCAATGACTAATTTGGCAATGCTGCTATCTGTTTTATTTTTGACTTTGATGATTGACTCAGGCAAGCCATTGGCTCCATAAATCCAATCTCTAAATTCTTGGGTACTATATTTTACAGCCGTATCGCCAGAAGTCAAACTAAGCTTAATCAGTTTTCCCGCATTGTCATAGAAATATTCCATTTTATTGTCAATGCCATTACTATTAGATAGGGTTCTTTTTAGTTTACTCAATTCAAAAAAACTAGTCACCGTACTGGTTTTGCCTGATTGAATCCCCGATTTGGTGCTCAATCTTTTGCCATCCATACTTAATTCCTGTTCCAGTAAAAACTTTTCTGCGGGGCTTCCATCTTCTTCAAAACTGATGGCAATGATTTTCTTAACTTTTTGAGACCTCAACAATTGGTATTGTGCCTGACTTTGGGCAGTGGCTAGTAAGTCATTAAAATAATATTGGCCCCAAGCGGAAGAAATGAATAGAAATGCCAGGCTTGTTAACAATAATTTCATACATACTGATTAGGTCTCA
Source organism: Bacteroidetes bacterium 24-39-8 (assembly GCA_002256765.1). GTDB lineage: Bacteria > Bacteroidota > Bacteroidia > Chitinophagales > Chitinophagaceae > Sediminibacterium. The sequence goes on from NCHJ01000094.1 coordinate 10,560, forward strand.
AAGGTATGGGCCACAATAGCAAGTTTCAAAAGAACCTGCACCTTACTATGGGTGGCTATTGGTTTGTTCTGTATTTTTAGTCAAATCTTAACAAGTGTCTCATCAAAAGGAAAGGCAGGAAAAAAACTGTTTGAATTGTTATTCAGAAGTGCATGGGCGCTTTTGTCAAGTTTGTGGTCAGGAAAATATTGAAACCAAGGAATCTTTTTGGTCCTTGGCTACGCATTTTGTGTATGATGTAACCCATTTTGACGGCAAGTTTTTTAGCACTTTAAAATACTTGCTTTTTAGACCAGGATTTCTTTCACAAGAATATTTAAGAGGTAGGAGAACGGCTTATTTACATCCCATTAGGATGTATGTGTTTACCTCTGCTATCTTCTTTTTGATTTTGTTTAGCTTTTATCAAAAGGCTTCTGAGAGTATTGTCAAGATTAATGGAAATCAAAAAACAACGGTTGGATTAATTAAGGAATTGGAAGGTAAAAAAAA
>NCHJ01000095.1:0-4124 GCA_002256765.1 Bacteroidetes bacterium 24-39-8
GCAACAGATAGTTGCATGATTCTAAAAGATTCACCATCCTTATCTACATAATTATATACTGTTGGATAGTTCTCAGGTAGTTTCCCCGTTATTTGTTTAATAAAACTAAGTGCAATTAGAAATGAACCCATTGCTGAAGGATGCGAACCATCAATGTTAAATAAGTCCGCATCTTTCTTAATTTCTAAAGCTTTGGACCAACAGCTTCCTACAGGAACAACAGTAGCTCCCTGAGCTTTTCCCAGTTCTTGATAAACTAAATTAATGGCATTTTGGGTTTCTGGTGTTTTTTGTCTTGCCCAAGTATTATATAAAAAAGGTCTTGCCCCTTTTTGCTTAATTTCTTTGCAAAATAGTTCTCCAAAATACAAGACACTGTCTTTGTGATCTATGGGCCACATGCTATTGTCTTGAATGACAACTATGTCAAACTTGCCATTAGCTATGATTTGGCGGGATTTTAGTCCTTTGCGCCCATTCCAATGATCACCAAGAGTAGATCCTCCAAAAACAGATTTCTTGCAAATGATCTTTGTATCAATACTGTCTGTAATCAGTCCAATCATTTGTATCAAATTATTATAATACACATAGCTGTTCCCAACAAATAGAACTCTAACAGTATCTTTTGGTACAGCTGCTGATGAGTAATTAGAACATAGTATTAACAAAAATCCCAAAAGACATTTTCTAAATCCTCCATTATTAATTCTATGCATCATTAACGGTTAATAGGTGTTGGGTCAAAAGTAGTGGGTAATGGATTTGGAATAGATGAATTTACATCAATTTCTACTTGTGGGTAGATGAAACGTTGAGGATACTGTGTTCCAAAATTCAATGTAACTGGCACTCGAATATCGGTTTCTTTAAAGGTACGTCTAAGGTCATTAAAGCCCTCTATTTGTCCAATAAATGTAATATAGCGTTCTTCCATAATCTCTCGCAATAATGCCCTGTCTTGAGCTAGTGCAGGAGTGCCAGCATTCTCTATACCACCCGCTGAAAAATCTGTTGCAACATAAGGATCGTATCTAAAGTTGCCTGCAGTAAGATATGTTGTATTAATATAGGCGCCGGTATTCATATAGGCTCTATAATTATTAAGGCGAATCAATCCTGCAGCAACTCCATTGATTCTTGCATCGGCTTCAGCTAATATTAACAAATTTTCTGCATAGCTAGCCATTGGAAAAAAGGTAGTTTGGCCAAAAAAATCATTGATTGTGAAATTTACATTGGTTGCAGAATTATAAAAAAAGCTCCATCTTGCTCTTTCAACAGTCTTGCTGTTTCCGCGGTAACGTGTGCCTGTTGGATTGATCAAGCTAACTCCATACATGCCAGTTGCATCTATCCAGTTTGGACGGTCTAGTGACAAGAATTGAAAATACAAATTTGAGACACTTCTATTGGTTGCATTGTGTGGAGCCATGAAATTATTTGCCTGAGTATTAATGCCACTTTGAGCAAAGGTCAATGCTTTTGCATAATCTTTGGTATGAAGAAAATACCTTGCTTTTAATGTATTGGCTGTTTGAATCCATTTGCTCATCACGCCAGCAAAATGAATATCCTGAGCTGAAAAATTAACAAATGCTGATGAATTCAAGTTGACAATGGCGCTGTCAAGAGTGGTTTGCAAATTTGCATAGACAGTTGCTTGTGCATCAAATACCGGATTGGTATATTTTTCATTGGAAGCCTGGCTATAAGGAATATCACCCCAAAGTGCAGTAGCTGTTCCCATTAAGTTAGCTTCAATTACTTGCGCTACACCAAGCAATCTACGGTTATTGATAGCACGGGCTTTTTCTTTTAAAATCTGGATATTTTTATAATCTCCAGAATAGATACGCCTCCAAGCGTCATCAAAATTTCTGGCAATAACACTATACTGATGATAACTTAAGTATTGTTGTGTGTAGCCCCTGTAATAGCCAGACCACATACCTGCAAATCTAGCCAAATCACCTTCTTGTATATTCATATTTCCTACCATAACACTGGTAAGCATACTATTGGGATCAGCATCTAGTGGATTATTTGGGTCAACATTAATGCCTTCTACCATTTTGCTACAAGAGACAATTGTTGTAGCTGCAATTAGAAGAATATATAAATACTTTTTCATAATAATCATTTTGAGTTGGTCAATTAAAACGTCAGCTTAAGTGTAAATAGAAATGAACGTGTAGGCGGATTAACAAAATAAATTACGCCGCGTCCTGATGAAGAACCAGAAACGTTTGAGTCAGGATCATAGCCTTTTACCTTGCTGATGAGAAATAAATTACGTCCGCTTAATTCTATTCCAATAGATTGTAAACCCAGTTTTTGTTTTAGAAAATTGTTGGTTAGATTATACCCAATATTGATTTCACGAAAACGTGTCCAAGTAGCGTCCTCTAAAAATTGTTCACCTACATTTCCAAACCATCCACCTGGACCAGTATACCAGCTTTGATCTAAGGCAACATTACCTGCTCCAAAGTCTTGAATGTTTCCACGGAATGGTGTGCCTGCCGTGATAGTAGTACCATTATAACGTTTCAAGTTTGTTGTAGAAGTTCTTTCAAAACCGGTTGCAGCACTTGTTCCATAGTCTAATAATACTGCTTCAGTACCATTGATAACTTGTCCACCTTGAGAGTGTTCCATTAAGGCATTCAAATAGAACTGCTTGTATTTAATATTGAATCCAAATGCAGCCCGCCAATCTGGGTTGGGGTCTCCAATTGGAGCAGCTGTAGGATTAACAGTAGGGAAACCATTGGCATTTAGCGTAACTTTTCCACTAGCGTCTTTAAGAAATGAATTCGAGAATAAAATGCCAAGTGGATATCCTTCTACAGCCCTAGATGAAACTCCAGCACTTCCTCCAAGTGTTATAGAACCTGCGCCATTCAAAAATGTAACCAAGTTTTTATTTTTGGTCCAATTTAATGTTAGATCTACTGTTAAATCTTTCTTCTGAATAAGATTGTATCCAAGATCTAATTCTATGCCCTTATTTTGAATGGTGCCTGCATTTGAATAAGTGGTATTGAATCCAGTTGAGGGTGCTTGTGTTACTGACAATAAAGCATCTTTTGTTTCATTTTGATATACTGAAAATCCAAATGAAAGTTTATTATTCAAGAAACGAAGATCAGCTCCAAATTCAAATTCTTGTTTGCGTTCTGGTTTTAGAAAGGCATTCCCTTTGTCATCATTTTGTACATAAGATCCAGTTCCATAAAGTGCCGGATCTAAAGCGCCACCTAATCCATCGCCCCAAGTTCGGGCGGTATAATTGGTGAAAGTTTGATATGCATTTGGTTGAACTCCAACAATCCCAACTGAAGCACGGATTTTGCCAAAAGATAACCAACTAGCATTTTCAAAAGCCTTCAATTTTGTAAACTGCCATGCAATATCAGTGGAGGGATAGAAAAAAGATTTAGGGGCATTCTGTCCAAAAGTAGATGCTGCTTCTAAACGGCCTGTTGCATTTAAAAATAATTGATCATCCCAAGAAAGTCCAATGCTGGTATATCCAGCATTGGTTAATCTGTTAAGATATCGATCAACTGTTGAAATATTGGCTGGCGTTGCATTGTTAAAATCTTGAGGTCCATCAGGTAAAATGAAATTCAAAGATCGGCCTCCAAGTGTAGTGGTTTTTAAACTATTGTAGTTAAACCCAACCACTATATTTCCAGATAACTTATTAGAGAAATCATAATTAGCCCTTCCAATAACGTCTAAGTTAAATTGAAATTCTGAATACTCTTCCCGATTGTATTGTCCAGTGGTTGCATTAGCTGTATAGTAAGGAAAGTAGTTTGTTTGACGATCCGTAAAATAATCTAATCCTGCACGAGTTGTTAAAGTAAACCAATTGACTGGTTTAATATTGATTTCTGTGGCGTTGATAAAGCGATTTACGACACTTTTATTTTGTAAAGAATTAATAACCCAAAGTGGATTATTGAAACCTGGATTGGTACTTGATCCAACTAAATTTCTATAAGATCGTTGTCTATTAGCAACAAAGGAACCACCGGGTGAAGAATAATATTTGCCAATATAATCACCATTATCAACGTCTGGAGGTGTACGTAACAAGCCTATCAATAAAC
>NCHJ01000095.1:4201-15159 GCA_002256765.1 Bacteroidetes bacterium 24-39-8
ATAGGAAGCTTTATTTGAAATGTTGAGCCACTTATTCATCTCTCTGCCCACGTTCACACGTAACCCTGTTCTCCTATAGTCACTACTGTTTCTAGCTACACCTTTCTGATTTAAATCATTAAAGCTGATGAAAAAATTTGATTTTGTATCACCACCACTAATAGTCAATGAGTTGTCAATAAAATAGCCAGTTCGGAAAATGTCTTGATAATTTTTATCAACAAAAGTTTCTTTAGAATTTTTTGTAGTAATTGGGTAAATAGTTTTACCTGTATTACCTACAAAATATCCGCCAGTATTATTTACCGCATCCGCTTGACCTGAGCGATTAGCAATTTTATCACCCCAAGTACGAATTGCATTTGATGCCCAAACACCATTATTACCTTGTCCATAAGTATTTTGTAAATCATAATAAGCGCTTACCTCGTCAAAGGAAACCGTTGATTTGATGGTAATATTGGCTTTTGATCCACTACTTCCTTTTTTGGTTGTAATGATAATAACACCATTAGCAGCGCGGGTACCCCAAAGTGCCGCCGCGGATGCTCCTTTTAATATTTGCATACTACTAATATCATCGGGACTAATATCATTTAAACGGCTTTGTTGCACAATTTGACCTCCAGATGATTCATTTCTGGCATCTCCACTAATGGGTATGCCATCTAGTACAATTAAAGGATCGGTACTTCTGGTAATGGTACTTTGTCCTCTAATTAAAATCTGAGAGGCACCTCCAGGGTCTCCTGAAGAACGTGAGACTCTAACACCCGAAGATTTACCTGCTAGTGCGTTCATTAACCCAGTTTCTCCTGAATTTGTTAAAGACTCACCTGTAATTCTATTTGTAGCGTAGCCTAGTTTATCCTTTTTGGTTTCAAAACCTAAGGCATTTACAACTACGTTATCAAGTGATGTAGTTGTTGTTTTGAGTGTAATTACCGAATTCATATCGGTTGTTGTTACAATTTCAGAGGTTTCAAAACCAATGAAACTAATAACCAGTGTTTCCTTGTTGGATGGTGCAACTATTGAAAAGTTGCCACTATTATCCGAAACGCTGGTTATTTTGGTTCCCTTTATACGAATGGTAGCGGAAACCACAGGATTTTTCTTTTCGTCCTGTATCATCCCCTTTATTACTTTGTTCTGAGAAAAAGAGGGATTCAGTAAGCTGAATAAGGCAAAGATTAGGATTAAGCCCTTGAAAGCTTTTTTTTGTTTCATAATGACAGCAGTTTTTGGTTAGCTAAAAGCAAATCGTCCGGTAATCTAGGTTCATATCTTATAATTGGATAAATTTTCTATTTCTATATTGTTTCAATAATAAATGAGTAATTTCCGAAAGCGTTTTGTGGTTTCGGAAATTATTAAAGCATTGGTTTTCAAGTTTTTATTAAAAAATGTTAAAAAAAGGGAAAGAGGAAATCATTTATTTGCTCAATAAATGCATTGAGAAATTCCAACTGGAAACGGGGAAGGATATAGTACAAAATACCAATAGGAAAAATTATGAGGGTCTTGCAATTGCACTAAGTGAGATTAGTAATCAACTTCCTTTTACTTCTGAGAAATTGGGCCACCAATCCTATGAAGCAGATAATGGGAATGGAAATACTAGCTATCCCTTTCGTAAATATGATATTACAGGAGGCCAAATAAAAGATTCATTGTTTGGTTTGGTAGCTTCACCAAGGTCTTTTTTAGTAGATACCTGTTATATATATGTCTATGGCATGGGTAGACAAGCTTTTGAGCAGAGCTTACCCGACGATTTTTTGGTGCAAAAGTTAGTGCCAGATTCAGGTTCTAAAGACAGTCTATCTCTTTTGCAGGAGAACCAACAACTTAAAATGAAACTTTCTGAATGGGAGTTCAAATCTAAACAGCAGCACTCTCCCTTTTTATTGCAGGTAAAAAAATGGAAAATAGTCAGTAGTATCAGTTTGCTTTTATTTATGTTTATTGGATATTATTACTATCAGAATAGTCAAAAAAATGTTGAAGAATGGAATCAACTAAAAAGAGATTTTAACCTGCTGCCGTATACTGTTACTGATGCAGAGCGATCAAAATTGGAAGGTGTATGGCTATGTTATACAGGGTCGCCACAGGCTCGAATTTCAGATAGTTCTCGATACCACAAAGTAGTGGCCAATTTGATTGAGATCAAATATAAAAATGGATATTTTGTATATAATAGATATGGGGCAAGCTTCAATCATATTGGCTATATCCAATTTGAATCACCAGAGATATTATCAATCTATTCTCGAATTAAAAATGATAAAGGAGATGTTGAATCTCCTAGACATAGCCTCATGTCACTTGAAAGCCATGAAGGTTATTTAACGGCCATTTCTGCTTCATGGAATTTTGATGTTGGCAATAGAAATAGAATCATAGGAATCAGAGAAGTATACAAAAAATTAGGGCAAGGTGGACGAATAGAAGAAGTGATTAATTCAGTTGAAAATGCAAGTTGTCAATGCAAAATCATTAAGTGGATCAAGGAAGATAAAACGGTAGCAACCTATTACTTGAAAAACATGTTGCTAGACCAAATGAAAGACGCCGAATTGTTAAAATTGATCAATGAGAAAAGTATTCTACTAAAGGATCCAGATGAATTCCTTTTAATGAATAAGCATTAGACTATTTGACTAGTAACAGATTGATTTGTTATTATTTAGCAATAACTACATGTTTCCCCATTGGAAAGGTATAACCCAATGTCAAAATCAATTCATAGGTTCCAAATGCCTGTTTAGCAGTTCCTTGATAGACTTTTAAATTACTATAACGGGCATAATCTATTTTGTTGGTAAACTCTAGAAATACGTGTTTGTAAAAAGTAGATCTTAAACCCGCTTCTACGCCTACATTCCATCCACCTAATTGAAAACCGTCTTCATTAGGTTTGCCAAACAAACTGTTTTCTACGTGAGGAATCACTGGTCCAATACCAGCCCTGCCCAAGAAGTCTAATTTAAATTTACCAGATTTGCTTTCTGCCCAATTCCATCTTTTTACAATATTGAAGAGTAAAAAGTTGGCCCCATTGTTCAAGTAATAATAAAATCCATTTGACTTTGAAAAGTTGACAGAAGTATCTACCTGTCTGCCACCCAAGGCACCCACTACACGGGCTTGTTGACCGTCTGTGATTATATGCTTGGTATGGTCAAAATTGATTTCAAAAGCCAATCCTTTTTTCTTGTTAAAGAAATAACCAATCCTATAATTGTATTGGGGAATGCTAATGGGTTTGTTAAATATACCATCATCCCAACCTGGGTTATCATTTGACTTGATGCCCTTTAATTGGTAATCATTGTTCAAGCTTGGCTGACTCACTTTTACATTGGAATTGGTATACCATTCCTTATTATAACCCCAAGAGAAATAGAATTCACCCTTGCGTTCTTTTTTGGTTTGTGCAACTAGGAACAACGGCATTGCAGCCAATACCAAGAACAGAATTTTACCAAAGCTTTTCATAACCCATTTCATTTTCAGCCGCAAAGGTACAATGCAGGCTTGGCTATTCCATGAAATACTAGTCCAAAATAGGACTCAACCACCTTTCGGCCGTTGGTAGGTCCATATTTTTACGCTTGGCATAGTCTTCTAATTGGTCTTTTTGAATCTTACCAATGCCAAAATACTGGCTCTGAGGGTTGGCAAAATACCAGCCACAAACAGAAGAAGCAGGATACATGGCCAATGATTCGGTTAGTTGAATACCAATGGTTTCAGTTGCTTGCAATAAGTCAAATAATTTGTATTTCTCTGTATGATCTGGACAAGCCGGATAGCCTGGTGCGGGCCTGATGCCTAGGTATTGTTCTTTGATCAATTCTTCATTACTCAAATGTTCTTCCGTAGCATAGCCCCAATATTCCTTACGCACTTTTAAGTGCAGGTATTCTGCAAATGCCTCTGCCAACCTATCGGCCAAAGCCTGAAGAATGATTTTGTTATAATCATCATGGGCCGCTTCAAATGCTTTAATATGAGATTCAATACCGTGAATGGTTACGGCAAATGCACCAATATGGTCTTTTTTGTTAGCGGTAGCTGGCGCTATAAAATCTGCCAGAGAAAGATTGGGTTGGTCAGCCGCTTTTTGAATTTGCTGACGCAAGAAATTTAGTTCAACTGATGCTGTTGCTTTAACTGTAACATCATCTTCTTGAGAAGATGCTTCCCAAAATCCAATACTACCCTTGGCTTGTAACCATTTTTCTGCAATGATTTTGTCCAACATAGCATTGGCGTCATTGTATAATTTGGTGGCTTCTGTTCCAACTACGTTATCCGTTAGGATGGCGGGAAAATTCCCGTGCATTTCCCAAGCAATAAAGAAAGGCTTCCAGTCAATATAAGCGCGTAACTCACTAATGTCAACGGTTTCAAAAACCTTGGTGCCTGTAAAGCTAGGAGCAACGGGTTCAAAACTATTCCAATCAATAGCCGTCTTTTTCTTTTTGGCTTCTGAATAAGGTAAATAGTTCTTGGTAGTTTTTTTGTTGTCAAATGCCGTTTTTAAATCAGCATATTCTTTTTGTAAACCAGTTAAGAAATCTATTTTCTGTTCTTTGTTTAATAATGATCCAGCAACTGTTACGCTGCGTGATGCATCCAATACATGCACCACCCCATTACCAAATTCAGGGGCAATTTTTACCGCAGTATGCATTCTTGATGTGGTGGCTCCTCCAATTAACAAAGGCTGTGTCATGCCACGGCGCTTCATTTCTTTGGCAATATGAACCATTTCATCTAGTGAAGGGGTAATCAAACCACTTAATCCAATGATGTCTGCTTTTTCTCTTTGTGCTGCTTCTAGAATTTTATCTGCAGGAACCATTACGCCAAGGTCAACAATATCATATCCATTACAACCCAATACTACACCTACAATATTTTTTCCAATATCATGCACGTCACCTTTTACAGTGGCCAACAAAATTTTGGCAGCACCGGCACTTTCTTCATTCAAAGTGCCTGCAGCTAAATGGGCTTGTTTGCGTTCTTCTTTTTCTGCTTCAATAAAGGGAGTTAAAACAGCCACACTCTTCTTCATCACACGGGCACTTTTTACTACCTGTGGCAAGAACATTTTACCCGCACCAAACAAATCACCTACCACGTTCATACCGGCCATTAATGGGCCTTCAATCACGTCTAATGGTTTGGGATATTTTAGTCTTGCTTCTTCTGTATCTGCGTCAATATAATCTGTAATACCGTTGACTAGTGAATGTTTCAGCCTTTCTTCTACACTGGTATTGCGCCATTTCTCATCCTTGACTTCTACCTTACCCTTGGCCTTTACGGTTTCTGCGTGTGTAATGAGTTTTTCAGTGGCTTCATTATTGTCATTGTTTCTATTCAGGATTACGGCTTCACACAAATCACGTAAAGTGGGTTCAATCTCATCATAGACTACCAATTGACCTGCATTCACAATCCCCATATCCATACCCGCTTTAATAGCGTGGAATAAGAATACACTGTGAATGGCTTCACGCACATGGTCATTACCACGGAAAGAGAAAGATACATTTGATACCCCACCGCTGACCTTGGTCAGGGGCATCAATTGTTTAATCTCTCTAGTAGCTTCAATAAAATCTACTGCGTAATTATTATGCTCCTCAATACCTGTAGCAATAGCAAAGATATTGGGGTCAAAAATGATGTCTTGTGGGTCAAAACCAACCTGCTCGGTAAGGATTTTATAAGCCCTATGGCAGATGCTTACTTTTCTCGTCTTGGTATCGGCCTGGCCAATTTCATCAAAAGCCATAACAATCACTGCTGCACCAAAAGCCTTACAAATAAATGCCTGTTCTATGAATTTGGCTTCACCCTCTTTCATAGAAATGCTATTCACAATACACTTACCCTGTACACATTTTAAACCCGCTTCAATGATCTCAAACTTAGAGCTATCAATCATAATGGGAATACGTGCAATATCTGGTTCTGATTGTACCAAGTTCAAGAAAGTGGTCATGGCCTGAACGCCTTCTAGCAAAGCGTCGTCCATGTTCACGTCTAGCACTTGTGCGCCGCTTTCTACTTGTTGGCGCGCCACAGAAAGCGCTTCCTCGTATTTGTTTTCCTTGATTAGGCGCGCAAACTTTTTAGAACCCGTTACATTGGTTCTTTCACCAACGTTGACAAAATTGGTCTCGGGTCTAATGATCAGAGGTTCTAATCCAGATAAGCGTAAGTATGGTTTGATGCTGAGCATAGTTCTTTTTTAAAGTGCAGTTTCTAGTACAGGTAAAGCCCTTGGTTTAAGGTGCTGTACATTTTGTGCAATATGTTTTATATGATCTGGCGTGGTGCCGCAGCATCCACCTACAATATTTACAAATCCTTGTTCAGCCCATTCTTCAATAAAGTGAGCCGTTTCATGGGGTTGTTCATCATATTCACCCATGGCATTGGGTAAACCCGCATTGGGATAAGCCGATGTATGACAGGCTGCTATGCTGCTTAATTCTTCAATATGACTGCGCATCTCGGCAGCACCCAATGCACAGTTCAAACCCACACTGAGTGGGTTGGCGTGCATCACAGAAGTATAAAAAGCTTCTAATGTTTGTCCACTCAAAGTACGGCCAGATGCATCGGTAATGGTACCACTAATCATCACTGGTAATTCTGGGATGCCCTTGTCTCTAAAATATTTCTTAACGGCAAAAATGGCTCCTTTGGCATTGAGGGTGTCAAAAATGGTTTCAATTAAAATGAGGTCTACACCACCATCCACTAAGCCAGAGATCTGCTCATAGTATGCAGCTACTACTTCGTCAAAAGTAACCGCCCTAAAGCCAGGGTTGTTTACGTCTGGAGACAAACTAAGGGTCTTGTTCAAAGGACCTATCGCGCCAGCTACAAATCTTGGTTTGGCAGGATTAAGGGCTGTGTATTTATCAGCAGCTTTTCTAGCACACTGTGCAGCCGCTACATTCAATTCATAAGCCAAGGATTGCATGTCATAGTCTGCCATGGCAATCACGGTGCTACTGAAAGTATTGGTTTCAATAATATCAGCTCCAGCTTCCAGATATAATTCGTGGATGCCAATAATGATCTCGGGTTTTGTAATACAAAGCAGGTCATTATTGCCTTTTACGTCTGTATGCCAGTCTTTAAATCGCTCACCGCGATAGTCTGCTTCTTCTAATTTATGACGCTGAATCATAGTTCCCATGGCCCCGTCAATGACCAATATCCGCTCTGCCAATGCTTGTTTTATATGCATACCAATGGTTTGTTCCTAGTGCTTAGCACCGGAAAGTGAATAGAACCGAACCATAAAACGCAAGGAGAGAATGCTGTGGAGCTCTTCAAGACGTTTATTAGTTCGTTTGTCCCCACGTATGGAGATTGCAGGCCGAACAATAAACAAATCCGCCTGCTATTGTGCAAAAATAGCAGGCGGAGCTTGATTTTCCAAGAATATAGTGCAATAAGGGATACTAGTTTGCTACTACTAACCAGATTAGGGTACAATAATGGCTTCTTTTAATACCACATCACTTAAAAAACCAGTACAAATCCCTTTTACAGTAATAGTTTGACCCGCTTTTAAACTGGGATCAGCCTTTTTTAGTGTACAGAAAACACTGGCAAACGCGTCTTCAGATTTGAGGGTTAGGGTGGTATTGCCCGTTTGATCTGCCTTTACTTCTCCAATTTCACCCTTGATTTCAATGGGTTTGTCTAAATAAAGGGCATTGGCATTGGATTCATTTTCTTGATAGGCTTTGACCAAGGCCGCTGCTGTAATTTGAATGCCTTTCTCATCTGCCACGTCTCTTTTAAAATGGGTAGGCGCATAAAAGACAAAGAACCAAACAGCTGCAATTGCTACCAGTACAGTTATCAATGCTCCAATCAGTATTTTTTGTTTCATAAGCTCAAGGATAAAAGATGTACAATAGTTAGATTACCATTTGTTCTTAAATTCTTTAGGTTTCACAATAGTGAAAACCCTAGAGATATTGAATCCAAAATGGATATCGCCATCGCCCCATTTGCCTGTGGTTTCATGAATAAAACTGCGTTCAGTGGTACCATAGGAATTGGTCAAGTGTAATTGAAAGACGTGCCCGCCAGTTTCAATATCAACACCAAAAGACATTGAATTGGTATAGCCGTCAAAAGGCGTAAACTGATAATAGTATTCACCGGTCAAGTTCACCCTTTTAGAAATTCTTTGACGGGCTGCAATACCCATACTCCACATCATATTGTTGTCTGTAGGTTTTGGTGTGGCAGAATAATACACCATAGTAGGCATCAACTGCAAAGAAGTATAGTCATTGAATTTACGCGCAATCAACAATTGGTGTGAATGAAAGAAATTCTGTGTTTTAAATGCAGAAGCTGCGGGGTCAAAATTTTTGATAGTCCGCCACATGCCGGTTCCAACATAGCTCATGGTGATTGGCATGGCAGATGGACCAGTAGATTGCTCTAAAATTTTGTATTTCAGAAAAGCAGTAAATTCCTTGTCATAAGTTCCACGGCTTATTCCCACCATTAATCTGTCAGTAACGCCATAATCTAACGCCAAACGGGTAAAAGCATTGTCTAAGCCAAAAAATTCATAAGTGCCACCGCTAATAGAACCAAAACGGTGAGAGATCCTAAAATCTAAAATACCTCTACCTACATTTTCTACGGAGTGTCCACTTACAATTCTAGTACTCTTAAAAGTGGATCTTACTTTTTCTTTAACGGCAATACTACTGTCTTTGAATAAGTCAGTTTGTGCATTTAAAGAAAGGCTGTTCATCAACAGCAATAAACATGCAAAAGCAACAAGTGGGTGTTTGTTTTTCAAGGTTGTCTGTTTTATTCGTAAATACAATAAAGGCTAATAGTAGCATCAGGAGAAATTTTTGATCCTATATAGCTACCCGTAATATTGAAGTCTTTCAATTTAATTTTGAGATCACTCTTAAGCATAATCTTGCCGCTACTCAAAACGGTTAGAGTGCCATTTACGGTCATTTTCTGACTCACACCATGTATGATAAGTGTTCCTTCCGCATTCACTTCATTGGCCCCTGCTTTTGTTAGGTCTAAACGTTGAAGGTCATTGATATAGCCCTTGAATTCCGCTTTAGGGAATTTGCTACTCTCCATGTAGTTTTCATTAAAATGGTCTTCCATCAACTGGTTTTCAAATTTGAAACCCTTGATTAGTACGCTAAAAACCAATTGACCATTGCTTTCTAACCACCTACTATCACCCTGATTGTTCACGGCTCTAATGGTTTCTATAGGTGAGCTGGCGTTAAACTTAACCTGTCCTGATTTGGTGCTGTACATTTTCTGAGCTGAAAGATGACTAGTACAAAACAGGGTTAAGATCAATAATGCGTTTTTCATATTGTTGTTTTTAGGTTGATGGAAGAAGATGCACTACTAAATTTATTAATTCTATTGCTTAAATAATTAATAGTTCCCAACCCATTTAACCTGTAGACAGAACTACGGTAAATGTTTTGGGTAAGTTGCCCGTGTATAAAAAATTAAATAGGGGTTATTTTACGTATTGTTGAATTGGCAGTCTATTGGCAATACTTCTGGCTAGGGTCATTTCATCTGCGTATTCTAGTTCTCCGCCAAAAGCAATTCCTCTTGCAATAGTGGTAATTCTACAAGGAAACTGTTCCAGTTTTTTCTGGATATAATAAATAGTGGTATCTCCTTGAATATTGGGGCTCAGTGCAAAGACCAGTTCTTCAATTCCCTCATTTTTAATCCGCTGTACAAGGGGTTCAATATTTAATTGGTCTGGTCCAATTCCATCTAAAGGAGAAATAATTCCGTCCAAGACATGATAGGTGCCATTGAATTGTTGGGTGCTTTCAATGGCAATGACATCTCTAATATTCTCTACCACACAAATCATGCGTTGGTTGCGTTGAGAATTGGAGCAGATAGAACAAATATTACCATCGCTTACATTGAAACAGCGTTGGCAAAAACGAATATCCCTGCGCATTTTGGCAATGGTTTCTCCAAAAAACTGAACTTCATTCACGTCTTGTTTCATCAAGTGCAAGACCAGACGCAGGGCGGTTTTTTTACCTATACCTGGTAATTTGGAAAATTGCAGTACTGCGTTTTCAAGAAGAGCGGAAGGGAGTTGCATTTGGTAAAGATAAGCAGCCCTCCGGCATCTGATTCAATCTAATTGGTTTTTTTAGTGGGAATGAAGGTCTATTGGCCTTTCTATTGCTTTTTGTGCTTTAAATCTTGGATAAGTAAGTGTGTGCTCTAACCAAAATTTTTCATTTCTCACCTTTTTTAACTAGATTCGAATAGACTATAATAATCAAGTAATTTATAAATCATTGAACCAATTTTTATGAAATTATTTTTATCTCTAGTAGCATTTTTTTGTTTTTCAACAGTATTCTCACAAGACGGATCTCAAAAGAAAATGGCTTTTGACAAATCAAAAAAAACTTACGAATTAGAGACTGCATGCGGAACATGTATGTTTAAAATGAAGGGGAATACTTGTAAGCTTGCAGTTAAAATTAAAAACAAAGATTATTTTGTAGAAGGAACAGGAATTGATGATCATGGAGATGCTCATTCAAAAGATGGATTTTGCAACTCAATAAGAAAGGCAAAAGTGCAAGGGGAAATTCAAGGAGATAAATTTCTAGTAACTTATTTTGAATTAATCAAATAAATTTCAATAGTTACTTTCTAAGAATTTTGATATCCTATAGAATTTGTTCAATTATAAAAATATAATTGGTTACCAATAATATTCTAATGCTAAAACAATGTGATCCAATTCTACTGCGGACGTTAATTTAATTATGTCTCTTGTATATTTTAGTGATTATGCCCATCCATTGGATCCGCTCCTTTTTTAAATATAAATTCACTATGTATTAAAT
>NCHJ01000096.1 GCA_002256765.1 Bacteroidetes bacterium 24-39-8
AAGTCAAAAGTCAAAAGTCAAAAGTCAAAAGTCAAAAGTCAAAAGTCAAAAGTCAAAAGTCAAAAGTCAAAAGTCAAAAGTCAAAAGTCAAAATTCAAAAGTCAAAAGTCAAAAGTCAAAATTCAAAATTCAAAAGTCAAAATTCAAAAGTCAAAAAGGAAGTAAATGCTTTATAACATAGATACCTTTCCCTTATTAAAAATTAAAGAACTGTTGTAGAAATGATTTTGGTTTTAACCCGGCACTTCCACTAATGGTAGCATCTTTTTTTCTGAAGATGCTCAACAATTTGCTCTGCTTTATTTTCATAAAGCGTTCATAGAGTTTGCTATTCTGTTTGAATTCCTGTGCGGTTTCTTCAGGTTGGTAGTGATCTGCAGGGTCATATAACATAGCAGTACACATACAGTTCTTTCTGTCTTTGCTCATTAAAATGTCAAAGTTGACACAGCTTTTACAACCGGCCCAAAATTCTTCATCGTCAGTGAGTTCACTATAGGTAACGGGTTCATAACCTAGGTCTGAATTAATTTTCATCACTGCCAGACCTGTGGTTAATCCAAAGATTTTGGATTCAGGATACATGATCCTAGACAACTCAAATATCTTTTTCTTGATGGTTTTAGCTACACCACTTTTTCTATATTCTGGAGAAACAATCAAACCACTATTGGCCACAAATTTTCCATGACCCCAGGCTTCTATATAACAGAAGCCCACCCATTGTCCCAATCTGGTTACAGCTATTACGGCTTTTCCGTCTAGCATTTTTCCTGCTACATATTCAGGTGAGCGCTTGGCAATACCAGTACCTCTGGCTTTAGCCGATGACAGCATTTCGTCTGTAATACGCTGTGCAAAATGAGTATCAAGGTGAGTGGCTACCTTGACAATGATTTCCTTGGTTTCCAACTGCAATAAAATTATAAAAATGAACAGAATACACTTCTCGTGTAGATAATGTTATTGGGGATTTTCCACTGATAGGGGCAAGTGCCAGTTGCTCGTCCTATCAGAAACCGCGTCGAGGTCGCGGTGTATTGATAGCAGCCAACGGCCTCACCAGTGTAGGTGTAAAGGTTGCCGAAGTATGATAGTTTAACTGCTTCAATGAAGGACTTTTTGTTTTGAGGGTGTAAAAGTAGTTCAAAATGATAGAATGCTGGCTAAAAATCTTGTGAATATTGTCTTTAATAACCTAACGTTTGTAAGCAAAAAGGCCGCCCATGCCAATGGGACGGCCTTAAAGGTAACTCAAACAACAACTATTCTCCGCCGCCGCTTCTAAAGTTGCGCATCTCACCAGGGCCACGGTTTCCGCTACCGCGGAACATCTGGTTCATTGGGCTATTACCCCTTTGCTGTTGGCCCGTTGCGCCAAACCTGCGAAGGTTGTAAGTGAAGCTAAGCATGATATATCTTTTTAAAACCGTGGTTTCAACGTCAGAAATGCTGTTGCCAGAAACCGTTCTACGAATGCTGGTATTCTGATTCAACAGGTCAAACACATATAATTTAATTTCACCTTCTTTCTTCTTAAATACTTGTTTGGCAATACTAGCACTCCACAATGGGATAGTAGTATTGTATCCAGCGCTTTGACCACGGTTGATGATATAATCAAAATCGGTAGACACTACCCAGCCACTCTTGGTATAATAAGTTGCGTCTGTAGTAAATGTTTGTGTAAAATAGTCTGCGTTTTGTTGAGGTTGTAAAGTGTATCTAGCAAAATTGAAGCTAGAATTGGAAGAGAAATTCATATCAAAATTATCCTTCAAATTGGTGGTCCACTTTACCGTACCACCCACCAAGGTATTCTTAGTGTAGTTGCTCACATTGTTGATTAATCCCTGACTTTGGTTATAAGAAACATTACCAGTGAAACTCATATTACTTTTTGGTTTCTTAATAGGAAATCCATAGTTGAAATATCCAGACATGCTATAAGTTCCGCTTAAATTCACAGGTTGACTAATTTGTGCGCCACCAGGTAAAATGGTTACAGAATTCTGAATGTCATTGGCTATAGTAGTTGCATTCACTGTAGCAAAGAAACTACGTTGTGTGAATACATCAAAAGAAGCGTATAACATGCGCACACTATGAGTAAACTGTTGCTTCAAATTAGGATTACCCAACTGAATATTCAATGGATTACTATTGTCTGCAATGGGTTGTAATTGTGTAGCACTTGGTTGAGCGGTTCTACCTGAGTAATTAACCCTAAGGTTCTTTGTCTTTGTAAACTCCCAACGCAAATTAGCCGTAGGGTACATATTTACATAGTGTTGATTTATGGCGGAATCCTTGGTTAAGTTATTACTTTTTAGATCGCCAAATTGAATACCAGAACCCACACTCAAATTTAATTTTTTCGTTTGAATCCGGTAGCTCAGCGTACCGCGATTGGAACTATAGGTATTTTGGAAAGTATTGCTCAAATTAGGTACAACTAAATCATATTGTCCTGTATTCTTATTATACCCATAAGTGCTTTTGCCATTGGTATTATCACTAAAAGAATAAGTATAGTTAAATTCAAGTAACTGATTCTTTGCAATGGGTTCAGTATATGCCAATGTGCTGCTAAAATTTTTACCATCACTATTGCTATTGTTGATCTGGTTAATAGTATCTACCCTGTTTTGCGTAAAGTACTGGTTAATTGAACGGTTGGTTCCACTTCCATCATTGGTGCTTCCACCTAAGTTAATTCCAATAGAATAAGTACGACCTTTTTTAGCAAAACGGTGACGGAAGGTAGCTTCCAATGCACCATTGTATCCATCGTTTACACTAGTAGTTCTAGAAACAGAATTGTTCAAGTTTAACTTACCCTTAGTAGCTGCAGAAGTAGTATTGTTTTCATTGTCTGTGTGTTGAAAGCTAATATTAGGTCTCAGAATCATACTATTGCTAGAGTCAAACTGGGTCTCAATATTAAAGTTGACACGGTTGTTTTGATTATGTCTGATGCTGCTAGTTAGATTATTACTAAAGTTGGAAGAATCTGGATTACCACTTACCAAAGTTTCAATAAAGCTTTTCTGATCTGTATAGGTTTTTTGGTCATTGAAAAAATAGCTACCATAGGCCTGAGTTTTCTTTCCCCAAACATCTCTATAGTTTAAACCAGCGGCCCATGTATTAATGATGCCACTGCTGCCTGTAGTAGCGCCGGTACTAAATCCACCAGCACGTCCACCGCCGCCAAATCCACCACCACCACCAAAAATATTTTGGCCCGTGAAATTTTGTTTGTTGACGTTATTGCCTTGTGCTGTTACTGTAATTTGTCTGTCTCCGTTGTAACGGCTAAAATTGATATTGTTATCATACACCCCTTCATCTCCGGTACTGCCACCTCCAATAGTAGCCCTTCCAAATACACCCTTGCGTTTGTCTTTACGGGTTGTGATATTAATGGTTTTAACCCTATTACCATCGTCAAATCCAGTAAAAGCACTCTGGTCACTCAATCCATCATATACTTGAATTTTGTCAATTACATCAGGAGGAAGGTTCTTGGTGGCCAATTTGGGATCAT
Source organism: Bacteroidetes bacterium 24-39-8 (assembly GCA_002256765.1). Lineage (GTDB taxonomy): Bacteria > Bacteroidota > Bacteroidia > Chitinophagales > Chitinophagaceae > Sediminibacterium. The sequence goes on from NCHJ01000096.1 coordinate 3,551, forward strand.
CTCCAAAAAAGCGTTTTCCATCTACCAAGATTCTTTGAACGGCTTCTCCTTGAGATTTAATCCCGCCATCCTTATCCACTTCAATCCCTGGTAATTTTTTCAGCAAATCTTCTGCTACTGCATTGGGTTTGGTTTTAAAACTAGAGGCGTTGAATTCTACGGTATCTTTTTTGATTTGAATTGGAGATTGTGAAACGGTCACATTACCAAGGTCATTGGCCATTTGTCTGAGGTAAATATTACCCAGATTGATTTCTATGTTGGTTTTGCTAGGGCTAATTTTCTTGCTGTAGGGTTCATAACTCTGAAAGCCCACTTGGAAAATCAGGTCTTCAAATGGCAGATTTTTTAGCTCAAAGCTACCATCGGCCTTGGCCAATCCAAAAACTATTAAAGTGCTGTCTTTGGCATCAATCACGGTAACCGTGGCGTCTTTTAACATCTGTTTTCCTACAGAATCTATTAATTTACCTTTTACAACAGCACTGGTTTGGGCTTTAGCCCCCAGCGTCAGAAAAAAGCCAAGAATTAGTAATGGTAATTTGTGCATGGGATATTTTTACAATACAAAGCTAATGTGGGATTTCAATTTATGAGATCAAACTCATTTAACGGCAAGCTAGCGGGATAGTTGGGATAGGGGGTTAAATAATCGGTGAACCAAAGAATGGTATAGGCGGGAAACAGAGAAAGCCCAAAATGCTTTAATATTGTGTTTTAATTAATTTTTAACCCAAAAAAATTTACATGCGTACCAACATTGCGATTGCTTCCTTAATAGCGCTTTCTTTTGCTGCCTGCCAATCTAATGAATCAAAAGAAACAACTCCAGCACCTGCTGCAACAGCTATTATGCCGGTAGATTCTACCAAATCTTATGATATAGCATTGGTTAACAATAAGAAAGATCCTGCTTGTGGTATGCCAGTTACTGCTGGTATTGCTGATACAGCACATTACAAAGACAAAGTATTGGGTTTTTGTGGAACAGGATGCAAAGACGAATTTTTAAAGAACCCTGATGCTATGATTGCAGCAGCTGAAATAAAATAATTAAAACACAGAATATGAAAGCCCCAAAAATGATGTTACTGGCATTGCTTTGTTCATTTGGACTTGCAGTTAGTGCCCAAGAAAAAACCACTTGGAAAGAACAAGAAGCCTTCCATGGTATCATGAGTAAAACTTTTCACCCTTCTGAAGAGGGAAACTTTAAACCATTAAAGGAAAAGTCAGACAGTTTGGTTATTGTAGCCAAACAATGGAAAGCAGCCAAAATTCCTGCGGGATATAAACCCAAAGAAACAGCAGAGTCTATAGCAAAATTATTAAAGCAGTGTGAAACCGTGAATGCAGCAGTTAAGTCAAATAAGGATGAAAAAAGCCTTGGCACTTTGATGTTTGAAGCACACGAAACCTTCCACTATATTGTAGGTGAGTGCAAGACACATTAATTGTATTTCCTTTACAAATAAAAAAACCGTCTAGCATCACTAGGCGGTTTTTTATTGCGGTTCAGTGTGTTTTTGAAAATGCTTAGAATTCCAGTTAACTAAACAGGTATTCTACGTCTTCTTTGGTTAGTGTCTTCACAAATCCCTCGTCATCTGTGATTAAGTCTTTGGCAAGGTTGCGTTTGCGCTCTTGTAATTTAAGAATCTTATCCTCTACTGTATCTGTACAAATCATTCTGTAGGCAAAAATATTCTTGGTTTGCCCAATCCTGTGAGTTCGGTCAATAGCTTGTTGTTCTACTGCTGGATTCCACCAAGGATCAACTATATACACATAATCTGCAGCGGTTAAGTTAAGGCCCACGCCTCCAGCTTTCAGCGATATCAAAAATACCCTACAAGAATCTTCATTTTGAAAACGTTGAATGGCAGCTTCTCTTTCATTGATGGTACTGCTTCCGTCAAAGTATTCAAAATCAACCTCAAGTTCTCGCATCTTATCTTTGATCAGGGAAAGCATTCCTAAGAATTGCGAGAAGATTAGGGCTTTGTGATTACTGATATTTTCGGTGATTTCTCTACCTATTTCTTCTAGTTTAACTGAAACGTTCGGGAATCTTTCTGCTTCTTTTACAATGGCTGGGCTATCACAAATTTGCCTAAGCTTCATCAAACCTTGTAAAATGGTCAACTGTGATTTTTGAATACCCTGATTTTCTACAACACCTAAGATCTTGTCTCTATAATCATTTCTGTAGGCGTCATAAATTTTGCGTTGTTCATCACCCATTTCACAGAATAAGACCATTTCTTGTTTTTCAGGTAGGTCTTTGGCCACTTGTTCCTTGGTCCTTCTCAGGATAAAAGGATAGAGTAGTTTTCTTAAATGATCTTTCTGTTCTTTCTCTCCAAATTTGTCAATAGGCATGGAGAATTCATGCTTGAAGAATTCCACGCTTCCCAACATACCTGGGTTTAAGAAATTCATCTGGGCAAATATGTCAAAAGTATTATTCTGTAAAGGCGTACCACTTAAGCAAAGTCTATTTTTAGCACGCAATAAACCTGCTGCTTTGGTTACTTTACTTGAGGGGTTTTTGATGGCTTGGCTTTCATCTAAAATCACATAATCAAAAGCTACGTCTACAAACTGCTTAATATCGCTTCTAAGTGTGCCGTATGTGGTAATGATTACATCTATGCCAGCATCTGAGAGGCTGCCCCTGGTTCTTGTTCCACCATGGTGCATGTAGAAGGTAAGGTTTGGCGTGAATTTGCGAATTTCATTTTGCCAGTTATACATCAAAGTAGTAGGACAAACAACCAATGCCTTTAAAGTACCATTTTCTGATTTTAAATGGTGCAAAAAGCTTAGGGCTTGAATGGTTTTACCAAGACCCATATCATCGGCTAAAATGCCGCCCCATTGCACTTCACGTAAATAGTTCAACCATTGAAAGCCACTTTCTTGGTAGGGGCGTAATATGGCTTGTAAATGGGCTGGTGCTGGAATGGCTTTGATCTGGTGATTTTCTTTTAGTCTTTCGTATTTCTCTTCTAGTTGGAAAAAAAGCTCTTCTTCATCTCGTTGCAAGTAAAGTTCTTCAATCACACTAAAATGATATTTACTCAACTTCATGCTTCCCTGTTTGCCATCGCCCACGCGGAATAACAAACTATATTTCTTAATCCATTCTTCTGGTAAAATACCTAATGTGCCGTCACCAAGTTGAACAAACTGTTGTTTATTGGCTAGTGCTTTTTTAACGTCTTCTACAGTTACGCGTTGCTCTCCAAAATTAATCTGCACTTTGGCGTCAAACCAATCCGTATTACTACTGATAAATATTTGAGTGCTTGGCTTGGCTGTGTTGAAACGGAAATTTTTCAATGCCTCAAATCCATGAACCGGTATATTCATGTCTTTTGCAGCATCAATAAATAAGAAGAACCAGTTGTTTTTTAAAACATCGGTACCCTTTAGAGCTAGTGTATTGCCTTCTGATGGGCGTATGAATTGAGAATGCAAAGACTCAATTCTTTGCATCATCTCTCTTTCTAAGGCTAGGTTCCTTTGTATGATTAACAACCTATCTGCTTCTGGCAGTATAATTTTTTCTTTATCGCTTTGTTTTACTTCATAGCCCCTATAAATAAAGACGGGCTGGAATAAAAGATAGTCCCCTTTTTCCTTTAATAGAATTTTCCAATCTGGCTTAATGTCTTTGACCTCTTCTTTTTGTACATTGGTAAAGTGTACATGGTATTCCTTTGAAAGAGGCATCAGGAATTGCTGCAACTGTACTCCCCATTCTGCAGCAGGTATTTGAACTTTACCACTGGGCAAAAATCGCTCCACTTGCATAATATCTTCTGCGCGCTTCCAAGTGTAAAACTGATTATGATATTGAAATAGCAAAGCAGATTCAGATTCATTTTCTGCAATATTTAAATCGGCCAAGGGTAATTTGATTCTACAATCAACACTATAAAAACCATTTGCATAGGCTACTTCAAATTCTGGACTGATAAATTCTTGACTTATTTCTGCAGATACCAGATTAGCGGTTGTAAATGCCTTTTTTGCAGGCAAGTAAAACACAAATTTTGACTGGCTTAATTCTTCAAAAAGCTTCTTGAATTTAGGATGTAGGTATTCATTAATTAAGTGCCTTGTTTCTTCTGGTAACTCGTCACTATGTTGTTGAATAATATTTTCCCAAATACCACTAAAAGGAGAATTTCTATTTAAATATCTATTTACTTCTCCCTGCATTAGTTTGCGTAACTGCTGCAGGAGCATTTTGTCATCTTCATTAAAAACTTCGGTATTGACAAATTTTGCCAAATCTAGTTTTACTGTTTTGGAAACGTATTTGGTTTGGGTTTCATCGGCCTCGCCCTGAACAGCTTCTAATGAAATATAGGGATATCCTTGGTCGCTATTTGTAATCACAACGCCCATTTTCAATTCTACCCTTTTTTCAGGTACAACTTGGTCTAATGCTTTTTCCAAATTTGTTTCTACTGGGCGGGGTCTGGCTTCGGCGCCAGGAAGGTTAGATACCCGCTTGATACTGGTGTCTAAAACCCTCAAAAAAGGTTTGTTATCTGTATATGTAAATTCAAATTTTCCTTTTAGGTCATCGCTTAACGAATAACCATATAGTGCTAATAATTTATTTTTTTCCTTATCCCAATTTCTGATACTGTCAAAATAATTAGCACCATACTGTTGTAATAATTGTAATAGCACAACACTTTTATGAACACAGAGTGGGTGTTCTGTGTCAGAGTCACATGCGCAGCTAGTGTCAAAGTTTCTTTCCTCATTTTTTTGAATCAGCACTTTGTGCACAGAGCCTTCCATCTCCATTGTTGCCAATACCCTTTCTTCCTTTGCCTCTAAAATGGTAGCTTTTGCTGTTCTTAGATAGGTTTCTGCTTTTTCAAAATTCTCTTGTTTGGTCAAAAGCCGGATTAATTTCAAATCCAACTGTTTCATTTTAACTACCGTATGGCTTTGTTGATAGACAGTTTCTTTATCCCCTAAGAGATTTTTATCTAATAAATCTTGTAAGTGAAACAAAGCGCCTGCTTTATGTCTACAGATTTCTGAAAGATTATATGGACAACTACACCTAAGAGATAAGGTTTTAGGATCTTTGAACTGAGTAATATGTACCTTATAGAAAGTAGCATAACCATCGTCTTTGACACGGAAAATGACAGTGCCCATTAGGTCATCATATTCTAGAAGTTCCACATTGCCTAATGCGTGAATTTTCTTCCCTCTGCGAATTACTTCTTCAGTGCCGCTATTATAAATATGTTTGACTAAGTAAGGTAGTGCCATGGTTTTTCAAGAGGGCCCAGTTTATGAAAAGGGCAATTTGCAAAACTAAAGAAAACCAAATGGCTTTTAGCACAAAAATGAAAGGAATGTGGATGAATTGTTGGTTAAATGCATACTATTTGGCAACTAAGTCCCCATTTCTGTAAATAGGGAGGATATTGGCCTGATCAGGGGTAACACAATATTCTAAATCTTTTTCCAAGCCATAGGCCGCCAATCGATGCCAATGTGTAGTCTTTCTAATAAAACTAGACATATTGTCTTTTTGAGACTGATACAATTCAGCAGACATAAGAGAACTATCGCAATGAATGGTAAAATGTTCCTGAATTCTATTGATGACCGCTCCAGCAAAAAGACTGTCTTCCAAATTGAATCGGTCTTTCCAAGCAGAACACCCAAGGATAACATTGGTTTTAGATGCAACTAAATGGTCGCAAACAGCTGAAAGATTAGGAAAACTTCCTGTAATAATTTCAGCAGCGCCACTATTTAGTGCCATATGCAATAGTTTGGTACCATTTGTAGTGGTTAACACCAATGTTTTGCCTGCTATAAATGAGCGAGGATATTCTGCAGGTGAATTGCCATGTGATAAGCCCTCTATTACTTTTCCATCTCTTTCACCAGCAGTAATACCCCCTAGTTTTTTACCAATTTCTATACATTGTTGTACTTCTGCAACAGGGATAATCCTGTTGGCGCCATTATACAAAGCTGTGGCAATAGTAGAAGTAGCTCGGAATACGTCTATGATGACAACAATACTATTGCTGATATCATAAAGCTGTAACAGTTTGGGAGACAATACAGTGTGCAGGCTTGGTTTCTGTAACATGGGCGCAAATATAATCAATCAAACATTACGCTTAATTAGCCGTAAAAAAATGACTAAAATCGGGATCTGACTTTAAATCCGCAATATGTTTGGGTTCCAGAGGTTTAGAAATATATTTATATACCAACGGATGGGCATTTGCCATTGCTACTTCTTCAGGATGAATGGCTGAAGAAAGAACAATGATTTTAGTTTGAGGTTGCATATTCGGGAAGTTCTTACTGTATTTGTCTAGAAAATCCCAGCCATCAGAAATGGGCATACTAATGTCTAAAAAGACTAAAGGAGGTATTTGTTGATCTTTGCTTTCCAGTTTAGATTGTTCAGTAAAATACTGTAATGCAGTATATCCATCTGGCGCTTTTACTACTTCTTTGCAAAATTGGTAGTCGGTGAAAATGATTTCACTTAACATTTGAACCATTGAATCATCATCAATGCACATCACTAGGGGAATCATGTCATCTTGGTTTAAAAACTATACTAAATACGGTACCAACATCTACTTGGCTTTTAACACTGATACTCCCACCCAATGAGGTGATTTGAGCATGGGTCAAATATAGTCCAATTCCTCTGCTTTCTGGATGGTGGTGAAATTTTTGGTGTAACCTGAAAATCTTATCTTTTACAAGTTCCATGTTAAAGCCAATACCGTTATCACTAAAAACCAAATGGATATCTTGTTGATTTTTGAAAGTTTTAATCTGAACCCTTGGAGTCCTTTCTGGACTCTTATATCTAATGCTATTGGTAATTAAATTCTGGAAAATACTTTCTAGATAGGCTTGATTGAATTTGACTATTGGGGCGCTTGAAAAATCAGTATCAATTTCAATACCAGAAGCCTCCATAACTGCTGTTATAGACTGTGTAACCTGATCTAAGACTAATTGAAAAGTTAAAGGCTGAATTTCAATATTAGTATTATTCTTAACTAAAAGAATATGAATTAGGTCATTTAATGTATCGTTTAATTTAGTAGTAGTTGTTTTGAAGCCATTGATTAATTTGAGGCTTCGTTCAGTTGTAATAG
>NCHJ01000001.1 GCA_002256765.1 Bacteroidetes bacterium 24-39-8
GAAGCCGTAACCAATTTCTTAACCGATTCTGTGCCAGAAAGAGAATTTACTTTTAATAGTACACCTAGCTTTTCTAGTACCGGTGTCAATAGTGCCATTGCTAGAATAGGATTAGTTGCCCCCGAAAATAGAAAGCGCAGCCAGAATGAGATTGCCATGGACTTGCAAAAGAAAGTGGGTCGATTTAATGACGCCAGAATCTTTGCAGTGCAGGAACAAACTATTGCAATTGGATTGGGCTCAAGGGCATCATTACCCGTCCAATATATTGTACAGAATTTGGACTTTGAAAAAATCAAATCCGCGATTCCAAAAATCTTGGAAGAAGCCAGAAAAGACAAGACCTTCCAGAACGTAGACGTGAACCTGAAATTCAATAAACCAGAAATGCAGTTGACCATTGACCGCATGCGTATAAAGGATTTAGGACTCACCACTACCGATGTAGCTGCCACTGTGCAAGCCGCATTTAGTGGAGCGCGCTCTGCTTATTTTGTCATGAATGGCAAACAGTATTCTGTGATTAACCAAGTAGAAAGAGCCGATAGAAATGAGCCGGTAGATATTGAAAAACTCTATGTGCGCAATAATCGTGGCGATAATATTCCTTTAACCGCAGTGGTTAAATTAGAAGAGAATAGTAATCCACCAACCCTCTACCACTTTAACCGATTTAAAGCCGCAACTATTTCTGCTTCCTTGGCAGAAGGTAAAACAATAGGAGACGGCGTTAATGCCATGCAAGCCATTGGTGCCAGGGTATTGGACGAGTCCTTTCAAAGTGATTTGAGTGGTCCTTCAAGAGACTATGTAGAATCATCTTCCAATACCAATTTTGCCCTAATCCTTGCATTGTTGCTGATCTACTTGGTATTGGCCGGACAGTTTGAAAGTTTTACAGATCCATTTACCATTATGATTACCGTACCACTGGCTGTTGCGGGTGCCTTACTTAGTTTGTGGATCTTTGACCAAACCTTGAATATCTTCTCTCAGATTGGGATGATCATGCTCATTGGTCTGGTAACCAAGAACGGAATCTTGATTGTGGAATTTGCCAACCAGAAAAGAGAATTTGGACTCGATAAAAAAACAGCCGTATTAGACGCTGCTACCCAACGCTTAAGACCCATTCTAATGACTAGCTTAGCTACCGCTTTGGGAGCCTTGCCCATTGCCCTAAGTTTGGGTGCCGCTAGTACTAGCCGTATTCCACTAGGGATTGTGATTGTGGGTGGAATCATGTTCTCTTTGGTGTTGACCCTCTTTGTAATTCCTGCGGTATATACTTATATCTCAAGCAAACACAAAACAGAGAAAATAGAAATCAGCGAATAAAACTGAATTTGATTTCAAAGAATTTTGATGATTGTTTAAACATCTTTACAAATTAGGAAAGCCCCGTATAACACGGGGTTTTTTCATGATAATTATTAGTTTTTATTCAAGCAGTTGCGGGTAACTTTGCATTCTAAATTTCACAGTATGGGAAATATTATCGCCGATATTAGAAGAGACTACAAACTGCAATCCTTACAAGAAAAAGACGTGGCAGAAGCGCCCATTGCGCAGTTTGATAGGTGGTGGAAAGACGCTATAGAAAGTGAGTTAGATGAAGTAAATGCCATGACTTTGGCCACGGCCGATGCTACTGGTGCACCCTCTGCCAGAATTGTGCTCTTGAAAGGTTATGATGAACGAGGCTTTGTATTTTTCACCAATTATAATAGCAAGAAGGGACAAGATATAGCAGCAAACCCGCGTGTATCCCTTGTCTTTTTTTGGAAGGAATTAGAACGTCAGGTGAATATCTGTGGCAGCATTGAAAAAGTATCTGTTGCTGAAAGCGATACCTATTTTCAATCCAGACCAGCAGGTAGTAGAATTGGAGCCTGGTGCTCTCCTCAAAGCACTGTCATAGCTGATAGACAAATCTTAGAAGATAATATTACCAAGTACCAAGCCCAGTTTGGCGATGGTCCCATTCCCAAACCAGATCATTGGGGTGGCTACCTAGTTCAACCCAGCAGCGTAGAATTCTGGCAGGGTAGGAGTAGTCGTTTGCACGATCGGATCAAATATCGCAAAAACAATCAGGGTCTTTGGATCATTGAGCGATTGGCACCATAAGATTATTTTATTGGCTAAATGGAATATATTGCCAGATAATCTTTTGATATGGCATTAAGCAGATTCTGGCTCACCATCATCTTGGTCTCCGTTACCTATATTCTAGCTTCCCTTTTTAGTGGCAGCAGTTATTCTATTGACTATGTAGTCAATGGCAAGAAAGATGATCCCCTGGTTAAGAAAGAATTGTACCTAAGCCAGTTGTCTGTGCCATTGCAAGACACCCTACAAAAAGCCAAGGATCATCGTGTGACCATGAATGATTCCTTGTACATCTTGGATAATAAAATTGTGCGCATTGCAGTTGGCAAGCAAGCAACCGATGGCATTTTGCCAACGGCTAAGAATACCATTTTTGATTTGCTATTGCCCTTAATTGCCTATCTCTCTTTTTTCTGTGGCATCCTACAATTGTTGATTGATTCTGGCGCATCTGAAAAATTAGCCAAACTTTTAAGCCCCGTTTTTGTAAAAGTATTTCCGGAAGTTCCCAAGAACCACCCTTCTATTTCTTATATGACGTTGAATTTTGCTGCCAACTTTTTGGGGCTTGATTCTGCGGCCACACCCTTTGGTTTAAAAGCCATGGAGAGTCTGCAAGAACTGAATCAAGACAAAGACAAAGCCAGCAATTCTCAGATCATGTTTATGGCCCTGCACGCTGCGGGGCTTACCCTAATACCTACTTCTATCATTGGCTATCGCGCAGCACAAAATGCACAGAACCCTGCCGATGTAATGCTTCCCTGTATCATCACTTCTTTTATTGGTACTATTGCCGCCTTGGTGATTGTGGGCATTAGACAGAGAATCAATTTTAAAAGTGCATCGCTGATTATTTCTATTGGTACCATCATTGGGATTATTGCGGGTCTGTTATTTTATATCACCAGCCTTGACATCATTGGCAAAAACCATTTTACCAATAATCTCTCTAACGTGATCTTGCTGGTGATCATCTTTGCCATCCTGCTCTATGCATTTATGCGTGAGAAATATTTTGCCGCCAATGACAAAGACATTTTTAGCTCTTTTGTGGAAGGTGCTGCTTCGGGTTTGAGCACGGGTAAAAGAATCTTCCCCTATATCTTAGGTATGTTGGTAGCCATTTCTTTGTTCCGTAACAGTGGTGTTTTTGAAATCATTTCTGGTTGGATGGCCAAGCTCTTCCTGGCTTTTGGCGTAAGTGAAGACATAGTCAATGCCCTTCCTATTGCCATTCTGCGTCCCTTTAATGCCGCGGGTTCCAGAGGATTCTTGATTGACAGCATGCGCACTTATGGCGCTGATTCTTTTACCGGCCGTTTGGCCAGCATTTTTCAATGCGCTGCTGAAACCACCTTCTATGTAATAGCCGTTTATTTTGGTAGCATCAAAGTAAAGAACACACGCTATACATTATCAACCATGTTATTAGTAGACCTGATCTCAGTCATTGCCGCCATTTTTGTGGCCATGCTGTTTTTTTAGCAACATCAAATCACAGCATAACATTGTGACCGTAGTTTGTATACATTGTTTTGTTGCCAATGTTTTTGCTTGCAATTTGACAGTGAATACAGGGTTAGACAAATAAAATTGGGTATAATATTCATTATTTACACCCGATAGGGTATGATTATCAACATATTTAAATAAATACACCCGATAGGGTACAAATACGAAAAAAGTATTAAATTTACACCCAAAAGGGTATAAAATGAACCTTGCAGACTTTGTAAAAAACAAACGAAAATTGGTAAAACTTACCCAGCCGGAACTGGCCGAAAAGTCGGGTGTTGGCCTGCGTTTTATCCGTGAACTGGAACAGGGAAAGGAAACCTTGCGATTGGATAAAGTGAACCAAGTGCTGCAACTTTTTGGCCACCAAATAGGTGCTGTGCCATCAACAATCAAATCGGATAATTGATACTTTCATGCCAATATCCTGAATAACCAATTAAAGATCTGAACATTGCGTAAAGCAGTCATAAAAATAAAGGATCAATTAGCGGGATGGCTCACTCAGAATGAGGAAGGCTATCATTTTGTATACGACAAAGCGTATGTTGCAACACCTCATGCCCGGCCTATAAGTTTGACCCTGCCCCTTATTGAAACACCTTATACATCCAATGTGTTGTTCCCCTTTTTTGATGGCTTGATACCCGAAGGATGGTTGTTGGAGATAGCAGAAAAGAACTGGAAACTAAATCCCAGAGATCGGATGGGATTATTGCTAACCTGCTGCAAAGATTGCATAGGTGTAGTAAGTGTTGAGGAATTTAAAGAGGAGGATAGGCCATGAGTAACTGTTTATTTTGTTATCAGCCACTGAATAAAAACGAACAGGATTTTCATGCTTCCTGTTCCAAGAAAATATTTGGGCAGCCAACGGCACCAGTATTACCCTATTCAGAAGCAGATTTAGAGCCATTGGCCAAAGAATTGCTACAAAGCCAAACAGCAGTAACAGGAGTACAGGCAAAATTATCCCTACACATCACCAGCAATCATAAAACTGACATAGCACCAAGATTCACGATTGTGGGCTTATGGGGTGGGTATATTTTGAAACCGCCTACTGCTTTATATAGGCAATTACCAGAAGTAGAAGATCTAACCATGCATTTGGCAGAATTAGCCAAAATTAAAACAGCGCCACATAGTTTAATTCGTTTGCAATCAGGTAATCTAGCGTATATAACTCGTAGAATAGACCGAATTAAAAAAGGAAAATTGGCCATGGAAGATATGTGCCAAATAACCGAACGGCTTACCGAAGACAAATACCAAGGCAGCTATGAGCAAATTGGTAAAGCCATACAAAAGCATTCCGTAAATCCGGGATTAGATTTGGTGAATTTTTTTGAGCTGGTTCTCTTCTCATTTCTTACAGGTAATGCGGATATGCATTTGAAGAATTTTTCATTATTGGAACAACCAGACATAGGCATGACCTTATCTCCTGCTTACGATTTGGTGAATACTGCGCTAGTAAATCCTGCAGATGATGAAGAAATGGCGCTAACCTTAAATGGACGAAAGAAGAAACTGAAAAAGCAAGATTTTCTGGAAACAATGAATACTTTGAAGCTGGAAGAAAAGCAACAAGAAAACATCTTTAAAAAAATGGCAAAACTATTGCCTCAATGGGAAGCGTTGATAGACCTAAGTTTCATGAGTGATGAATTTAAAGAACAGTATAAAAGCATTTTATCAGAAAGAATGAAGCGATTATATTAGTTACTAATTCTTGACCAGCTCCAGGGTAGACGCGAATAAGATACAACGCTTGAGCCAAGCGCTAATTACGGCATAATTTCATGACTGTAGTTGATTGGTAATTTTTAACTGCTATTAGTATTTCAAAAGCCCATATAATAGTGGGTTAAATAATTTTATAGTTATAACATAAAAAATGTTATAACTTAGTAAAAATGATTTACATGGAACAGATACTAATGAGAACTACTTTGCGTAAAATTGGTAACTCAAGAGGTGTATTATTGACAAAGGAAATCATTGACAAACTAAATATTGTTGATGGTCAAGAAATAGAAGTAACTATTAATAAGGAATCTGAATTAGTTTTAAAACCAACAAAACATAAAAAGAAAAAGCGCCCTCCTTTAAATTTAGATATATCAACTTGGGAGGCGCAGTTTAATTTAGCGATTAAAAAAGGCGAACAACCTGAAAAAGATGTGTTTGAAGGCATGTCAAATAAATTTGATCAATCTTGGTAAAAGAGTAAAATGGCTAAATCAATCTCAACAAAAAAATATGATCAATTTGATGTTTGGTTAGTAGAATTAGAACCAACAATTGGTAGTGAAGTAAACAAAAAAAGACCCTGTGTAATTATTTCACCACAGGCTATGAATAATTCCTTGAATACCGTTTTAATAGCACCCCTAACACATACACAAAAAAGCTACCCAACTAGAATATATACCAATTTTAAAAATGAAGATGGTCAAGTAATGTTAGACCAAATTAGAGGGGTAGATAAAAGCAGACTAAAAAAATTACTTGGAAGTCTAGATGCCGAAACCGGTCAAGACATTTTAAAAATCTTGAGAGTAATGTTTTCTTAATCCTGTCAAACATTGGTCAACTTAGGTTTTGCAATTCTTATTATTAGTTACTTAGTTTAGTACAGAACTTATGGCAAAAAGAAAGCTTCAAAACATAAGCAGTAAACTACAGGCACCATCACATTGTGCCCGTAGTTCAATGCAATCTATAGTCTAGCAGTAATCTGAAATGAAATCAATCCATTTCTTCTGGGCATTTCACGGTAGAGATAACCATTGTATGCATAGTGTCTATAACCTTTTAGCATGACTATTCTTGCATCACGTGGCATAAACCTGGTTTCATAGCCAATATAAAAAGGAGCCCTCTGTTGATAGACTACAACTGGTCCGCGTGAATTTCTGTAACGGTTATCATAACGGTCATCCCAATCATTACGGCGATTACGATTGTGACGATTGTCGTGGTCATAACGGTCTCGGCCATCATAACGGTCATTGCGTTCATCGCGCGCATAGCGTTCATATTTGTCATCTCTGTCCCTTCCCCTTTGAGCAAAGGAAGCAACGGAAGCCAGCATGAAAATGGCCATGCTCAGGCTGATCATTTTTAGAGTAGTGTTGTTTTTCATTTGTTTGGTTTTAGGTGATTGGATCTTTACCCTTACTAAAACAAATGCCGTGCGCAACTATGCAAAAGAAATCATAAAACGAAAAAGGTCCCGAAATCTCGGAACCTTTTAAGCTATTCAATAAGATGGTCTATTATTTTCTAGCCATTACTTTTTCAGCAGTAGCTACAATATAAGGCGTGTCCAAACCATACTTGGTTAAGAGTTCGGTGGGTTTGCCACTCTCTCCAAAAGTATCATTGGTGCCAATATATTCAATTGGAATGGGTAAGTGTTTAGCAGCTACCTGAGCAATCGCATCGCCCAAGCCACCAATTACATTATGCTCTTCCACCGTTACTGCGCATTTGGTTTTGCTAATAGAAGCAATTACAGCAGCTTCATCCAATGGCTTGATGGTATGAATATTAATGACTTCAACGCTAATGCCTTTTTCTTCTAAAATTCTACCAGCTTCAATGGCTTTCCATACCATATGACCGCAAGCAAAAATAGAAACGTCTGTTCCTTCACTCAATTGCTGTGCTTTACCAATCACAAAATCAGAACCGTCTTCTGCGGTAAAGTTGGGCCATTTGGGACGGCCAAAACGCAAATAAACTGGACCTTCGTAAGAAGCTATTGCCTTAGTGGCGGCCTTGGTTTGGTTAAAGTCACAAGGCACAATCACGGTCATGCCCGGTAACATTTTCATCAGACCAATATCTTCTAGAATCTGGTGGGTAGCACCGTCTTCACCCAGGGTAAGACCAGCGTGAGATGCACAGATTTTTACGTTCTTTCCGCTATAAGCCACACTCTGACGTATCTGGTCATAGACACGGCCAGTTGAGAAATTGGCAAATGTGGTGGTATATGGAATCTTTCCGCCAATGGTCATGCCGGCTGCAATGCCAATCATATTGGCTTCTGCAATCCCTACCTGTACATATCTGTTGGGAAAATCCTTGATAAAGGGTCCTAGTTTTAGGGAGCCAGCCAAGTCAGCTGTAAGCACCACTACGTTTTCGTTTTCTTTACCTATTTCATGAATGCCTTCTCCGAAGCCACCCCTTGTTTCCTTTTCATTCAGAACTTGAATATCCTTGAGTTTCATCCGCTGGTTTTAAATTGCTGCAAAGTAACAAAAAGAAGGGCAGTTATTGGCCTTTATAGCCCTATTTTCATGCATTAAGTTTGTGAAGCTGCTTCTACGTCCTTTACATTACCCGTGCGTTTTAATACGCCCCAGTGCTGTAATTCGCCTTTTAATGCCCTGCGATAGGCTTTGAATAGCACTGCCAACATTAACCATCTATAGATCAGACGCTGTGGCAATAACCAGATTAATTTCCAGAGAGGTTCTTTTTCAAAAAAGAAAGCCAGTGCAGCAATAGCAGCGTCTACCAGCATAAAAATCAGGTAATAGAAGCCAATTTTCTCTGCGTTGCCGGTAAATAAACCAATCAACATGAGTAGGTCTGCCAAGGGTGCAAATAGCGGTATGATGTATTTAAACAACATGATATCAGGTAGGGCCAGCCATCCCAAAGTCTTGTATTGCACATTAAATAAGGCGTCTCTATTTTTCCAGAATGTTTGCATGACCCCAAATGTCCAACGGAAGCGCTGTTTCATAAACTGGTTCAGGGTTTCTGGAGCTTCTGTCATGGCAATGGCTTTGTTCTCATTGTCTATCAAATAACCACACCTAAGAATTCTAATAGTTAGGTCACAATCTTCTGCCAAAGTATCTGTGCTAAATCCGCCAGCTGTTTCAATGGCTTCTTTTCTAAATGCACCAATAGCACCTGGCACTACGGTTATGGCATTCAGATAAGCAAATGCTTTTCTGTCTACGTTCTGACTAGAAATATATTCAATGCTCTGCCAACGCGTAAGAATATTTACTTCATTACCCACTTTTACATTTCCGGCTACGGCACCTACCTGTTCATTTCTAAAATGCACCATCAATTTGCTCACCGCGTCTGTGAGTAATTTGGTGTCTGCATCAATACAAACCACATAGTCCGCAGAAGTTTGTGCTATACCATAGTTTAGTGCAGAAGCCTTGCCCCCATTGGGTTTGCTAAAGACCTGCACTTTTGGATGATTGGCAAAAGCGGTAGACACTTTTTCAAAAGTCTGGTCCTTACTTCCATCATCTACAAAAACTATATTGAAATTGGGATAATCACAATTGAGCAGGTTTTCTAATGAGCTTACTGCATTAACTTCTTCATTGTATGCAGGCACAATAATGGAGACCAATGGGGTACCCACAAAAGGCAATAAGGAATTGGCTTTTTCCTTTTTGCGTTGCAGAATAGAAAGTGCTAACATCATGATCAGCCTAATGGTTCCCATTACCAAGAAGATCACAAATAAGGCATAGAAAATCTGACCCATATAATAACCAAGCTCTGCCAAGAAGCTATTAAACTGAAGTAGTCTATAGCCACTTCCTGGAGGTACGGGTGGCATCAGGTCTTCTTTTTTCTTGCCCAATAAATCTGCTACAGTAGTGAATGTGTATCCTTCTTTTTGAAGGGCTTCTATAATTCTAGGCAATGCTTCTACAGTGGGTCTTCTATCGCCTCCGGCATCGTGTAACAAAATAATATTACCCCTATCTTTTAATTGCATCACCCTATTAAAAATAGTGTCTGCATTAAAGTTGGGTACTTCATCTACGGCCCAGTCTTCTGGGTCAATATTTTCTCCAATGGTTAAATAATTCCTGGTTCGGCTCAATGCCACTGGAATCAATTCTTCCATTTTTTCTGGTTGGGCATCGGCATTAAACGGCGCACGAAACATGATGGTGCTATGACCCGTAATACATTCTATCAATAGCCTGGTAGCATCCATTTCTAAGAGTGCGCGTTGCCTGCTCACTTTAGCCATATTGGGATGCGTAAATGTGTGGTTGCCCAATTCATGCCCCTCATTAAAAATGCGTTTTACCAGCGGAATATTATTCTCGGCTTCTAATCCCACCACAAAAAAACTTGCGGGTACTTTGTATTTGGCTAAAATGTCTAGGATCTGTTTGGTATACACAGGATCTGGTCCGTCGTCAAAGGTGAGGACCAATTTTTTACCCGTTGCTCTACCCATTTGTTTTACCACAAACATGCTGGGTAAGCTATCATAACGCTCTTCAGAAATGAGCATTTGTTCTAGATCCAACTCTGGAGTAATATGCCCTTCACGTGGCGTAGAAAGCACGTCTAGAATTTCACCATCGCCCATAAAATCCACGTCATCTGTGGCTTCTACTTTGTTGAATTCTGTAAAATCAAATTTCTCCAAAGCCTTTCTGCTCATGGATTTGTGGTAGAAATCCCAGATCCTACTGTCTTCACTACCCAGCCTCCAAACAGCTGTTCCTGCTAGCGGATATTCGGTTGCAAAACGTAGGGTATTAAAATTGGTAGCGGCATCTGTAAAATGTACTTCATGGTATTTGTCATAATCGTCCCAATAATGATACTTTAAATTATAAGTATCATTATCATAGATTACTTTTCCTTCACTTTCTCTGGCAATGGTTAATGCTTGATGATAAGTTACGTCTACACCTTCATCTCCTTTTGCCCAGTCATAACCATAAGCCGCCATACACAATACAATCTTGTGCATGGGTACTTTTTTGACCAACTGGTCTACAGCTGCTTCAATCCATCTTTGAGAACTAATGGGTCCGGGTTTGGTATCAGAACTATGCTCATCATAAGCCATCAGAAATATATAGTCATTGTACTTACCCAATGCACTGTATTCATAGTCCTCATTAAAAGGCATCACGTCTTGTGAGACCAATAAATTTTCTGCATGAAAACGGGTATACAATTCTTTCTGAAAATTGCTCAGGGTTTCATTGTTTTCTTCAATTAATTCTTCCAAATCAATATTGATGCCCGCAAAACCATTTTGCTTAATCAGTCTAATTAAGTCTGAGATTAATTTTTCTTTTTTGGCGGGGTTGGTCAGAATTCTGTGAATCACATCGCCCCGGAAAACCCCATTAATATTATTGGTGAGCATGGGCAATACTTTTACCCCAGATGCCTTAATCACCGCCAATCCGCGTTTGTCAATATTGGTATAAACAGAATCGCCCTTGGCATCCAGAAAAAACCATTCCGGTATCACCAAGTTCATCTTATTGATATTCCTTTTTAGAGAGAAAAAAGCTTGTGCGTCCCAGGCTACATAAAATGCGGCCCTAATACCTAAACTATCGCTATTGACTAAAGAACCAGCTAGGTTGGTTAAACTATCTTCCTGTCTATAGCCTGTTCCCTTTTTCCATTTATCGTCTATGAATTTTCTAAAACCCTGATAATTCTTGGCCAGCTCTGTAGTGGGTTTGTCCGATTGCAATACTTCTTTCATCACCTGACCTCGTACTTGAGGCAGGTCTGGTAAATACATGTTTTTGAGGGCAATGGTCACCACCGCAATGGCCAGGGCCATTAAAAACAGCAATACCCTACCACCCCATTTGAATCTTTGCCATCGGGTAGGGTTATTGGTTTGAAATATCTGAACCGGTTCTTTAGGGGCCATGTTAATGAATAAGCAAAAATGATGCTAGACTGTAAGTTAAAAGAAAGTCCCGCTAAAACTTTAGCAGGACCTCATATAATGCAGTTAAACTTGGTAATTATCCCTCAAAACTACTGTAGAAATAAGGCGTTTTGGCTTCAAACTCTGCGGCGCAGGTATCTACCATCTTGTAAACGCGTGTAATACCCAAGGCCTTTCTTTTCTCATACACTTCATCTTCAGTGCAGGTATTTTGTAAAATCTTCACAATCTGAATATCAGAGAAACCGTTTTTCTTGGCTTCTTTGAGCAAGGCAGTTGGAATGGTATCCAAGGTATAATGGGCAATCTCCTTTTCAATATGGCAGATCTGTTGAATTTGATACAAGAACCAACGGTCAATCCCAGTTGCTTGGGCAATGGATTTTACGGTAGAACCCTGCATCAGTGCGTCTTTGATACGGAAGATCCTATCCCATTTTGGGGTCTTAATATATTCCACAATCTCCTCACTTTTCATCAAACTCTTTCCGTAATAACCCAATCCAACGGCTTCATTTTCCAAGCTCTGACAGGCTTTTTGCAAAGCTTCTGTAAAGCTGCGGCCAATGGCCATTACCTCACCTACGCTCTTCATCTGTAAGCCCAAAGTATCATTGGCACCTTTGAATTTGTCAAAATTCCAACGAGGAACTTTTACAATTACATAGTCCAAAGCGGGTTCAAAATAAGCCGATGTAGTCTGGGTAATTTGGTTTTTCAATTCATCCAAAGAATAACCAATAGCCAGTTTAGCAGCAATCTTGGCAATTGGATAACCAGTTGCTTTAGAAGCTAGGGCAGAAGAACGGCTTACGCGAGGGTTAATTTCTACGGCAATCAATTCTTCGGTTTCAGGATTCAAGGCAAATTGTACGTTACATCCTCCCCAGAAATTACCAAGAGATCGCATCATCAGCATAGCTTTATTACGCATTTCTTGGAAGGCGGTATCGCTCAAAGTCATAGCAGGAGCCACGGTAATGCTGTCTCCGGTATGCACACCCATGGGGTCTAAGTTCTCTACTGTACAAATAATCACTACGTTGTCATTACAATCGCGCAGCAATTCCAATTCATATTCTTTCCAACCCAAAACGGCTTTTTCTACCAATACCTCGTGAATAGGGGATGCTTTTAAACCTCTTTCAAGGGCCGCATCCAAATCATCTTTAGTATGTACAAATCCGCCTCCGGTTCCACCCAAGGTAAAAGATGGGCGAATTACCAGTGGAAATCCAATTTCTTGTGCAAATTCTTTTCCTTCTAAAAAGCTATTAGCAACACGGCTAGGAGCTACTGCCATACCAATCTTTACCATCAGTTGACGGAACTTTTCCCTGTCTTCTGCAGTGTCAATGGCGGCTACGTCTACCCCAATCATGCGGCAATTAAAGCGCTCCCAAACCCCCAATTCGTCTGCTTCTTTACAGAGATTTAGGGCTGTTTGTCCACCCATTGTAGGCAAAACCGCATCTATTTGGTTCTCTTCTAATATTTTTTCTATACTTTCAACGGTCAAAGGAAGCAAGTAAACCTTGTCAGCCATCATTGGATCGGTCATGATAGTAGCAGGGTTACTGTTGATCAGTATCACTTTAATCCCCTCTTCACGTAGGCTTCTGGCGGCCTGGGTGCCGGAATAATCGAACTCACAGGCCTGTCCAATAATGATTGGACCGGATCCGATGATTAAAACTGATTTGATGGAATTGTCTTTGGGCATGGTTGCAAAAAAATAAATTGTGCAAATGTAAGGTGGAAGGCCCAAAATTGGCATTAATTTTTCTTTAGTGGCTTTTTAAGAACAAAAGCCTTGATTAGAGGTTATATTATTGATTGAATACATAAACAAAATAAAATGGCAGTATTAAAAGAAGGTAGCAAGGCGCCGGTTTTCAAAGCAGTAGACCAAAACGGCAAGCCTATCTCCCTCAACGATTTCAAAGGAAAAAAAGTCATCCTATATTTCTATCCAAAGGACGATACACCCGGATGCACGGCACAGGCTTGCAACCTCAAAGACAATTATAGCGCTTTGATCAAAAAAGGATTTCAAGTAGTAGGTGTGAGTACGGATAGCGTGGCTAGCCACAAGAAATTTGAGGAAAAATTTGAGTTGCCTTTTCCGTTGGTATCGGATGAGGACAAGAAAATTGTAGACAAATACAATCTCTGGGGTGAGAAAAAATTCATGGGCCGTACCTATATGGGTACTACCAGAACCACTTTCCTCATTGACGAGACTGGTAAGATTGTCAAAATCATTGCCAAGCCAGATACCAAGAACCATACAGAGGAAATTCTGGCGGCTTGGGCGGAGCTTGGATAGCATAAAAGCTATAAAATGTTGGAATGCCCCCGATTTCGGGGGCATTTTTTGTTATAATGCCGTAATTCTCAACTACAAATACACTAAAAAGCACATCTATACGTTTTAGAGTCAATATCGGCATCCCCTATGCAGAAAAAGAAAGAGCCCCTGGCTCAAATTAGCTTGTTCATGGCACCCCCTCAGATTCCACCGAATGACCGGTTGCGTCTGAAAGAGCTGCATGGATATGGGGTACTGGATACGGGTGACGAAGCGGAGTTTAATGATATTGTGGCCATGGCGGCCCGTATCTGTGACACTTCAATAGCCCTCATTTCTCTAATAGACGCTGAGCGTGAATGGTTCAAAGCCAAATTGGGCATGGATGCTCATGCGTTTCCGCGCGATGTTTCTTTTTCCTCTCATTTTTTAGAAGCCAATAACCTGTTTTTTGAGGTTTCTGATACCCGTCAAGACCAGCGTTTTGCCGACAATCCATTAGTTACAGGCCCTCCCTATATTCGTTTTTTTGCTGGGATTAGATTGGTCAATAAAAATGGATTTACCATGGGAGCCCTCATGGTCATGGACCAGGAGCCGCATTTGCTGGGTGATGATGAGATCTTCTTTTTGCAAACCCTGGCCAAACAAGTCATTAAATTATTAGACCAGCATATAGTCAACAAACAACTGGAACAACAAAGAATCAAACTGCAAGAACAGATGGAATTGCAGAATAGAATTTTGTCCATTATTGCACATGACGTGCGTAATCCAGTGGGTGCGGTAAAGTCTATTATTGAATTAAGCAGTAAGAAATTATTGAGCAAACAGGATGCAGCTTCCCTCATGCAAATGGCTGCCAAACAAATTGATGGTACGGTAGAATTGCTGAATAATTTGGTAGACTGGGGTTCCATGCAAATGAAGGGCAAGGGTGCTGAAGCAGAAAAGATTCACCTCTACACTTTGGTAAGTAATATGTATAAGAGCTTTGAAGTGATAGCATCGCTGAAAAGCAATATCATGGCTAATTTGGTGGATGATGATTTATTCATTCATGCAGACATTAATGCCATGCGTTTTATTTTGCGCAATATCATGAGCAATGCCAATAAGTTTACCAAAGAAGGCGTGATCACGGTATTTGCACAAGCAGAAGCACAAGAAATAGTCTTGTCTATTAGCGATACGGGTGTGGGTATGGACAAGCAAACCTGCAAGAAATTATTTCACGGAGACCAGAATGAAAGTACCGCTGGAACGGGTAATGAAAAAGGTTCTGGTTTGGGCTTAATCCTAACAAAAGACTTTATAGAATTATTAGGTGGCACCATTAAAGTAGAAAGTGAAATTGGCCAAGGAACTTCTGTAACAATCCGTTTTCCCAATACCGTGGCAAAGCCAAAAAATGCCAGCGTCTAACTAAATACTTGGTAGACCAATAAGCTCATCAAATAAGCCAGCCCCGTCATATAGACAAATTGAATCACGGGCCATTTCCAACTCTTGGTTTCTCTTTTTACAATGGCAAGCGTACTCATGCACTGCATAGCCAACACATAAAAAATCATCAAAGAAAAAGCTGCAGGTAAAGTGTATACAGGACTTCCATCTGCGTGTTTGGCCGATTTTAATTTTTGTCTCAGAGAACTATCATCGGTTTCTTCTACACTATACAAAGTAGCCATGGTACCCACAAATACTTCACGAGCAGCAATAGAAGTAATCAAGGCAATGCCAATCTTCCAATCATAACCCAAGGGTCTAATGGCTGGCTCAATGGTTTGCCCCAAAATACCCGCATAAGAATTCTTCAATTTTTCTGCAGAGAGTTGTTTGTTTAACTGGGCTTCTTCAGTTGGTCTGGCTTGAATTTGCGCAGCGTATTTGGCTTCTACATCCGCAATGCGTGTGCCTGGTCCATAAGAACAAAGAAACCAGAGCAGCATGCTGATAATCATGATAATCTTACCCGCATCGGTGACAAAAATCTTGGCTTTTTCAACCATGGTAATACCCACGTTTTTCCAGCGCGGTGCGCGATAGACGGGCAGTTCCAAAATAAAGAAGCTCTTCTCTTTAATGCGAATGGTAAACTTCATGACCCAGCTCACCATCAATGCCATTACGGTTCCCAACAAATACAAGCCCATCATCACCAAACCCTGCAAACTCAGGAATCCAAAATAATAGTGTTCATCTACTACCAAAGAAATTAAAATAGTATAAACAGGTAAACGAGCACTACAACTCATCAATGGGGTAACCATGATAGTGAGTAATCGCTCTTTTTTATTTTCAATATTTCTGGCACTCATGATGGCTGGCACTGCGCAGGCAAATCCACTGATCATGGGCATCACACTCTTGCCATTCAAACCCACTTTACGCATGAGTTTATCACTGAGAAAACTAATCCTGGCCATATAGCCAGTGTCTTCTAAAATGGTAATGATTCCAAATAGAATCATAATCTGTGGAATAAATACAAAGATCCCACCCAAACCGGCCACAATACCATTGACCAATAAGTCTTGAAACCAACCTTGTTCTAAGTGCGTGCTCAGGTAATTGGCCAAAGATCCAAAACCTGATTCAATAGCATCCATAGGATAATTGGCCATCCAAAAAACGGATTGGAACAATAAGAACAAGACCGCCATCAAAATCAGATAACCCCAAACGCGGTGAAGCAATAAGTCATCCAATTTATCCGAGAACATTTTGCTTTCCAAGGGGTCAGGCTCCGTTACATGGTCCTTCATGATCTGACGAATATGTCCATAGCGCTGCACAATCTCGTCTGCCTGTGTCTTAGTAGGATTAAACTGATGCGCTATTTCTATCTGTTCAATCTGTTCTTGAACGGAAGGGGATAATGGAAAATTCTCGTGGTTAATCAAATAATGCACTGCCGCATAATCGCTTAATTGCGGAAATATTTTTTGAACCTCGGCAATGGCTTTTGGCGCCATTTTCTGGTTCTCAATAAAATCTGCGCGATGATTAATGGCCGGAGCTTTGGCAAAATTGCCCAGAATGGTTTTCAATTCTGCAAGGCCCTTGTTCTTTCTAGGATTTACTAGCACAATGGGTACACCCAGTTCTGCTTCCAAACCCTTTACGTCTATAATGGTTCCCTTTTTTTCTGCTAAGTCATTCATGGTCAGGGCAACCACTACGGGAACCCTTAGGTCAATGATCTGACTACAAAATAGGAGGTTGCGTTTTAGGTTACTGGCATCGGCCACCAAGAGCACCAAGTCTGGTTCTACTTCTTGGTCAGCGTGCATGAGTACTTTATAAGCTACCCACTCATCTGCCCTGCGGGGATAGAGACTATAAGTTCCTGGCAAATCTATCAGTTCCGCTTTTTGCCCATTGTCTAGGTTTGCCAAACCGGTTTTCTTATCTACCGTTACACCAGGAAAATTGCCCACTTGTTGGTTCAGGCCCGTAAGAGCATTGAACAGGGAGGTCTTTCCGCTATTGGGGTTTCCAACCAAGGCAATATGTAGATAAGGTTTCTGCATCAACTCATTAAGGGGGCAAAAGTACTGGCATTCAATGGCTAATCCTTACGAGTTTGGTAACAAAAGACAAAGAATTGAACCCGCCCCTGTATTTTTGCAATCCAAAGGAACCCTACCATGAAAAAATTGCTGCTAATTGTCTTGTTGTTTACAACGCTTGCCAATGCCCAAAGTAAAAAGAAAAAACGTCTAGCTGAAGAAAAAGCGGCCATGGAAATCATGACCAATTTAAAACAGCACGTACAGTACTTGGCCGATGATGCATTAGAAGGCAGAAGAACGGGTACCAAGGGAGAACAATTGGCCCAACAATACCTAGTTCAACAATATACCCAAATGGGTCTGGAGCCCAAGGGCAAAGAAGGGTACTTGCAAATATTTGAAATTAATGAAGGCAAGCAAATTGACCCCAGCAGTTCTTTGGTAGTAAATGACAAAGCACTAGACCTAAACACAGATTTTTTCCCTTTGGCCAATAGCGCACAGAAAGCCCTGAAAGGTATTCCAGCTATAGCTTTGAACGAACGTGGTCAACCTTGGTTCAAAGATTTAAAAGAGTTGTTAGAAGAAAACAAAACCAATCCCCATTTTGACATAGATCAGGCCATTCAAAAAGACGCCATCGCGGTAGCAGGCAAGGGCGCTACTGCTTTATTTCTCTATAATAGTTCTAGCATCACAGACAATGTGCAGTTTAATAAAAATGACAAAACTGCTGAGCTGCCCATTCCCGTAATCTATATTACTAAGACCGGGATTAAGGATCATTTTTCAGACAATTCTGCCAGCTTTAATTTGAGTTTGAAAATTGCTATTAGTGAGCGTAAACGCAATGCTACCAATGTGGTGGGTTTTATCAATAATAATGAGGCCAATACTGTAATTCTTGGTGCGCACTATGACCACTTGGGTTATAATGAAGACAAGAATGCCTTAGACACGGGTCATATCATCCACAATGGAGCGGATGACAATGCCAGTGGAACTGCGGCTTTATTAGAATTGGCCAGATTGCTCAAAAAATCAGCGCCAAAGAACAACAACTATTTGATTATCCATTTCTCTGCAGAGGAATTGGGGCTATTTGGTAGCAAGTATTGGTTAGACAATCCTACAACTGCTATCACGCCCAACTATATGCTAAACATGGATATGGTGGGTAGATATGATACTGCTCACAAATTGACCATTGGTGGATATGGCACTTCACCTGCATGGGGGGCTTATTTTACCGCCAACCCCAACGCCAATTTGATGATCAAACTAGACAGTGCAGGTAGCGGTCCTAGTGACCACGCTAGTTTTTATAGAAAAGACATTCCGGTATTATTCTATTTTACAGGCAGCCACCCTGATTATCACAAAGCCACCGATGATTGGGATAAAATCAATTATGAAGCAGAGCGTCAAATTGTGCAATCTATCTACCAATTAATCGTTTATATGGATGACAAGGGTAAATTGGCATTCACCAAAACCAGAGAGCAACAAGCTGGCAAACGCAGTTTTAGTGTAAGCTTGGGCGTAATTCCTGATTATGGTTTTAGCGGAACAGGTATGCGTATTGACGGAGTGAGCCCCGGTAAGTTGGCAGAGAAATTGGGCTTGCAAGCAGGTGACGTGCTTTTGCAACTAGGTGAGTTTAAATTTGTAGACGTAAATAGTTATATGACTTCTTTGGGCAAATTCAAAAAAGGAGACAAAACAAGTTTGAAAATCAAAAGAGGTACAGAAGAAAAAACATTTGAGGTACAATTCTAGGTTATGAGTCAAGTGCAGAAACTGCGGTTAAACATGGATGAAATCAATGAAGATTTCTTTGAAGACACGCGTCTGCTGGGCATTATGGCACCCTTGAAAAGTTATCAACTCTGTCTACAACTCAATGGTTTATTGGGCTATCAGTTTAGGTTAAATACGGAGATTGATATACATGTGCGCAAAAAAGATCGCAACTATTATTTCTCGGTGTATCAGTCTTCAGAAGCCAATAGTTTTTTAGAGCACTATCTCTACCACAACCAATTTGACGGTGAATATCTATTACCTGAGTTTAGGCATATTGATTATCTCTGGCTCATGAAGGGCGATTTTGTGGACGATGAAAAATGCCAGTTTATT
Organism: Bacteroidetes bacterium 24-39-8; assembly: GCA_002256765.1. Classification (GTDB taxonomy): domain Bacteria; phylum Bacteroidota; class Bacteroidia; order Chitinophagales; family Chitinophagaceae; genus Sediminibacterium. The sequence continues at coordinate 19,328 of NCHJ01000001.1, forward strand.
CGTCAAACTGTGAACAGTATTGCAGGTGTGCAATTGGTGGTAGAACTTACCAATGAACAGATCAAGAACAAGGGCAATATGATTTTCTAGCTTTAGATTACTTGAATAGTTTTTTCTCCCGCAGCAGTTAATCTACCAATGGGTTGGGCAAATGCACCTAGTCCAAAGGATTCCAACACAGCTTGTACTTCTGCAACAGCAGCAGGTGCTGCGGCTATGAGCAAACCTCCATTGGTCTGTGGGTCCGGTAATAAATGAAAAGCTTCCATCACATTTACGCCAGGGCCAAAACCTACCTGACTGCTATAACTATTCCAATTGCGGAATGTAGCATCGGGTCCAATTTTTTGTTGTTGGTACACCCTTGCCGATTCCAAAATAGGGGTCTTGGTATAATCAAGTTCTGCCCCAAGACCACTGCCCTGAGCCATTTCCATCAAGTGGCCAATCAGACCAAAACCAGTTACATCGGTCATGGCGTGCACTCCTGGAATCTTACCCAATGCTTCGCCCGCTTTATTTAAAGTGGTTAGTTGTTTGATTAATTGTTCCAAGTGTTCGGCACTGATTTTCTCTCTTTTAGAAGCCGTAGCTAGAATACCCACACCAATGGCCTTGGTTAAAAAGAGTAAATCGCCTTCCTGAGCAGTATTATTTCTTTTGAGATTAGGTAGGTCTACTAATCCAGTTACCGCCAAACCAAAAATGGGTTCGGGGCTATCAATACTATGCCCACCGGCTAATGGAATTCCTGCTTCCAAGCAAATGCTGCGCGCTCCTTCCAATACGCGTTGGGCCAATTCTGCGGGTAGTTTTTCCACGGGCCATCCCAGTATGGCAATGGCCATTAGGGGTTTTCCTCCCATGGCATAGACATCAGAAATGCTATTGGCAGATGCTATTTGTCCAAAAGCATAAGCATCATCCACAATGGGCATAAAAAAATCCGTGGTACTAATCAGGGCGGTTCCGTTTCCCAAGTCATAAGCTGCTGCGTCATCATTGCTGGCATTACCCACCAAGAGGGAGGGGTAATCTGGCGCAATCACCGAAGTCTTTAAAATATTGCTCAGTACAGCGGGAGAGATTTTGCATCCACAGCCACCGCCATGGGAATATTGGGTTAATCGGATGTCAGACATTACTTCTATTTGAGTTGCAAATTACGGTCAATCAGGGCAATCAAAGGGTAGGGAGTTCCGATTCATGCAAGAATTGATGGAATTAGTTCCGTTTTCAATTGGGAATTACCCATACCAATTGACCAAGGTCATAGTCTTCTTCTATGCCATTGTCCACTACTAATCGGCCATTGGCCCTGACTTCTTTGATGATGGGTTGAAACAAAATTGTCTCTTTTTTTAAGCTAACTCGTTCACCTCTTTTGTACAAAATGCGGTTATATGCTTCCAACTGTGCTTGCATGCCCCCATTTTCCAATTCTTGGAATCTGTTTTCCAAAGATTGGCAAAGTTGCTTGGCTAGTTCTTCTGGATCAAAAGTTTTTCCGGTGATTTGTTTTAAAGAAACTGGATTTTGCAAGGAAGGGTCAAAGCTGGTTTGGTTAATATTAATGCCTATTCCCAAAACGGAATACTGCCAGATACTGCCTTTAAGGTGGTTTTCTATTAAAATTCCCCCTGCCTTTCTGTCACGCCAATACAAATCATTGGGCCATTTTATGGTAGTTTCTTCCCCAGCATATTTACTAAAAAAGTCATAACATGCCAGCGCAGTCATGATACTGATGGCAAATTGTTGGCTAATTAAAAAAAATTGGGTGTTTAGAACAACTGATAACAATATGTTTGAACCTGAATCGTCTTTCCATTGTTTACCCATTTGACCCTTACCCTTGATTTGGTGATGGGCAAAGAAAGCCGCTCCATGAGCAGCCAAATTAGCCTGAACCTTGTCAATGGCATAGATGTTGGTACTATCTACTTGAGCTAATACCAAAAATGGGTGACCAATGGGAGTTTTAGCATTTATAGGTAACAAAGAATTACTATTTTTGACAAAGGTAGTACTCCAAGGTTAACCAAGGGTTTAAAGCAACTGAGGTAAACTGGGGGTTCTCAAGATAAAATCACTATTAAACATACACAATTATTGGCAACGCTTTCTCTATCTAATAGCCGAACAAAACCCACCGGTAGCCGGCTTACCCGAAATTCAAAGATTTTCAAAACCATTGTCAAAGCCATCCAAGACAAGAAAGGGGAAGACCTGATCAGTTTGGACCTAAGAAAAATTGAAGAGGCTTCTGCTGATTTCTTTGTGATATGCCAAGCTGCTTCTACCACACAGGTAAAAGCCATCAGCGATTTTATAGAAGAGCAAGTGCGTTTGGCCTGCGGCGAATTACCCTATAAACACGAGGGTAGAACCACTGGACAATGGGCACTAATTGATTATGTGAACATTGTTGTACACGTAATGCACCCTGAAGCCCGTAAATTTTATAAATTGGAAGAAATGTGGAGTGACGCAGCGGCACAACTACACAATGACAACGAATAGTATCAAGCAATTATAGATCATTATTAATTACCAGAGGGAAATCAAGATATGTCACAGGAAAATAAGAGTCCAAAATTTAACATTCAGAACGATAAGGGCGACAGCCCACGCAAGGGACCAAAATTCAATATCTATTGGATTTACGGAATCATTGCGGTGGTTTTAATCACTTCTAATCTCTGGAATTTTACCCCAGACATTACTAAAACCAATGAACTGGAATTCAAACAGGAAATGTTGGCCAAGGGCGATGTTCAAAAACTTGACCTAATTAGAAATAAAAATGCGGTTAGGGTTTTTATTTACAAAGACAGTCTTTCTAAAGCCTTCTACACACAGAAATTTAGCAAGAAGCCATTGGACAAGAAAAAGTTTGATGGGGTGGCTTTGTTTGAGTTTAACGTTACTGATTGGGAAACCTTTAATGGTAGAATGGATAAGTTTTACGCGGAACATCCAGAAATAAAACAAGTAAACGCTGTTACCAATGACGAGGGTGAATGGTTTGGTCCTATTGCAAATACCATCTTCTCATTGGTGATCATCATTGCTGCTTGGGTATTGCTCATGCGCAAAATGGGTGGACCATCAGGTGGTGGTGGACCAGGTGGTATTTTCAATATTGGAAAATCAAAAGCTACTTTGTTTGACAAAGGTGCTAAAGTAAATATCACTTTCTCTGATGTAGCTGGTTTGGATGAAGCCAAGGTAGAAGTGATGGAGATTGTAGACTTCTTAAAAAATCCCAAGAAATATACTTCCCTAGGTGGTAAGATTCCAAAAGGAGCATTGCTAATTGGACCTCCCGGTACTGGTAAAACCTTATTGGCAAAAGCCATGGCCGGAGAAGCACAAGTGCCTTTCTTTAGCTTAAGTGGTAGTGATTTTGTGGAGATGTTTGTAGGTGTGGGTGCTAGCCGTGTTCGTGACTTGTTTAAGCAAGCCCGTGAAAAAGCACCTTGTATCATTTTCATTGATGAAATTGACGCTATTGGTAGAGCACGTGGCAGAAATGCTATGATGAGCAATGACGAGCGTGAAAATACTTTGAACCAATTGTTGGTTGAAATGGATGGATTTGGTGGAGACACTGGCATCATTATCCTTGCAGCTACCAACCGTCCAGACGTTTTGGATTCCGCTCTTTTGCGTCCAGGCCGTTTTGACCGTCAGATTTCTATTGACCGCCCAGACGTGGTAGGTAGAGAAGCCATTTTCAAAGTGCATTTGATGGCCATTAAAATTTCTGAAACACTTGATATTCATAAACTGGCCGAGCAGACCCCAGGTTTTGCTGGCGCCGATATTGCCAACGTATGTAATGAAGCCGCATTGATTGCTGCTAGAAAAGACAAGTTGGCCGTAGACATGAGTGATTTCCAAGACGCCATTGACCGTGTGATAGGTGGACTAGAGAAAAAGAACAAGATTATTTCTCCAGACGAGAAAGCAGTGATTGCTTATCACGAAGCTGGACACGCTATTTGTGGCTGGTTCTTGGAGCACGCTTATCCTTTGTTAAAAGTAACTATTGTACCAAGAGGAACCGCTGCATTGGGATATGCCCAATACACCCCTAAGGAACAATACCTTTATACTACCGAGCAATTGATTGACCAATTGTGTATGACCTTGGGTGGAAGGGCTGCAGAAGAAATCTTCTTTGGTAAAATTTCTACTGGTGCTTCTAATGACTTGCAGCAGATTACCAAAATGGCTTATTCCATGATTACCACTTATGGTATGAATGACAAGATTGGTAATATCAGTTTCTATGATCCTTCTCAAGAAAATACCTTTACCAAGCCCTTTAGCGAGGAAACTGGAAAGATGATTGATGACGAGGTTCGTAAACTGGTAAGTGAAGCGTATCAACGCACTATTGCCTTGCTTACTGAGCGTAGGGCTGAAGTAGAACTCTTGGCTAAAGAATTATTAGACAAAGAAGTCTTGCACAAATCTGATGTAGAAGAATTGATTGGAAAAAGGCCTTTTGAAGAAAAGAAAATCTTAGAAGTGCCCATTCCTCCAACACCAGGAGAGTTGCCCATCATACCCATTATTGGTATAGATGAAGAACCTATTGCACCCATTAGCTAATTAGTGGATTATGGCCGATAACGCTAGAGAGAATATATTAAACAGGATCAAACAGGCACTGAAAAAACCAGTGCCTGTTCCCTTTCCTGCCTCAGAAGGAAACGAGTTTTTGTTTCAACCCGCAGATCAGGATTTAGAAATCATTTTTGCTGAAAATTTTACCCAATTACAGGGTAGGTTTTCTTATTGCGCCAATGAAGCAGAATTGGCTGTTCAATTAAATACACTGTCTACTCAGCGCAAATGGTCAAAAGTCTATTGCATAGAACCGGAATTAAAAACCATTCTTACAGAAAAAGGTTTTACCAATACTGATGCCACCGACCTTGCTTCCTGCGATGCTTCTATTACCTATTGCGAGCAGTTGGTTGCCAGAACTGGTTCTTTGTTACTCAGTAGTGGACAGGCCAGTGGCAGAACCGTGAGTGTTTACGCGCCAGTTCACATTTGCGTAGCTTATACGGATCAATTGGTCTATGATATAGCTGATGGCATCAATGGTTTAATTGACCGTTACAGGTTAAATCTACCCTCATTAATTACCCTAGCATCGGGCCCCAGCCGTACCGCCGATATTGAAAAGACATTGGTAGTGGGTGTACATGGTCCCAAAGAAGTTTTTTGCTTTTTACTAGACAGGCAATAAACTGTTAGCAGTATCTTTAACCTATGAACCAAACCACCGTTCATCAGATTTTTGTTTATGGATCCCTACGCAGCGGATTCAACTCCTCGGCTTATGAATATATTAGCCGTTATTTTCAATTGTTTGCACCCGCCAAAGTGCGAGGATTATTGTTTGATATGGGGGAATACCCAGCAGCGCTTCCAACCACAGATGACCATTTTATTATTGGAGAATTATACGCCATAAAAGAGGAAGATGAATTTGGTTGGGCCTTGGAGCAATTAGATGAATATGAGGGTATCAATGAATCCCCAGAAGACTCACCCATCTCTTTTAGAAGAGACTTGGTAGAAGTATTTACGGAGAAGGGCAATACTACTGCTTGGATCTATTGGTTCAATAGTCCTGTGCAAAACAAACCCATTATTGCCAGTGGCGATGTGTTGGAATATTTGCACCAACAGCAACAAAAAAAATAAGATGGACATTAACCCAGAGAAACAGATTTATTTTTTGTCCGATTTTCACTTGGGTGCTCCCAATCATGCGCAAAGTTTGATCAGAGAAAAAAAACTTGTGGCATTCTTGGATTCCATCAAAGACAAAGCAGCAGAGATTTTTATTGTAGGAGATATTTTTGACTTTTGGTTTGAATACAAAACCGTGGTTCCAAAAGGCTTTACCAGATTATTTGGCAAACTAGCAGAACTCTCAGATAGCGGGATTCCCATGCATGTGTTTGTTGGCAACCACGACATGTGGATGCGTGGCTATTTTAAAGAAGAATTCAATATTCCAATATACTTTGAACCTGAAGTCATAGAACGCGCGGGCAAACGTTTTTTTATTGGCCATGGCGATGGTCTTGGACCAGGCGATCACGGATTTAAGTTTATTAAGAAAATATTTAGGAGCCCCGTTTGTCAGTGGTTGTTTGGGAATCTCTTACACCCCAATTGGGCCATTGGCTTGGCCAATTTTTTTAGCCGCAAAAGCCGAGAAAAAACAGGTGATGCCGATGCTAATTTCTTAGGCGAAGAAAATGAGTGGTTGATCATTTTTTCTAAAGACTATTTGAAAAAAGACAAGGTGGACTATTTTATTTTTGGACACCGACACTATCCCATTAAACTTGCTTTAGACGGCGGTGCTTATTACCTAAATCTTGGTGATTGGATTAGAAATTTCACCTATGCAAGTTTTGACGGGCAAAACTTGAACCTACACAAGTGGGAATAATAGTTAGTTATGGAAAAGATCTTACAAACTATATTACTCAACAATAGCATTGAAAGCTATTTAATGGTCATAGCTATTATAGTATTGGCCATTGTTTGCAAGCGTTTGATCTCTAAATATTTTGCCAGCCTGCTTTATAAGATGGTGGGTAAAGCGGGAAAGAAAATTAGAAAACAATCTTTTTTTGATTTGGTGGTGCAACCACTAGACATGTTTTTGGTGGTAGTCATTTCTTTGATTGCCATTGATCAGCTCAATTATCCCAAGGCTTTTGAAGTTAAAATCTATCATATAACACTAAGGCAACTGCTAGAATCTATAGCCAATGGTGCCATGATTATTTTGTTTATCTGGCTCTGTATTCGCGTCATTGAATTTATTGCGCTCATTCTAGAAGACAAAGCCAACCAAACGCAGGACCAGAGTGATAACCAATTGATTGTTTTTTTCAAAGACTTTTTCAAAGTACTCTTGGTGATCATTGGGTTCTTGATGATCTTCCATTTTTCTTTTAACAAAGACGTGAGCAACCTGCTGACTGGTTTGAGTATTGTGGGAGCTGCTATTGCACTGGCCATGCGGGAAAGCATGGAAAACCTAATTGCTTCTTTTATCATTTTCTTTGACAAACCCTTTGTTACAGGTGACTTGGTCAAAGGCAGCAATTTTCAAGGAAATATTGAGAAAATTGGGTTACGCAGCACACGCATTCGAACACTTGAAAAAACCTTGATCTCCGTACCCAACAAACAAATGGTTGACAGTATTATTGATAATATTTCTCTGCGCTCTCAACGCAAGGTTGAGTTGAAATTAGAATTGAGTTTGCTCACCACTGCTAGTCAAACAAAGGCTTGGATGAAAGACTTACGTAGCGCTTTGCAGAATCATCCAGACATTGAAACCTATACTTTGTTTTTTGCCGATACAGGTAAAACGGTACACCAGATTAGTCTGGAATACTTTACCAGTATGGAGCAGAACATAGATGATTTTAATGAAACCAGGGAGCAGGTTAACTTGAATATCTTGGAATTATTGGAACAACACAAAATAGAATTAGCGGCACAAAGCACAGAAGTGGTTGTCAAGAACCATACAGCGGAATAAGACTAGTTTTTATTATAAGGCAGCAACTATTTCTCCCAATTCCTTTTCCATATAACCGGTCTTGCCATACTCTTCTACTCTGCCAACTTCCTTTCCATTTACCAAAACAACAAATGTTGGTACAGTTTTTAAATGAAATTTTTCATGTAGTTGCTGAACAGCCATTTTTCTTGTATCAACCGCAACTAAGACAATTTTTGATTCAGGAAATCCTGCTTTGTCCATTAACCTATAAAACTTGGGAAGCAGGTTTTGTGAATCATGACACCAGGTACCACAGAATACAAGGAGCGTAATTTTTGAGCCATTTTTTTTAAAAGCAGCTACAGCACTGGCAGTTGCCTCGCCGTATTTGCCATTTTCTATAAACCATTGAAAACTGGAATCATTCAATAATATGCTTCTATTGATAATGCCTTTTAAAGCCTTGCTACCATTGGTATCAGTAAAGACCTGATAATTGGGTTTGGAACTTATTTTGCTAGTAGCGCAAGAATAGATTGTTACACAAAACAAAGCAAAGAAGAGCGCGCGTATCATGAAGCCAGGTTAGATTTCAATTCTAAGAGGAATCCTTTGAACTTATTCAGGGTTTGCACCAGTTGCGACTGGGTATCGGCCTGGGCCTTATTGTTTTTTAGATAATTCTTGGCTCCTTCAATTGAGAATTTTCTTTGGCGTAGCAGAAAATAAATCAGTTGTAAATTCTTAATGTCTTCTACACGGAATAAACGGTCTCCCTTTCTGGTTTTTCTGGGTTGTAAAATGTCAAATTCATTTTCCCAGTAGCGCAACAAAGAAGTGTTTACCTTAAACCAGCCGGCAACTTCGCTAATACTATAATAGAGTTTCTGAGCCAAAATGCTTTCTTCCGGAACATCAATCAGGTCCAATTCCGTATCCATTTCACGAAAAGATTTTCTGCCGCGTTTGCTGCTTTTCTTTTCTTCTAGAACAATGGATTCTTTGGGCTCAGCTATTTTTTTAACCTTGATCCTAACCCCAATATTTTGGTTTTCGTAGACCATGGCTGGTTCTGCCACTGGTACCTGCAATACTTCAACTGGTGGTTTGGGAGCAGCGGGTTTGGCAACAACGCGTTCCTTTTTGGCCTTTGGAGCGGCTGTTTCTATAGGAAATCCAAATAAATCTAATTGTTGCAAAGGTCCTGCCATGCCATAAAAGTAACACAAGTATCCCGCCACTGTAACAGGCTTGGGTGCATGGTGGAAAAGAAGGCTTTTACTGGGGAAAGCTATTGAAATGCTAGCTTTGTAAAAAAGGGATATGCACCAAGTTAAGACCATCTGTATTTGTGGAGCCGGAACCATGGGGTCTGGTATTGCTATGGTGGCAGCACAGGCTGGTTTTCAATCCATCCTATTTGATTTGAATGACGTTGTTTTGGAAAAAGCCCAGTCCAATATTTGGGCTAGCTGGAATGCCCTCTTGGCTAAAGGGAAAATTAACCAAGAAGACCTTGAGCGTTTTCAGTCCCAGATTCGGTTCACGGATAAATTACAAGATTGTCAGGCAGATTTGATCATTGAAGCCATTATTGAAAAATTGGTTGCTAAGACAGACCTGTTCCGTTCTTTGGAAGAGCTCAACCCCATCAATACCATTTTAGCCAGTAATACTTCCTCTATTTCTATAAATCAAATAGCCCAACACTTGGAGCACCCTTCTAGGTTTGTGGGCATGCATTTTTTCAATCCCGCACCGGTGATGAAATTGGTGGAGCTGGTTCAGGGAGATGATACCAATGAAAAAGTGATGACACTGCTTCAAGCCATTTGTCAGAAAATGGGTAAGACCGCCGTGGTTTGCAAAGACGCGCCAGGTTTTATTGTAAATAGGGTAGCCAGGCACTATTATTTAGAATCCATGTGGATGATGGCTTCGGCAGAGGAAAATGGGGAGGAACTTGACCCAGCTAGCATAGACAAAATCTTAACTGCAACTGGCTTTAAAATGGGTCCCTTTCAACTCATGGACTTAATTGGTATGGATATCAATTATGGCGTTAGTCAAATTGTCTATGATGCGTTGGGTAAACCCGAGCGGCTCAAACCATCGCCCATTCAAGCTCAGAAAGTTGCTAATGGGCAGCTGGGTAAGAAGAGTGGGAAGGGGTTCTATGATTATTAAGTGAAAAGATAAGAGTGAAGAGTGAAGAGAGGGGAGGAAAGTGAAGAGATAAGAGTGAAGAGTGAAGAGAGGAGGAAGAAAGTGAAGAGATAAGAGTGAAGAGTGAAGAGAGGAGGAAGAAAGTGAAGAGATAAGAGTGAAGAGTGAAGAGAGGAGGAAAAATACCTTGTAAGCAATCCTTTATATATTTTGCTTTTAATCTTATTTTTTTCTAACACTACTTCTATATTTTTTGACTTTTGAATTTTGACTTTTGAATTAGCAAAGCCTAGCTTTGCTCCATGCTTATAGCAGTAAATGCAATATTTCTTCAAAAGGGTAAAATGGAAGGCTATGGATGGTTTGTGCAAGAGGTTTTTAGCCGCTTAGCAAACAAATATCCTGAGCACGAATTTCTCCTAGTTTTTGACCGCCCTTATGATGAAAGTTTTCTGTTTGCGCCTAATTGTACACCCATTGTGGTGGGTCCAGCAGCCAGACATCCCGCCAGTTTTTTTTATTGGTATAATATTGCCGCACCTGCTGCGCTTAGCAAATACAAACCGGATGTTTGGGTAAATCCCTATGGTTTTTGCAGTACCAGTAGCAGCATTCCACAATTATTAATGATCCATGATCTGGCTTATCTGCACTATCCAAAATTCATTGCTTGGCACCAGTACTGGTACTATAAATTATTCACCCCAGGATTTATTAAAAAAGCGGCCAGTATTCTAACCGTATCGGAATTTTCTAAGCAGGATCTGAACAAGCATTTTCCAAAAGCAGCTCCTAAGGTTAGTACCGTGTATCCCGCTGCCCGTAAGGATTTTCAGCCAATTAGTTGGGAAGATAAATCACAGGCAAAGGATAGTTTTTCTGATGGTAGAGAGTATTTTTTATTTGTTGGTGGTGTTCACCCCAGGAAAAATTTGCTCAATTTATTAAAAGCTTTTTCGCTGTTTAAAAAATGGCAGAAAAGTAATATGAAATTATTGGTGGCCGGTAGAATGGCCTGGCAATATGAAGACTTGTTAGAAAAAATTAAGACCTATAAATACCGGGATGATTTGGTTTTATTAGGCCCTTTAGATGAAGCACAATTAACTAGGGTTACGGCATCGGCATACGCCTTGGTCTATCCTAGTTTTTTTGAAGGATTTGGTATGCCCATTCTAGAAGCCATGCAGTCTGGTGTGCCCGTAATTACCAGTAATACCAGCAGCATGCCAGAAGTAGGTGCTGATGCGGCTTTGTATGCTGACCCCAATGATCCCGATGCCATTGCCCAACAAATGCTCCTGCTCTATAAAGATGAAAAACTCCGCAATTTTCAAATAGAAAAAGGTTTGGCCAGGGCCGATGCATTTAGTTGGGACCAGACTGCTGAAAAGGTTTGGGAAAAGATCCTTGCCATAGCCAAATAAACTACTTGCAACAGAAAACGTAGTTTTGCGCCAGTATTTAAAAATAGCAATATGCACAAATCAACCATTTCCATTGATATTCATTTAGATGAAAACAAAGTTCCTGATCAGATCAATTGGTCAGCTTCTGATTCTACCGCCGATGCCATGCAACCCGCCAAGTCTATGATGGTGGCTTTTTGGGACGCCCAAGACAAGTCTGCCCTTAGGATTGACCTTTGGACCAAAGACATGATGGTAGACGAGATGGCCGATTTTTATTACCAAACTTTTATGGGTATGGCCGATACTTTTCAGCGTGCTACCCAACAAACTGAATTGGTAGCAGAAATGAAAGCCTATGCCAAGGACTTTTATAAAAAATTCAGAGACATTCAATTAAAAGAGAACAAATAAAACAGCGAATATGAGTTTAGAAACACAGGTAATGGACCAGATGAAAGATGCCATGAAGTCTAAGAACGAACCGCTTTTGCGTGGTTTGAGGGCCATAAAAGCTGAGATTATCAAGGCCAAAACTGAGCCAGGAGCCAACGGAGAAATTAATGCTGATACAGAAATAAAATTGTTGCAAAAACTGGTTAAGTCTAGAAAAGACTCACTAGAAATTTATCAAACACAGAATAGACCAGACTTAGCAGCTAAGGAATCTGAAGAGATTGCAGTGATTGAAAAATTCCTACCCCAACAAATGAGTGCAGAAGAATTAGAAGCTGCTTTAAAAGCCATTATTGCTGAGACAGGTGCAGCTGGTGCAAAAGACATGGGTAAGGTAATGGGTGTTGCAAGCAAACAATTGGCAGGCAAGGCCGAGGGTAAAGCCATTTCTGCAGCAGTGAAAACCCTTTTGGGATAATTGCAACAATATGGGTAGCATAGATGTGATTTGCCTAGTCCTATTGGCATTGGCCATTTACAAAGGGTTTAATAAAGGCCTGATTGTAGCGGTTTTTGCTTTTCTGGGCATTTTCATAGGCCTAGCTGCAGCACTAAAATTAAGTGCCATGTTGGCCAAGACCCTTGGAGACTATACCCATATTGCCGCAAGTTGGTTACCCTTTTTGGCTTTTTTATTGATCATGCTGGGCGTTTGGGTCTTGGTGCGAATGGGTGCAGCCTTGGTAAAAGCTGCTTTTGAAATGGTCTTATTGGGATGGTTAAATACGGTAGGAGGCATTTTGGTCTATGGATTTTTGTACCTGACTGTATTTAGCATTCTGCTGTTTTATGGCAAACAGTTGCAGCTATTAACATCGGTTGATCTTACTGCATCAAAATCCTATCCATATTTGGAATCTCTTGCACCTACCATGATGCACTGGTTTGGAAAGATCATTCCCATTTTCAAGGATAGCTTTCAAGAATTGACCCTGTTTTTTGAAAGAATTGCCAAAAACTAAGCAGATAACCTATTGTTAAAGTTGATGAATGCCCTGTTTTAGCTTAAAATCTGTATTTTGCAGATGCAGATACGATTGTTAGAGAAAAAGCGTTTTAAACCAGGGCAGTGCTGTTATTAGAAACCAAGCGTGCTTGCATAAGAAATTATAACATGGATTACGAGATCAAACAACAGGATAAATTCAAATTTATAGAGGAGGGAGAGGGAGAGCCGCTTTTACTGTTACACGGGCTTTTTGGTGCACTGAGCAATTTTGCAGATTTGGTGGAACATTTTAGGGGTAAGTACAAGGTAATTGTACCCTTATTGCCTCTGTTTGAATTAGACATTTTTCATACCACAGTAGGTGGTTTGCAAAAACACGTACACAAGTTCATTGAATTAAGAGGATACAACAATATTCATTTATTGGGTAATTCCTTGGGTGGACACGTGGCATTGGTACACGTACTTAAGCAACCCGAAAAAATTAAATCACTCATCCTCACTGGAAGCAGTGGCTTGTTTGAAAATGGCATGGGCGATAGTTATCCCAAACGTGGAGACTATGAATACATCAAGAAAAAGACGCAAGTTACTTTCTATGATCCCGCTACTGCCACCAAAGAATTAGTAGACGAAGTTTTTGAAATCACCAATAATAGGATCAAAGTCATCAAGATTATTTCCTTAGCCAAAAGTGCTATCCGTAATAATCTGGGTGAAGAAATTAGTGGGATTAAACAACCTACTTTGTTGATTTGGGGAAATAATGACAGCATTACACCCCCATTTGTTGGACAGGAATTCAATAAATTGATTCCCAATTCAGAGCTGCATTTTATAGATAAATGTGGTCATGCACCTATGATGGAAGTACCAGGTGAATTCAATCAAATCTTAGAAGGATTCTTAGATAAATTGAAGGCGCCAGCAGCAACCCTTGCTTGATTTTTGTTGTATCAATTGAAAACGGCACATGTTAGCTTCACAGATACTGCATACTGGATTCCCCTCTTTGCACCTCACAGACAGGGTTTCATTAGCCTTACAGTTAATGGATGAATATGACGTGCAACACTTACCGGTGTTGAGCGAGGAACACTATGTAGGTCTGATAGCAAAATCTGATTTGCTAGACGTAGACGAGTTTCAAACCATTGCAACTATACAGGATCAATTTGCCAACCTTTCAATTAAAGGAGAAGAACATTTTTTAGTGGCTTTGAAAATGGCTGCGGAAAGAGAATTTTCCTTGGTTCCAGTCATCAATGAACAAGCTGAATTATTGGGTGTGATTACACTCTCTAGTCTTATTCAACAATTGTCTCGTTTTGTAGGCAATGAAGAAAAAGGCGGTGTAATTGTGCTAGAGATTTCCAAAAGAAATTACAGTTTTGGAGAGATTAGCCGTCTGGTAGAAACCAATGACGCTTTGATTACCCAGTGTAATACATTTACGGAACCTGAAACAGGGCTAATCATCATCACACTCAAAGTAAATAAGATAGAAATTTCTGCTATTGTTGCAACTTTTCAGCGTTATGATTACGCGGTGCGATACTATTTTGGTGAAGAATCTTACACCAATGAATTGAAAGACAATTATAACCACCTTCTGGCTTATCTGAATGTCTAGCCAGTCTACTTTCAATAATTTTTTATTTCTTGTGCCCAAGGGGCTACATGGTGCTATTATTTTTGTCAGCTGCCTTTTGTTCTTGGGTAATCTTCAAGCACAAGATCTAGAGCTAGTAAAGAAAATAAAAATTGATACTGTTTTATTTCATGCTAACCCCACTGATTCCATTAGGGTAAAACAGATTGCCATTGTTGGCAATAAGCGCACCAAACCCATGATCATCTTGAGAGAATTACCTTTTCAAGAAGGCACCCGTATTGCCAAGCATGATTTAGAAAGGGAACTGTTGTTAGCTAAGCGACAATTGATCAATACCGCTTTATTTGTTGACGCACAAGTACAGCCAATACTTTCAGATAGTTTGGTTGAAATGCAAGTAGTTGTAAAAGAGCGCTGGTATTTATTTCCACTTCCCTATTTCAAATTGATTGATAGAAATTTTAACCAGTGGTGGGTTGATCAAAAAAGAAGTTTAGAAAGGGTGAATTATGGGGTCAAATTTATTCAAAACAATTTTACGGGTAGAAATGACAACCTAGATATTTGGTTGATTACTGGTTACACACAACAGGTAACACTTAGATATGATTTGCCCTTTATTGATAAAAAATTAAGAAGTGGATTCAATATAGGATTGGCGTATAGCACACAGCGAGAAGTGAATTATGCTACATCGGATAATAAACAACAATTTTTCAGGTTAGATGACCGCTATTTGAGAAAATTAATTAGAGCAGATCTTACTTATTCCTATCGCCCTGGCGTAAAACAAAGACATAGTTTTCGCATAGCCTATGTTGATGAATCTGTAGATGATACCATCATTAAAAAAACGCCTAATTATTTTGTCAACCAAGAAAAACAATTCCAATACATAGACTTTAACTATCGGTTTAAATTCTATAATGCAGATTACAATGCCTACCCAACCAATGGCTTTTTATTTGAGGGAAATCTCTACCATCGTGGGGGATTTGGACCTACCCAACTTTGGCTGATCAATACCCGTGCAGTGTATGCGCTTCCACTTGCTAAAACGTCTTTTTTACATTTAGAGGGATTGCTTCAAATGAAATTTCCAGTCAATAACGCCTTTACTGACCAACGATTATTGGGTTATGGGAGCATGCAAATGCGTGGTTTGGAATACAATGTGGTTGATGGCATGAAGGGCGGCATACTCAAAACCACCATTCACCAAAAATTGATAGGGTTTGACATAAGAAACCCTTTTAAAAGCAAGACCCATGATAAAATTCCCTTCAGGCTCTATTTAAAGGCTTATACAGATCTTGGGTATGCCCATATTACCAACCCAAAAATAGATAATACGCTCAATAACAAGGTGTTACATACTTATGGTTTTGGACTTGACATTATTTCTATCTATGATTTTGTGTTTAAGATTGAATATAGCTTTAACCAGCTAGGCAAGTATGGCTTATATTTACAAAGCAGAAACGATTTCTAGTGACCTAGAAACCACTCAATTACAGCAATGAAAGTAGCCATCTACAGCCGCGGTTTGGATTTTGAGCAGGAGAATCCCATTCAATTATTGTTAGAAGAATTGATGCGGCATGAAACCAGCATATTGATCTTCCACCAATTATTGGAGCAATTTAGTTTTACTGGTCCCATTCAAGATAAACTCAAGCCTTTTTATAATTCAGATGACCTGAGTAATGATATTGATATTTTGATTAGCCTGGGCGGCGATGGCACCATGTTAGACGCCGTTACCTTGGTTAAACAAAAGAATATTCCCATACTAGGTATCAATTTTGGCCGATTGGGATTTTTGGCTAGCATCAGTAGGAATGAACTGTCATTGGCAGTAGACGCGTTGATTAATAGGACTTTCCTGATTGAGAAAAGAACCCTGATTCACTTGGATTCAAATGAAGGTCTGTTTGGAGATATTCCCTTTGCCCTAAATGAATTTGCCATACACAAAAGGGATATTTCTCCCATGGTAAAGATTCATACTTATTTGAACGGAGAATTCCTGAACACCTACTGGGCCGATGGTTTGATAGTTTCTACCCCAACGGGTTCAACGGGTTATAATATGAGTTGTAATGGACCCATTGTTTTCCCTGAGTCTAGCAGTTTTGTGATAACACCAGTGGCGCCACACAACCTAAACGTGCGTTCCATCGTAGTACCTGATTCCAATGTGATTTCATTTGAAGTAGAAGGCCGTGCCGATCAGTTTATTTGTGCTTTGGATGCCAGAAGAGAGATTGTGAACAAGACCATTCAATTGGCGGTAAGAAAAGAGAATTTTTACGTGAATTTGGCCCGATTAAATGAAAATAATTTCCTTTCTACCCTCCGAACCAAACTTACTTGGGGGTTAGATAAAAGAAATTAACTTTTACGTTCAAAAAA
The DNA here is from genome assembly GCA_002256765.1 of Bacteroidetes bacterium 24-39-8. GTDB lineage: Bacteria > Bacteroidota > Bacteroidia > Chitinophagales > Chitinophagaceae > Sediminibacterium. The sequence goes on from NCHJ01000001.1 coordinate 35,902, forward strand.
ATTGGTGCTATTTTACAATAACCAGATCCAATAGTCACATGCGTAACAGAATTGCAGTTGTTGTTTTACTGTTTTTATCTTTCTTGACTGCAAAATCGCAGAGCATGGAAAGCTATGTGCACCAAGGTGAAATTGGCTTTGGTGTTGGTCTAGGCCATTATTTTGGGGACCTGAACACCAATATGCAGATCAATAGACCCAAATTCTCGGGTAGTTTGTTCTTTAGAAAACAGTTTAACAATTACATTGGGGTAAGGGTTACAGGGGGTTATGCCTTTTTGGGTTATTCCGATACTTATAGCAGTAACCCTACAGAAAAACAGCGCAACCTGAGCTTTAATAGCAATGTTTGGGAGCTCAGTGTTTCTGGCGATTTCAACTTTTTCAAATTCATTCCAGGGTTTGACCAATACCGCTATACACCCTATATCAGCCTTGGTGTGGGCGTTATGTCATTTGATCCCTATGCCTATTTAAATGGGGAGAAACATTTGCTTAGACCATTGGGTACAGAGGGCCAAGGCAGTAGTTTATATCCAGACCGTTTGCCCTATAATCCCATTGCCATCACCATTCCTTTTGGAGTTGGTGTCAAATATGCACTTTCAGATAGGATGAATATTTTTGGAGAAGCGGTTTACCATTTTACCAGAACCGATTATTTAGACGATGTAAGTACTACTTATGCCCCAGATGCTTTTCCAGCCCTACCAGATGGATCACCTTCTACCGCTTTTTTACTCCAAGACAGGAGTTATGAGACTGGAACTTCAATTGGAACCAAGGGTAGGCAAAGGGGTAATAGTCTTCAAAAAGACGCTTATTTGACCCTTCAAGTGGGTCTTTCCTTTAATCTTCAGAGCTATCGTTGCCCTAAACCAAGCAATTAAGCAGTTAAAATCTTGCTTAATCAGGGTATTGTCCCCTTTTTTCTGCAATTAAATCCTGTCAACACAAGCCTTTTTGTTAATTTTGCAGCCTAAATGAAGGGAATACCATGCTGGACAACCTCATTGCTAAAATAAAAACTGATCGCCTGCCTAGGCATATTGCCATCATTATGGATGGTAATGGACGTTGGGCAGAGGAGCAAGGCCAGGAGCGCCTCTATGGGCATTTCCATGGGGTGGAGTCTGTAAGAATTATTGTAGAAGGCTGTGCAGAATTGGGTATTGAATACCTGACTTTATATGCTTTTAGTACAGAAAACTGGGATAGGCCCAAAAAAGAAGTAGAAGGACTAATGTCTTTGTTTGTAGACACTATTCGCAAGGAAGTGCCTGTACTAAACAAAAACAATATTCGCTTGCACGTGATTGGCGATTTGAGTTTATTGCCTCAGGATGCACATCGTGAATTGCACGAAGCATTGGATATGACTAGTCATAATACCGGTCTTAATGTGATTCTAGCCCTGAGTTATAGCAGCCGTTGGGAACTGGTTAATGCTGTAAAACAAATTGGCCTAGACGTTGAAGCAGGAAAGATTCATGCAGAAGGGATTAATCAAGAAGTATTGGAGCAATACCTTGCTACCAGTGAGTTTCCTGACCCTGAACTGATGATTAGAACCAGTGGAGAATACCGCATTAGTAATTTTTTATTATACCAATTGGCTTATGCGGAACTCTATTTTACCAATACTCGTTGGCCCGATTTCAGGAAAGAAAACCTGGTAGAAGCCATACTGGATTTCCAAGGTAGGAAACGCCGTTTTGGGAAGACAGATAAACAGATTGAGGAGGAAGCCCAATTGGTCTGAAACACTTTATATTCAAAACAGTTGGCTAATAAAGGGGGTTTTAACAAACACTTTTAATTATTCCCGTTAATTTGCCCAACTTAAAACCTTGAAAAACGCTGAAAGCAGCATGGAACCTGTTTTCAGACTGGAATATCACAAAAAGAACCGGATGCAGAAATTGTACAAATATTTAGTGTTGGCTTTCCTTGTTTTGTTGTTGGGTAATAAGGCCCAGTCTCAATCATCCACAGGTTCAACAGATACTACCATTACTTCTATTGAAGCAGATTTGGTAAATATCTTCCAACAAAAAGCACCCAAGAATTACAAAGTGGCTGGCGTGAAAGTGGTGGGTAACCGTTTCTTTGACGAGAACTTGCTTATTTCTATTGCCAATATCAACGTGGGTGATGACATTAAAATTCCTGGTGGAGATAATTTTGCCAAAGCCATTACCAAACTTTGGAGTCAAAACTATTTCAGCAATATTGAAATCTATTTGACCAAATTAGAAGGGAAAAATATTTGGGTAGAAATTGAAGTAACAGAAAGACCTAGGTTGTCTAAATTTTATTTTAGAAATACCCGCAAGACGGAGAGTGAAGACCTCTCTGGTAAAACAGGATTAGTGCCTAACCGTGTGGTAACTGAGAACATGAAGATTACAGCGGTAGAAGCCATTAAAAAATATTACGCTGAAAAAGGTTTCCAAGACGCCAAAGTAGAGATTCAAGAAACCAAGGATTCTAGTATAAACAATACCTTGACTTTGAATTTTATTGTTGACAAGGGTATTAAAGTGCATATCAACAATATCAATTTTGGAGGCAATGCCAATGTAGAGGAAAGCAAGCTGAAAAAGCAATTAAAAGATACGCATGAGCAATCAAGATTTACCCTGTTTCCAACCTATGATAAGGGCATGATTGTAGAAGCCAAGCACTATACTTTTGACGACTATTTAAAAGAAAAGGGCTACCTCACTTATAGCCGTACCAAAAAAGTATTGGATCCTTATGTTCGAATTAAGTTCTCTTCTGCCAAATTCAATCAAAATAAATTTGAATCAGATTTAGACAATATCCTGAATTACTATAATAGCTTGGGCTATCGCGATGCGGTAATCTTGCAAGACACCGTATATCATACCAAGAAAGGTGATTTGAATGTAGACATCAAATTACAAGAAGGTAGAAAATACTATTTTGGAAATATCACTTGGAGGGGTAATACCAAATTCAGTGATTCTGTTTTAACTTCTATTATGGGTATCCGCAAGGGCGATACTTATAACATGGAGATCTTAGATAAAAAATTGGGTAAGAACGCATCGCCCGAAGGGGGAGATATTAGCGGTCTGTACCAAGATGATGGTTACTTGTTCTTCCGTACAGATCCTGTAGAAACGGCGGTATACAATGATACCATTGACTTTGAAATTAGAATTGTAGAAGGTCCTCAAGCTACTATCAAGAATATTCGTATTGCCGGAAATGACCGTACCAAAGAGTATGTCATTAGAAGGGAATTGAGAACCATTCCTGGTGAGAAATTTAGCAGAACTGACTTGGTGCGTTCTAATCGTGAGATTGCGCAGTTGAACTATTTTAACCAAGAGAAAATTAATATTCAACCCATTCCCAATCCAGAAGACGGAACGGTAGATATTAACTATACCGTAGAAGAAAAATCCAGCGACCAGTTGGAGTTGAGTGCCGGTTGGGGTGGTGTGATTGGTTTAACAGGTACACTAGGTGTGTCTTTTAATAACTTCTCTATCCGTAATATTTGGAAAAAGTCTGCTTGGGATCCATTACCCATGGGAGATGGTCAAAAACTAAGTTTGCGTATTCAAAGTAATGGTAAGGCCTTCCGTTCTTATAACTTCTCTTTTACCGAGCCTTGGTTTGGTGGTAAGAAAAGAAATGCCCTATCCTTTAGTATTTATAATACCAAGTATGGACAAACTTATAACCCCATTACTGGTCAGTATGACCCCAACTATTCTAACCAAAGTTCTATTACTACCACTGGCGTAACCGTGGCTTTGGCTAAGCAGTTGAAATGGCCTGATGACTATTTCTCTTTAACTACTGCTGTTAGCTTTACGCGATATAATTTAAACAACTATGCCATTGACCCAGTAAACCTACCCGGTTTTGACAACGGTTATGCGCATAACGTGAACATGAAATTGACTTTACAGCGTTCATCTGTTGACCAGCCGCTATTCCCTAGAAGTGGTTCTAACTTCTTGGCCAGTGTGCAGTTTACGCCACCTTATACCATGATTAGTGATAAAATTGCTAATTCAACCAATCCTTATGAGTGGATTGAATACCATAAATGGCGTTTCAACGGGGAATGGTTTATTCCTTTGGGTAAGCCAGGTGGTGCTGAGAAAAACAAGCAGTTTGTAATTAGGACTTCTGTAAAATTGGGATTCTTGGGCAGGTATAACCAAGACTTACAAGTATCTCCTTTTGAAAGATTCCAAGTGGGTGATGCCGGTTTGAGTAACCAGTTTGCGCTCTTGGGTTATGATATCATTGCTCACCGCGGATATCCTGTGTATAGCAGTTCTAATCCTAAGATTAACCCTGACCAACAAAGTACCCGTCAGTACTTTACCATATTCAATAAATACACCATGGAGTTGCGCTATCCATTGAGTTTAAACCCAAGTAGTACTATCTACGCTTTGGGCTTTTTTGAAGCGGCCAATGGTTGGTATTCTATGAAAGATTACAATCCTTTCCAGCTTAGAAGGTCCGTTGGTATTGGTATGCGCTTCTTTTTGCCCATGTTCGGTCTGCTTGGATTTGATTATGGCATAGGATTGGATAGGTTTACACCAAACAACGCGTTGAAAGATGCAGCAAGATTTACTTTCATGCTGGGCTTTGAACCGGAATAAACCTAAAAACCAAGTATCATGAAAAAATTAGTACTCTCTTTGGTTATGATTCTCTGCTTGGCAGGGGCTTCTCAAGCACAGCAACGCTATGCAGTGATTGACACTAAGTATATCCTGGACAAGGTTCCAGAGTATAAAGACGCTGACAAGAAATTGGCGGCAGTGAGCCAACAATGGCAAAAGGAAATTGATGACCGTCAGGCAGTCTTAGACAAAATGTATAAGAATTATGAGGCCGAGCAGTTTATGTTAACGGACGAACTCAAGAAAAAAAGGGAAGACGAGCTTTTTGTCAGGGAAAAAGAGGTAAGGGAATTACAAAAAAAGCGTTTTGGCTATGAGGGAGACCTATTCAAAGAACGCCAAAGACTGGTAAAACCCATTCAAGACAAGATTTACAATGCCATTCAGAAACTAGCTACCGCCAGAAACTATGATTTTGTACTAGATAAAAGTGAAGGAATTACCGTTATATTTGCCGACCCAAAGCTGGACAAGAGCGATGACGTTCTGAAAGAATTGGGCATAAAATTTTAAACAACCAACAATTATAAATTCTCAAAGATGAAGAAAGTATTATTTGTGTTTGCGGCTGTACTTGGAAGCCTTATGTTCAGCAGCAACACCAATGCACAAACCAAAATAGGCACTTTTGACGAAGAAAGCGTTTTGGGTTTGATGCCAGATATTGACAAGGTTACCACTGCTTTGCAGAGCTACGCTAAGGATTCATTACAAGTTGACTATGAATACAAAGTGGTTGAATTTCAACGCAGAGATAGCATTTTCAAGAAAGACAGTGCTACCATGCCAGCTAGGGCTCGTGAACAAGCCTTAAAAGAAATTAACCAATTAAAATACCAATTGGTGAATTGGCAGCAGTTTCAACAACAAGCAGTTCAACAAAAACAAGAAGAACTGTTGGTTCCTTACAAGCAAAAAATCTATGCTTCATTGGAAAAAATTATCCGTGAGCAGAAATACACGCATATCTTCCGTAGCGATGCTTTGTTAAAGTCTCCTATTGGCGATAACCTTTCTATTAAAGTAGCGTTAGACTTAAAACTAACCTTACCTAAAGAAGTCTTAGACGAGTTAAAAGCTCAAGGTGCTCCAGTACCAGCAGCTCCTGTTAAGAAGTAATTCAAGAAAACTTAGCAATTTTAATATTGGAACCCTGTCCTTGCGGCAGGGTTCTTATTTTTGGGTAAGCAAATCAAATGGGTATGCAGCATAAACCAATTGGTGTATTTGACAGTGGCTATGGGGGGCTTACCGTGCTAAAGGAAATTGTAGCACAATTGCCCCAGTATGATTATCTCTATCTAGGAGATAATGCCCGTGCACCCTATGGTCCAAGGTCTTTTGACACGGTGTATCAGTATACTTTAGAATGCGTAGAATGGTTTTTCAAACAAGGATGCGAATTGGTGATCCTAGCCTGTAATACGGCATCGGCAAAAGCTTTGCGCAATATTCAACAAAAGGATCTGCCAGGCATTGATCCATTTAAACGCGTATTAGGTGTCATTAGACCAACAACAGAAATCATTGGCAACTATTCAACAACCGGTCAATTAGGTATTTTAGGAACCCAGGGAACCGTAATCAGTAATAGTTATCCCATAGAGATCCAGAAATTCTTTCCATCTATGCAAGTTTTTCAAGAAGCCTGCCCCATGTGGGTGCCCTTGGTAGAGAACGGGGCAGCCAATGAACCGGGAGCTGATTATTTTGTCCAAAAACATTTGAACCAACTTTTGTCTCAGTCTCCTAAAATTGACACCATTTTGTTGGCATGTACCCATTATCCTTTATTGCTCAACAAGATTAAAGCCTTTGCACCAGCAAGTATGACCATTGTTTCTCAGGGTGAAATTGTTGCAAAAAGTTTGGCTGATTATCTGGACAAACACTTGAGCATGGCTGAGAAATGTTCCAAAAATGGTCAGATTCGCTTTTGTACCACAGATTCGGCGGTAGATTTTGATGCACACGCTAGTCTATTTTTTGGTCAGGCAGTTATTTCACAACACGTTGATTTACAGGGGTAATTTGGACTTTTTAGATTCATGTCTGAAGGCAAAACAGCATGATTTTTGGGCTGAAAACCGCCATATGAAAGGCTTTGCCCATTTTTTTAGGGCTTTTTTTGATATTCCTTTGCCAGTTTCCAACACAACCATTACCTTTGCCGTCCTTTCACAAGCAGCAGTATGGTGACTGCAGGCATGAAACGTAACAATATTACCGGGTTAGTAAAAAATCGATAAAATGAAACGTACATTCCAACCACACAAACGTCGCAGAAAAACCGTTCACGGTTTCCGCAAACGTATGGAGTCTGCCAACGGCCGCAAAGTATTAGCTAGCCGTAGAGCGAAAGGTCGTAAGAAACTTTCTGTTTCTAGCGAAAAAGGATTAAAATAATTCCACTACTAAGTAGTAAAAATATTTAGCCCTGTTCCGTTCATTCGGAACGGGGCTTTTTTAATTTTGACAAATGCATCAAGGGCCATTTACTTTTCCACGCAACCAAAAGCTTAAGAGCCGCAAGCTCTTAGGAAAATTGTTTGCTTCAGGTAAATCCTTGAATGCCTTTCCGCTTAAATTGATTTATCAAACCAATAGCCCTGTTAATGCTGAGATCCTGATGGCGGGGGTAGGGGCTAGTTCTAGAAATTTTAAAAAAGCGGTTGACCGCAACCGCATCAAGCGTTTGCTGCGCGAATCTTATCGCTTACAGAAAAATATTTTGCAAGACGGGCTGCCCCAAGACCGTCAGTGGCAATTGTTTTTTATCTATACTGGCAAAGAATTGCCTGAGTCAAAATTGATTGCTGAGAAAATGCAGTTCCTAATGCAAAAACTAATAGACCAATTTGGAACTAAAACGGCATTAGATAATTCATCACCAACACCAAATGAAGGAGCATGAAGGCGTTATTAAAGCAATTATTGATCTTTCCCTTTATGGTATTGATTCGGTTCTACCAATGGGTTTTATCGCCCGCCATGGGCCCTAAATGCCGCTTTACACCTACCTGTTCTCAATATGCGGCAGAAGCCCTAAAAAAACATGGAATTTGGAAGGGAGGGAGGCTAGCTATTAGAAGAATCTCCAAATGTCATCCAGGTGGGCCACACGGCTATGACCCAGTTCCTTAATGCATTGGAATATCCCCTTTAAAAATGATTTTTTAAAGCAAAGATTGAAAACTTAAATTCCTTAAAGCCTAACTCGATTATTTTTTGGCAGGTTCTGAAGCCGTAGTGGGTTTGGTCAATTCTTCTAATTTGCCAATGGTTTCTCTGATTTCACGAATGCTGTAAAAGCGATATACTTCTGGTGCTTGTCCGTCTACTTTTTCAGCAGAACGCATTTGGTGATAAGGAGTAACAATAATGGCTTCTAAATTGTCAGTAATCTTAACTACTTGGTTGGGTAGGATAAAGAAATTCTTTTCTTTTGAAACAATTTTTCCAGCTACTAATTGTTGTAAACTATCAATCTTTAGTTTCAAGTCTTCCTGTGTCAATAAGTTCTGTTGCAACTTGGGTGCTGTATAGTTTTGCAAAGCGCCAATAATGGTATCATTCTTTACGTTCAATACATACAAGCCTTTATCAGTAAGGGTTACAGAAGTTTTACCAGCTGGGGCGTCTAATTGAATGGTGGTAGTAGCATCGGTATAATTCACCACTTTTTCTTCATGACCGGTACCGTCTTTGGCACTAATAGTCTTTGCAGCTTCGTCAACTGTTGCAGGTCCCTTACTCAACACATATACGCGTTTGATACTAGAAGAACAAGAAGCTAATAAGATTAATGCAAGTAGGCTGTAAGTCAGTTGTTTCATGATGAATTTTTTTAAAAAATAATCCCGCCGAAGCGGGATTAAAACTAAGCTATTTTCTTTGATTGGTTGTTTTACCAATCTGCTTTTAGTAGATTATTTAGCAGCTGCAAAACGCTCTGCAACCTTGGTCCAATTCACTACATTCCAGAAAGCAGCTAGATAGTCTGCTCTGCGGTTTTGATACTTCAAATAATAAGCGTGTTCCCAAACATCAGCGCCCAAGATGGGTTGACCCTTAACTTCAGCCACATCCATTAAAGGATTGTCTTGGTTAGGTGTAGAAGAAACTTCTAGTTTGCCGTCTTTTACAATCAACCAAGCCCAACCGCTTCCAAAGCGAGTCATACCTGCTGCTGCAAATTTTTCTTTGAAAGCATCAAATGAACCAAAGGCTGCGGTAATAGCATCGCCCAAAGCGCCTGCTGGTGCACCACCTGCATTAGGGGCCAAGCTTTCCCAGAAGAAAGTATGGTTCCAGTGACCACCGCCATTGTTTCTAACTGCAGGGCTAATGCTACCTGCTACTGCTACCAATTCAGCAAGGGTCTTGCCTTCATTTGCTGTGCCAGCAACGGCTTTGTTCAAATTATCTACATAAGCTTGGTGGTGCTTGCCATGGTGAATCTGCATGGTAAGGGTGTCAATATGTGGTTCCAAAGCTTCGTGTGCGTACGGTAAAGGTGCTAGTGTAAATGACATATAATGATGGTTTTTATAAAAGGTGAAAACAAATTTACTCCCTTAAAGTTGATTAATCCCGGAACATTTCAATTCTTTCCCATCTCGAAAACGGGCTTATCGCTTGGCTCTAAAAAAACTTTGGATGATAAAACTGCAATCGGCTTCTAAAATCCCACCCACCAATTCAGTTTTAACATGAAAAGGAGATTGCTCCTTGGTAATATGTTGGTAGCCATTTTTTACATCATAAGCCCCAAAAACAACGCGGCCAATCTTACTCCAATAAAGGGCACCAGCGCACATGAGACAGGGCTCTAGGGTTACATACAGGGTGGCATCTGGTAAATACTTGGCTCCCATAAAGGCAAAGGCCGATGTGATGGCCAGAATCTCTGCATGGGCTGTAGCATCATTGAGCAATTCTACTTGGTTATGACCTCTGGCAATGATCTTACCATCTTGTACCACTATAGCGCCAACAGGTACTTCGTCTGCATCGTAAGCTTTCTGTGCCTCTTTGAGCGCCTGTTGCATATAGTATTCATCACGCTGAATTTCCATGGCGCTAAGATAAAGCAAATGCATGGGCACAAAAAAGCCATCCCCTAGAGGATGGCAATTGTTGGTATTGGTTGTTGTTTGAGTGTTTTAGAGTTGCTTGATGCGAATATTGCGGAAATAGACGTCATTGCCATGGTCTTGCAAAGCAATATGTCCTTTAAATGACTTGCCAAAATCTGGTTTGGTTTTAAACTTGCTTCCTGCAATCAGGTTCTTCCAGTTTTCATCGCCGTAGGTGGTTGAAACAACTACTACACCGTTTAATAGCAATTCCAGTTTCCCTTTATTGCTAATTACTTCTGCTAAGTTCCATTCTCCAACGGGTTTAACTACGCCTTCTTTTCCTTCTACTAAATCATAGAGATTGCCCGCACGGTGTTTGATAATCTTACCATCGCTATGGCCGTCATTATCTAATACCTGCATTTCAGGGCCAGTCCACCAAGATTCCTTGTATTTGGATGTGTCTTCCTGCGCATAAAAAATGATCCCGCTATTACCATTGGGAGAAATTTTCCATTCCATTTTCAAATGAAAATTTTCATAAGCGCCGTCCGTAATCAGGTCTCCACCGCCACTGCCTTTATTGGCTTTTTTGTATGCAGCATCTAGATGAATAACACCATCTGTTACCTTCCAGGCTTCTCCACCTGATTTGTTGCCGTATACATGCCAACCTTTGGTGGTCTTGCCATCAAAGAGTGACTTGAAACCCTTTTCAGTTTGATTGGACGGTGTTGTTGGTTTGTCAGGATTGCCCACAAGTAGGGAAAGGGAAACAAGACTGGCTAAAAGCAATGTTTGCATGTTGGTTTATTTGCGTAGTAAGAAAATATATTTCACCATTTGTTTGGCGTCTTCTTCTGTCATGGCAGGATGTGGTGTCATAGGCACTTGACCCCAAACACCTGAACCACCTTTGATAATTTTTCCTGCTAATAAAGTCAGGTTCTCTTCATTGTTTTCATATTTGGCTGCAACGTCTTTATAAGCCGGTCCAATATTCTTGGTATCGGTTTTATGACAAGTTAAACAGTCAGATTTGGCAATCAAAGTCAATCCCTTTTCGTAGTCAGGATTAGCGCTGATGTCATTGGCCGCAGGTGCTGCTGGTTCTGCACTAACACTTGGGTTGTCTTTTTTCTCTGGAGTGCTGCTTCCTCCGCATGCTGCCAAAAATGCAATGGCAGTCAATGCTACTAAATACTTTTTCAATGCTCTGAATTTTAAATATGAATGGTTAAAGTTATTACTGAATTCCCAATATGCGTTTATTAAATGCTTCGTCAGAACCGGTATTGGCAAAATCGTCAAAAGCTTTTTCGGTAACGCGAATAATATGGTCTTTGATAAATACAGAACCCTCTGCTGCACCGGTTTCTGGGTGCTTAATGGCGCATTCCCATTCCATGACGGCCCAGCCCTTATAGTTATAAGCAGCTAGTTTGCTAAAGATAGATTTGAAATCTACCTGACCATCGCCCAAGGAACGGAACCTACCTGCACGGTCTATCCAGTTTTGGTAGCCACCGTAAACACCTTGTTTACCCGTTGGATTAAACTCTGCGTCTTTTACATGGAACATTTTAATGCGCTCATGATAGTAATCTATATAAGCTAGATAGTCTAGGCTTTGTAGCACAAAATGCGATGGATCATAGAGTAGGTTGGCCCTTTTGTGGTTGCCTACTTTTTCCAAAAACATTTCATAACTAATCCCGTCATGCAGGTCTTCTCCTGGATGAATTTCATAGCAAAGGTCTACTCCAACCTCGTCAAATTTGTTGAGGATGGGCAACCAACGATTGGCTAGTTCTGTAAATCCGGTTTCTACTAGTCCTGCTGGTCTTTGTGGCCATGGATACACGGTATGCCATAATAAAGCTCCGCTAAAAGTAGCGTGTGCGTCTAAACCCAAGTTGCGTGATGCTTTGGCTGCATATTCCAATTGCTGTACCGCCCATGCGGTTCTAGCGGTTGGATTATTGCGAACAGCCTCAGGTGCAAATCCGTCAAACAAAGCGTCATAAGCGGGATTTACCGCTACCAACTGTCCTTGCAAATGAGAACTAAGTTCTGTGATTTCCAAACCAGCTGCGTTCACTATGCCCTTGATCTCGTCGGCATAGGTTTTACTTTCGGCTGCTTTTTGTAAATCAATGCATCTTGGATCCCAACTAGGAATTTGCACACCTACAAAACCCAAACTCTTGGCCCAAGCACAAATAGTGTCTAGTTGATTAAATGGGGCTGTATCTCCCATGAATTGGGCCAGAAAAATTCCGGGTCCTTTAATATTGGTCATAAGAACTGATTAATTGGTTTAGATCTTGTATTCGGTCCATTTAATATCTGATTGCGCAGAAGCCACCACATTGTCTATAAATGCCATGCCCCTGATACCATCGGCCACGCCTGGAAAATCTAATTCTTCCTTGGTGGGTTCAGTTCCGTCTATTCTAGCAGAAAGGGTTTTGGCAAAATTGTGGTAGATATTGGCAAATGCTTCTAAGTATCCTTCTGGGTGTCCGCCCGGAGTGCGGCAATTCATGGTAGCATAACTGCTCAAGCGGTCTCCATAATTACCCCCTGCGCGCAGGATTTGGGTTGGAGCGTCTAACCATTTTACCAACAAGGTATTGGGTTCATGCTGTGCCCATTCAATACCACCCTTCTCTCCGTAAACGCGAATCTTGAGTGCATTCTCTTCACCAGCAGCTACCTGAGAAGCCATTAATACTCCGTGAGCGCCATTGCTAAATTTCAACAAAACATTGCCGTCATCATCCAGCATACGGCCGGGTACCATGGCATTCAAATCTGCACAGAGATGGGTAATCTGAGCGCCAGTAATATATTCAGATAAGTGTGCTGCGTGGGTGCCTATATCGCCCATGCAACCACTCTTACCGCTTTTCTTAGGATCTGTTCTCCATGCTGCTTGGGCATTACCCTCGCGTTCAGACAATTTACTCAACCAGCCTTGGGGATATTCAACCCAAACCTTGCGAATGGCACCAAGTACCCCATCGGCCACCATGGCCCTGGCTTGTTTTACCAATGGATATCCGGAATAAGTATGGGTGAGGCAAAGGATCAAACCAGTCTCTTCTACTTTTTGTTTGAGTTGTAGGGCTTCATCTAAGGTAAAAGCAATAGGCTTTTCAATAACTACGTGAAAACCGTGCTCCAAAGCCATCATGGCTGGGGCAAAATGCGCAAAATTGGGTGTTACAATGGTCACAAAGTCAATGCGCTTGTCTGCAGGAAGGGCTGACTCCTTCTCAATCATTTCCTGAAAGGTTAAATAAGTTCTTTCAGCAGGCAGGAATAGCATTTTGCCTGATTCAACAGCAACTTCTGGATTGATGCTCAATGCACCAGCTGCCACTTCAATTAATCCATCCATATTGGCGGCAAAACGGTGGATGGCTCCAATGAAAGCGTCTTTACCGCCTCCAATCATGCCCATTCTGAGTTTACGATTCATATAGCTTTATTATAATTAATGATGCAATCGGGTATAGCTTAAAAAATTCCTTTCAAATTTAATACAAGCAAAGCAGTGATGGATGAATATTTTGACAAAGGTTAAGGGCTTGATACTTTTTTGTTCTAGGCAGCTGTTTTTTTGACTTTTACATAGTGTCAAACAGACACAAAGCAATGTTTTAGCCAAATGACCGAAAAAAATAGCTTGATTGCCGATGAATTCAAGCCATTTTTAAAAATAAAAAATTACATTTAGTTCCTAAACATTGCTTTCCATAATTCTATCAACATGCAAACTACCCCACAGCGTAGCCAATTATTTGTTGCCAGTTGTCTGGCCTTATTGGTAACTTCTTTATCTTTTGGAATCCGTGCAGGCATTCTTGGTCAACTTGGTACCGAGTTTCATTTAAATGCCGAAGAACTAGGAACCATTGCCGCCACCGCATTCTGGGGTTTTCCCTTAGCCGTAGTCATTGGAGGTATTTTTGTAGATATTATTGGCATGAAAAAACTATTGCTGGTTGCATTTAGTTTTCACTTGATTGGAATCCTACTCACCATTTTTGCTGGTGGTTATTGGAGTTTGTTTATCTCTACCTTATGTATAGGTATTGCTAATGGAACTGTTGAAGCTGCATGTAATCCGCTAGTAGCAACCATTTATTCTGATAACAAAACCACCAAACTGAACCACTTTCACCTTTGGTTTCCCGGAGGAATTGTGATTGGTACCCTCATTGTTTATTTCTTGAGCAAGTTGGGCATTAGCTGGCAAATTCAAGTTGGTCTAATGATCATACCTACTATTCTCTATGGTTACTTATTCAGTAAATTAAGCTTTCCTGTTACAGAACGTGTTGCCAGCGGGGTTTCTACAGCTGATATGTACAAAGCCGTATTAAATCCTTTGTTCCTCTTCATGATTGTCTTGATGTTTGGAACCGCTATTACAGAATTATTTACAGGTCAGTGGATTGACGTTTTGTTGAAAAATGTTTCTGATAATGCCATTTTATTATTGACCATTGAAACCGGTGTAATGGTTTTGGGCAGGGCATTTGCGGAACCTGTGGTACACAAATTTTCTCCTGCAGGAGTGTTATTGATTTCAGCTATTTTGGCTGCATTGGGTCTTTATCTGCTAGGCCATACCACGGGTAATATGTTATTTGTTGGAGCCATAGTATTTGGAATGGGTGTATGTTATTTCTGGCCTACCATGCTTGGCTTTGTTTCTGAGAATTTGCCTAAAACTGGTGCTATTGGCATGAACTTTATGGGTGGAGCCGGTATGTTTGCCGTTTCTGTTTATATGATGTTTATGGGTGGTTATTATGACCGTTTGATTTCTGGCAAGTTGCCAGCTGGCGCCGATATGAAACAATACGCAGACGCTGCCCCAGGAACTGATTTTGCCAATGTGTTAAATGAAGCTAAAAAAGCGGCTGGTCCTGAAATTATCAATGCAACTTTAGTGATCCCTGTTATCTTGGTGGTGGCTTTTGCAGGTTTACTGTTTTACATGAAAGGCAAACAAAAAGAAACATTGACAAAAGCATAGATTATTCTCATTTTATTTGATCCTTATGTCCCAAACATCCAATAGAAGAAACGCCATCAAAAACATTGTTGCAGGATCTGCAGCCTTGGCTACTGGTGCCGGATTGTCTTCATTTAAATCCGATATGAATCAAGCATCACAAGCCCTGAAAGGCAATATCAACCATTCAGCCTGCCGCTGGTGTTATAATTCTATTCCTTTAGAACAGCTTTGTAGCCAGTTTAAAGAATTGGGTCTGGTAGGCATGGACTTAGTAGGTCCTAAAGACTGGCCCATGCTCAAAAAATACAACCTCATTTCTACCATGTGCAATGGGGCTGAATTGGGTTTAACCAAGGGTTGGAATGACAAACAATACCACGGCCAGTTGATTAAAAATTATACGGAACATATTGACCTTGTAGCTGCAGCAGGATATACTAATTTGTTTTGTGCCAGTGGAAACCGCGGAACCATTGATGATGAAACCGGTTTAAAAAACTGTACCGAAGGTTTGAAACAAATTGTAGGCCAGGCAGAGAAAAAAGGCGTAGTCCTAGTCATGGAATTACTAAATAGCAAAGTGGATCACAAAGACTATATGTGTGACCGTAGCACTTGGGGCGTAGAACTAGTAAAACGTGTGGGTTCACCAAATTTCAAATTGCTCTATGATATTTACCATATGCAAATTGACGAGGGCGATGTGATCCGTACCATTCGTGCCAATCACGAATATTATGGACACTATCATACCGGTGGAGTACCCGGCCGTCATGAAATTGACGAGACCCAAGAGCTCTATTATCCCGCCATCATGAAAGCCATTCATGAAACAGGATTCAAAGGTTATGTGGCACAGGAATTTATTCCATCTGCCCCAGACCCCATTGCATCTCTGCGCAAGGCAATTCAAATCTGCGACATCTAAACAAATCCATAACATCCAAAAACAAACCCACAAAAATGGCCGATCAAACTTATGACGCAATTGTAGTTGGTTCAGGAATCAGCGGTGGCTGGGCCGCCAAAGAATTGACTGAAAAGGGTCTGAAAGTATTGCTACTGGAAAGAGGGCGCAATATTGAACACGTAAAGGACTATGTTTCCGCCAACAAAGAGGCTTGGGACTTTCCACACCGTGGAAGAAGAACCCAACAAATGATTCAGGATTATCCCAATTTGAAAAGGGATTATCCTTTAAATGAAATCAATTTAGATTTTTGGTGCAAGGATAATGAGCATCCTTATACAGAAGTAAAACCGTTCTACTGGTTCCGCGGATACCATGTGGGTGGTAAATCTTTGATGTGGGGAAGACAAAGTTATCGCTGGAGCGATTTAGACTTTGAAGCCAACGCAAAAGATGGGCATGGTGTTGACTGGCCTGTGCGTTATAAAGACATTGCACCTTGGTATGACTATGTAGAAAAATTTGCCGGCATTAGTGGAAACAAAGACGGGTTGGCGGTTTTGCCTGATGGTCAGTTTCTACCTCCTATGGATATGACCTGCGTTGAAAAAGACGTAGCTGCTAGAATCAAAGATTTGTACAAAGGTGAGCGCGCCATGATCATTGGCCGTACTGCTAACCTAACTGTTCCTCATGAAGGAAGAACCAATTGCCAGTTTAGAAATAAGTGCTGGTTGGGTTGTCCTTTTGGCGGATACTTTAGTACCCAATCTTCTACTTTACCTGCTGCACAAAAAACAGGTAATCTTACTTTGCGTCCTTTCTCTATTGTTACCAAAGTCTTGTATGACAAAGACAAGAAAAAAGCAACAGGCGTTGAAGTACTGGATAGCGAAACAAATAAAACAGTTGAATACAAAGCCAAGATTATCTTCTTAAATGCGGGTACCTTGGATAGTGCTAAAATTTTGATGAACTCCGCTACCGATGTATGGCCTGATGGTTTGGGTAGCAGTTCAAATGAATTGGGTCATAACCTAATGGACCATCACTTGGGAACTGGTGCTGGTGGTAAAGTAGAAGGATATGAAGACAAATACTATTTTGGACGCCGCGCCAATGGCATCTATATTCCTAGGTACCGTAACGTAGGTAATGACAAACGCGACTATGTTCGTGGATTTGGTTACCAAGGTGGTGGAACCAGAGAAGGATGGAGCCGTCAGGTTGCTGAGTTTAGTATTGGTGCTGACTTTAAAGACTCCCTAACAGAACCAGGTTCATGGACCATGGGTATGGGTGGCTTTGGAGAAATGTTACCTTACCATGACAATAAGATTAGCATTGACAAAAACAAGAAAGACAAATGGGGTCTGAATGTTTTGGCCATTGACTGCGAACTCAAAGAGAACGAGAAGAAAATGCGTAAAGACTGCGTAGCAGATGCTATTGAAATGCTTACTGCTGCTGGTGTTAAAGACGTAAAAGGATGGGATGGTGACGGTACTCCAGGAAAAGGGATCCATGAAATGGGTACGGCTAGAATGGGTAAAGACCGCAAAACATCTGTCTTGAACGGCAATAACCAAGTATGGGATGCGCCAAACGTATTTGTTACCGATGGTGCGTTTATGACTTCTGCATCTTGCGTGAATCCAAGCTTGACTTATATGGCATTCACTGCTAGGGCTGCGGCTTTTGCAGTAGAAGAACTTAAAAAACAAAACCTTTAATCAAACACTTAAACAAAAGATAATGAACAGAAGAGAAGCCATTTCCAGTGTTGCATTACTGTTGGGCGGAACTTTGATTGGAGCAGAAGCATTTCTGTCTGGTTGCAAAACTTCAGACAAGGGTGCAGCTGGTTTCAATTTAAGCAAGGACGATATTGCCTTCCTCAATGAAGTAGGCGAAACCATCTTACCTGCCACCGCCACACCCGGTGCCAAAGAAGCCAAAGTGGGCGAATTCATGAGCGTCTATGTTAAGGACTGCTATGAAGAAAAAGACCAAACCATTTTCTTAGAAGGATTTAAAAAGCTAGATGAAGCTGCTAAGAAAAAATCTGGTAAGTCTTTCTTAGAAAGCACAGCAGAACAAAGACATGATTTATTGGTAGACTTGGACAAAGAAACCAAGGAATACCAAAAAGCTAAAAAAGACACGGACCCTAACCACTATTTCAAGATGATGAAAGAATTGACCCTATTGGGCTTCTTTACTTCTGAAGTAGGTGCTACCAAGGCATTGCGCTATGTAGCGGTTCCAGGAAAATACGAAGGCTGTATTCCTTACAAAAAAGGAGACAAGGCCTGGGCTACCTAGTAGTATTCAATTTGATTTTTATCCCGGGATGAATTTTCATTCCGGGATTATTCATTGTTAAAAACGATTGTATGAATAACAACAGAAGAGATTTCCTGCGCATGAGTGCTTTTGCAGCTGCAGGTTTATCCTTGCCATTTGCTGGAAAATCAGCCTCCCTATTTGAAGGATTCGGTGCTAAGAAATTGCCCGCATTCGGTATTCAACTTTGGACCGTTAAAGAAGACATGGCCAAAGACGCCAAAGGCACTTTGAAAAAATTGGCTGCTTACGGTTACAAACAAATTGAAAGCTTTGAAGGGTCTAAAGGAATTTTTTGGGGCATGGACCACAAAGATTTCAAAAAGTACATGGATGAGCTGGGTATGAAAATTGTTTCTGCACACTGCGATACCAATAAGGATTTTGAGCGCAAAGCTGCTGAAGCTGCTGCCATTGGAATGAAGTATTTAATCTGCCCTTATAAAGGAGCTCAGAAATCAATAGACGACTACAAGAAATTTGCAGACGAGTTTAACAAGAACGGTGATATCTGTAAGAAGAATGGGATTCGCTTTGCCTATCATAACCATGACTATTCTTTTGTTCCTATGAATGGACAAGTACCTCAGGATGTGATGATGGATAATACCAATAAAGACACGGTTGATTTTGAAATGGATATTTATTGGGTAGTTGCTGCTGGCATTGACCCTATTGCTTATTTCAAAAAATATCCCAACCGTTTCCGTCTCTGTCATATCAAGGACTTGACCAAGACCAAGTCTGGTCATGAGTCTTGCCACTTAGGTAAAGGCACTATTGACTTTAAGTCTATTGTCAAAGCTGGAACAGACGCCGGCTTGAAATATTATGTGGTAGAGCAGGAAGCATTCACAGGTTCCAATCCATTGGAAAGTGCTGAATTAGACAGCGCCTATTTACAAAGCTTTAGTTTCTAGTACTTACTACAAACACAAATAAAAAGCGACCCCAAATCAAATTGGGGTCGCTTTGTTTTATCAGATTATGTAGACTAAACGCCGAGTGACCAGCCGTCGCGGTAAGTACGCTTCACAAACTGATTGGCTTCGTCAAAATTGGTAATCTTCATATTTGGTCCATCCCAAAGTAATTTGATAAATCTTCCTGGATGATCCATACCCCCTTTGGCATTTTTCTTTTCTAGGTCATAGCTTCTTATGGCTAGGTTACCCATTAAGATACTTTCGGTTAAAGGACCAGCAATATCAAAATGAGAACTTAGGTTCTTGGCTTTATCAGAACCATATCCGGCAATAGCTGCTTCAACCCATGCTGCATAGTGGCCATTATCGCCTTTAGGCACCCTAGCAATGGTTTGAGGAACTATAACGGTCTTGGTTCTTTCTGTTGGCAATAACTGAGGTTTAATACCATAAGTACCACACATCATCTTGCCCTTGGTTCCAATAAAGATGGCGCCATTACCACCATCACCCATCACTTCATTGGGTCCTAGTTCTTCTGGACGCTCTGGTTGAATACCACCATCCATCCAGTGTAGTTTTAAATCGGGTTTACCATTCTTGCCTTTAAAGGTTAGAATAATATGAGAAGAGATGGGTCCGCTTTCTGGATAAGCAGCTTTGGTCCAGTTGGCTACATACCTGGTTGCAACGCTACATTCTGCCGCATCTGGATAACCCAGACCTAATACTGCAAAGGCTGGAGCCATAATATGGCAAGCCATATCGCCAAGGGCACCGGTACCATAATCCCACCAACCGCGCCAGTTAAATGGTAAAAGCCCTTCTACATAATCTTTTCCTGGAGCAGTTCCCTGCCATAGATCCCAATCCAATTCTTTGGGGATGGGTGCATTTTGTTTAGCCCAAGCAATACCCTGTGGCCAAACAGGACGGTCAGTATAACAGTAAATGGTATGCACGTCTCCAAGAAGACCAGCATTGTACCATTCCATTAATTGGCGTACGCCGTCACCAGAAGAACCTTGGTTACCCATTTGTGTAACCACTTTATAATCATGAGCCGCTTTGGTAACCATGCGCGCTTCATAGATATCGTGTGTCAATGGTTTTTGAACATAGACATGCTTTTTCAATTGCATGGCTGCCATGGCTTGCACAGCGTGTTGGTGGTCAGGGGTAGACACAGAACAAGCATCAATAAACTTGTGTTCCTTGTCTAGCATCTCCCTATAATCTTTGTAAACCTTTGCATTTGGATAGCGTGCACGGCTCTTGGCTGTTTGGCGTTCGTCTACGTCACAGAGAAAAGCAATATCGGCCTTGCCACTTTGAAAGAAATTCCAAAGATCGCTCTCACCCTTACCACCAGCGCCAATACCGGCCACTTGCAGTTTATCACTTGGTGCAATAAAACCCCTGCCCAAAACGTGACGGGGAACAATGGTAAAACCGGCTAAAGCCAGTGCCCCGTTGCGTAAAAAGCCGCGGCGGGCAGTGTTTGTTGGTTCGTTTTTTTTCATGGAAGAATCGTTGGTGTGGTTGTACTTGTAATTTAGGCTATGAATTTATTGATTTTGCAAGAGATTGCAAGAAGAATTATAACTTACCCAAGTTAAATCTACAATATGGAACAGATGCTTGCCAGCATGCGCAGTTATTTTCAATCTGGAGCTACTAAGTCTTTGGCTTTTCGTAAAGACCAATTAATCAAGCTACGCAACGCTATTGTGGCAAATGAAGACGCATTATATAGCGCTTTATACCAAGATTTGAAAAAGGGTAAAGAAGAATGTTGGGTTACCGAAAACGGTTTCGTAATTTCTGAACTCAATGCTACTATTAGCAACCTAGAAGCTTGGTTAGAGCCTACACCCGTGCGCACCAATTTGTTGAACCTGCCTTCTAGCAGTAGAATTGAAAAAGAACCCTTGGGTGTAGTACTCATTATTGGCCCCTGGAATTATCCTTTTCAATTATTGTTTACGCCACTAATAGGTGCCATCGCCGCAGGCAATTGCGTGGTGCTAAAACCCAGTGAATTTGCTGCTGCTACCGAGCAAGTGATGAAGACTATTATTGCATCTTGTTTTGCGCCAGAATATATTAGCTATATTCCAGGTGATGGGGCTAGCGTGATTCCCAACATGATGCAGTCCTTTGTATTTGATCATGTGTTTTATACAGGAAGCACTGCCGTAGGCAGACTCATTTATAAAATGGCTGCTGAAAATTTAGTACCCGTTACACTAGAGTTAGGTGGAAAAAGCCCTTGTGTGGTAGAAGCCGATGCCAATATTGAGATTGCGGCCAAACGGATAGTGATGACTAAGTTTTCTAATGCGGGTCAAATGTGCGTGGCACCTGATTATGTATTGGTTCATGCCAGTAAAAAAGACGCATTGGTCAATGCCATGCGTAAAAGAATAGTACAGTATTTTGGGGCATTACCAGAAGAGAGTGAGAACTATGGCAAGATTATCAATACAAAACAATTTGATAGGGTAAGTGCTTATCTGAGTGAAGGAATGATTTTATATGGGGGTAGGGTTAATAGAGAGATTCTATTTATTGAACCCACTTTATTAGAAGCTGTTTCATTAGATGCCACTATTATGCTGGATGAAATTTTTGGTCCTATTCTTCCCATCTTTAGTTTTGAAACAAAGGAGCAAGCATTGCAAATTATTCAACGCCATCCCAACCCTTTGGCATTTTATGTGTTTACTGCCTCAGGGTCTGTTGAAAGAGAATGGTTGAACGCAGTGCCTTGTGGAGGGGCTTGTGTAAACAATGCCAGCTGGCATTTAACCAATCATAATCTACCCTTTGGTGGAAGGGGTTTTAGTGGCACGGGTGCCTATCATGGCAAGTTCTCTATTGAAACCTTCAGTCATCAAAAAGCAGTCATGAAAACACCTACCTGGTTTGATCCTGCCATGAAGTATCCGCCACTGAAGGGTAAACTGAAATTATTCAAATGGATCATTCGATAATATGAAAAAACTCATCCTGCTTTTAGTAGTGCTAGTAGTAGCCCTGCTCTTAGTTAAACAAGAAAACATGACTTATAGGCAATCTATTTTAAAAGCCATTTATCCACTGATAATGCTTCCTGGTAAATTATTTGGATCGGCCAAAGCCATTCAAAAAAATACGGCCAACAAACTACCTGCTTTGAGCATCTATGATTTGGAATTGGAATTAAACAATGGAACAAAAATTAGGATGGATCAATTCAAGGGTAAGAAAATTTTATTGGCCAATACTGCTAGTGATTGTGGTTATACAGGGCAGTATGAAGCATTAGAACAATTGCACAAACAATATGGAAGCAAATTAGTAGTGATTGGATTTCCTGCCAATGACTTTAAAGACCAAGAGAAAAAAGACGATGCCGCCATTGCTGAATTTTGCAAAGTCAATTATGGGGTAAGTTTTTTATTGGCTAAAAAATCATCCGTTGTTAAGGGCAATGATCAGAACCCTTTGTTTGCTTGGCTATCACACGCAGAGCAAAATGGTTGGTGTAACCAGGAACCCGTTTGGAATTTTAGTAAATACTTGGTGAATGAAACAGGCGTGCTTACGCATTTTTTTGCGCAAACCGTTTCTCCATTAGACGCTGCAGTAATAGATCAAATTCAATAAATTATTATGTTGACCAAGACCTTGATTGAAAAATATTTTCTGGCAGAGAAAAACGAGAGCTTGCTTTTTATGGCCATTGGTTTTTTAGCTATCGTATTGGCGGTTTTGGGTTGGCTCTATTTTAAAACTTCCTTTTGGAAGGGAGCTTCTATACCCTTTTTAGCCATTGCCCTAATACAATTGATTGTGGGTTACACCGTTTATTCGCGGAGCGATGAACAAAGAATTGACATGGTCTATAACTTAGACATGAACCCGGATCAAATAACTAACGTGGAACTTCCCAGAATGGAAGTAGTGAACCGGAATTTTGTTATTTACCGATGGGTAGAAATTTTTCTTGTGCTAGTAGGATTGGGACTCTATGTCTATTTTAGAGAAAATACGCCCCAAGAATTCTGGAAAGGTGTTGGTTTTGCGCTTTGTTTGCAAGCTTTATTGATGCTTGGAGCAGACTATTTTGCAGAGCAACGGGCTCATACTTACACAGAGGCTATTCGCCTATTTTCTGTTAAAAAATAAGCTAGATTAAACAGTTTTTAGGTCTATTAGTCCTAAAATAGACAACACTATGCCCTATGGCATGGATTTTGGAATTAACTATCTTGCACACGATAAATTAACTATGATGAACAATTTCAAAAAAGCATCCATATTCTTTTTGCTCCTAATGGGCATGAATTTGGCTGCTTGGTCACAGTCTGATTGGCCAAAAGAAATTCCCTATGGATCTGGTGGTAAAATCACCATTTACCAGCCACAACCTGAAAAATTAGAGGGCATTAAATTGTCAGGTAGAGCAGCCGTTTCTATTAGAAAAAAATCCGGCGAAGAGCCCATTTTTGGAGCTATTTGGATAGACGGAGTATTGGATACTGATAAAGGAAATGGAACAGCCACTTTGGAGAGTCTGAAAATTACCCAGTCTAAATTTCCGGGTATTGATGACGCTAAGCAAATAGAAGCATTATCAGCTGCTATTGAAAAAGAAGTTCCCAAATGGGATTTGGTCATGTCTTTAGACAGGTTAAAAGCCAGCATTAAACAAGAGCAGACCATCAACAATCCCAATTTGAAAAATGACCCTCCTAAAATCATATATACCACCAAGCCTTCTACTTTGGTGACTATTGATGGAGAACCCAAGATTCAACAGGATAAGAACCTGGGTATGGAACGCGTCATCAACACGCCTTCCTTAATTGTCCGTTATCCAGAAGACAAAAAATTCTATCTCTATGGAGGTGGAAACTGGTATGTATCAGATAATGCCACCAATGGATATAGCAATGTAAAAAAGCTACCAACTAAGTTGAAAGAGTTGGACAAAAAAATCAAGGAACAAGAAGCGGCTGCGGCCAAAGAGAAAGAGCCTGTAGAAAAGCAAACTACTCCAACTGAAATAGTGATTTCCACTGTTCCTGCAGAATTAATTCAAACAGAAGGAGAAGCTTCTTTTAAAAATATTTCTGGTACCAGTTTGCTTTATGCAGACAATACACTAGATGAGATTTTCAAAGACATCAATTCTCAGAAGAATTATATTTTGATTGCAGGACGTTGGTATAGCAGCAGCTCCATGAATGGTCCTTGGGATTTTGTGGCAGCTGACCAATTGCCTACAGACTTTGCCAAAATTCCTGCAGGCTCAGAGAAAGATGGTGTGTTAGCAAGTGTAGCAGGTACAGACGCGGCTGAAGAGGCCAAGGCCGATGCCGTAATTCCTCAAACAGCCAAGATTGATAGGGCTACCGCAAAGTGTACCGTTACCTATGATGGTAATCCTAAGTTCTCTCCCATTGACAATACCACACTTTATGTTGCCGATAATAGTAATATCACGGTAATTAAAGCAGGTAATAAATATTTTGCTGTAGAGAATGGGGTTTGGTTCCAGAGCAAGCAAGCTACTGGTCCATGGGAAGTAAGTACAGAAAGACCAAGTGATGTAGATAAGATTCCTCCTAGCAGCTCAGCTTACAATACCAAGTATGTGTACGTCTATGAAAGCACGCCTCAATATGTATATACTGGTTACACGCCAGGATATATGGGTGGTTATATTTATGGGCCTACTGTAGTTTGGGGAACAGGTTGGTATTACAGACCTTGGTATGGTAGCATTTACTATCCACGTCCGGTTACTTATGGATTTGGAATGCATTACAATCCCTATTCTGGTTGGAGTATGAGTTTTGGTATGAGCTTTAACGTAGGCTGGTTCCATTTTGGCTATAGCACAGGTGGTTATGGATATGGTTATGGCGGTGGTTGGTTTGGACCCCCAATGTACCGTCCTCCTTATGGCGGATGGGGATACCATGGTGGTTATTATGGTGGTGGCTACGGCCGTCCAGGATATAGACCAGGTGGTGGTAATAATATTGTGATCAATAATCCCAATATCAATATCAACCGTCCCAACAATAGCATCAATATTGGCAACAATAATAACATCAACAATAGTCATAACAACCTGTATAAAAACAGGAAGGATGTGGTTAGTACCAATAATGTTGATCGTAGACCCGGAAGCTTGAATAATAACAAGCCTGCCAATAATAGCAGACCAAATAATAATGGTAATAGCAACGTGAACAATCGTTTGCCCAATAACAATTCAAACAATAGTCGTCCTAGCGGTTTTGACAGACCTGATGCTAAACCGGCCGCTGGTGGATCCAATAATATTTTCTCTGATAAAGAAGGAAATATTTTCCAAAAAGACAATAAAGGAAATTGGAACCAACGCGATAAAAATCAGTGGAAACCCGCTGACAACAATCGCTTACCCAGTGATATTACCAGAGATGATCGCAGCCGCGATAGGGGTAATTCCAGAGAGCAAATGCAGCGTCCTTCAACAAGACCTAGTATGCCACAGAACAGACCAACACCTCAAGCTAGACCAACACCACAGTCTAGACCTGCGCCACAGAGCAGACCCGCACCTGCTGGTGGTAGAGGAAGGGTTGGAAGAGGATAAAACTTACAATATACATTAGAGAACCGCTCCAGATTGGGGCGGTTTTTGTTTGTCTGTAACAATCATTTAGACGCTTGCATAACCGATTTTTTCAAGGTCATTTAAACTGCTAGCTAGATATGTTTTTCCATTTGCAAGAACATAAAGTTTATCACAAATACCAATAACATCTTGATACAAGTGATCTGTAATAATCAAACCTTTATTGGCTTTTTCTTCTTGAATCAATGTTTTAACCTGTTCTATTTGAATGGGGCTCAAATGGGTAAATGGTTCATCCAATAAAGCAAATTGAGCTTTTGATTTGAGTATTACATATAATTCCACCAGACGATGCTCACCACCTGATAAGCTTTCAATAGTTGATGCAGATTTTGATTTGAATGTATCAAATTGTTGCTCAAATTGAGAATAGTCAATTTCAAAATCTTGGAAGACCCTTTTTAGGGAAAGATGTTTTGGTATAAAATTAAATTGAGGCAGGTACTTGATTAGATCTGTCCGTTGGTATGCAAAATGCTCTGATTGATTGTCAAATCGAATTGATTTTTCAGCAGCCATACTTCCGTAAATAATTTTCAGCAAGCTGGACTTGCCTTCTCCATTTCTACCAAGTAGGCCAGTAATCTTTCCTGTTTCAACCTTCAAATAAATGTCTGATAAGATCTTTCTCTCATCAAAAGACAATTGAATACTATCTGCTTCCAGTTTGTGCATCATTTGAATTGATAAGTCAAAAAGATAAGTGTTAAGTAGCAAACTAAATCAAAAATGAGTGTAGAAGCCCAAAGCTGCAATTTTGAAATTCCTAGATTATAATAGTAATAGTACTCTTTGTTTTTATAGCTATTAAGAAAATAATAGGTTAGCCCAAGGCTGGCTATTTTAAACCAAAAAATTACATTAAAAATGCCCATCCCATTTAACCAAAACAGACTAATGCAACAAAGATTGATGATTAAAGAAGCTATTAAAAAGCTTTTGTAGAAAGTAGCTAAAAGCCTAATCTTTTTAATTGCAAGCATTTGGTAAGCTTAAAAGTTGATAAACTGGGAAGTTACCTATTATTTAAAGAGTTTTTTTCTTTTTCAATTCTCCTGCCATTTGAATGCTGTGTTTTAATGAATTGATATTGTTCCAGTCACTATGTGAAACAATGATGTATTTTGGATCAGCAAATTTTTTCTGAACATTTAATAGGGTAGTCTCATATGCTTTAGTATTTCCATCACCTAAGTAACCTAAATTTTCTGCGTCTGCACCTTTGATTAAACATCCACCGTACAATATTTTTTCTTTATTAAACCAGACTACAATATTGTCAGCAGTATGTCCTTCTCCTGGATAATAAGTTTCAAAACTATATTGATCAAAATGGAAAACTGTGTCTTTGGCAATTAAGAATTCCGCTCTTTTGGCATTTTCTTTTTTGCTCAATTGATCGGTTAGGGTAGTGGTGTATGTCTTGATTCCTTGACGCCTATAATATTCCAGACCTGCTGTTCTGTCTCCATGCCAATGTGTTGCCAAGCAAAATATCACAGATTTCTGATGCCTCTTTTTAATACTATCAAGTAGTGGTTGAAACTGTGTGGTATCCCAAGGAGTGTCAAATAGGATAACAGCTTTTTTAGTAACTAGGTACATACCATTTGCAGGCGTCCTACTTTCTTGATAAGTATTATAGGTGGTATAAATATAAAAATCGCCTTTTAAGGCTGTAATCTTTAATGGTTGTTCATTTGACTGAGCAAATAGATTGCCATAAAATAGTATTAAAGAGATTGTTAATAAAAATTGGTTCATCTATTTTGTATTAGAAAATTTGAATCTAATGCTGTTTTATTATTCCATATGACTTATCCTAAAAACCATTGGATATGTGTGCATTCAGAACAAACAAAACAAGTTGCTGATCTATTGGCCCAGTCTAACCCAAAGAAGGTAGCCGCGGAAGTATTTAATTGGGCGGATCTGGTCCAGAAATAATTGTTAGAACAGATGGGGCAAATTAATTGCTTGCCCTTAACTTCTACAGTAATGGGTTCTTTCTTTTGAAATAAACGCATGATAGTTGATTTAAATATTTTAGATGAGGACCATTTATTCTTTTTAACCTTTAGATTCTAGAATGTTTTTTTTCTAGATAAGTATGAAATTCCTCCTTTTCTTTAAATTTCTTAGGAAGCTTAACCGCGCCAATTATTTTATTTAACTTAGGTGAAATGTCCTGAATTTGATTCTCTCTAATAAGATTTTTGAGGTATTGTTCAACATTTTTAGAAAGACTTGTGCCTGAATTTTTAGCATACAATTTTGCAGCGACAATAAGATCTTTATCAAGAGTTAAAGTAAGCTTTGTTATCATTTCATTTGTCTTGAAATAAAAATACTATTAGATACCTGTTGAAACTTGACTAATCAAAAATCAAAACTAAAATTATATTACACCGGACAATTTTGATGATAGTCAATTAACTCAATATTGAGTCGTTCAAATTCATAGCCCTTGTAGTGTACCGCAATTTCATCCAGCACGGCTTCTACTTCTTCCACGGTATTAAGTGTAACTAAGCGACCGCGGAATTCTTTGATATTGGGTAGGCCTTTTAAGTAATTGGTATAGTGTCTGCGCATTTCATAAATACCCGCTATGCCACCCTTCCATTCAAAGGATTTGTGCAAGTGTTTTTTGCAGACAATGATGCGTTCTTCTAATGTGGGTGGGGCCATTATCTCGCCCTTTTCTATAAAGTGTTTGATCTCTCTGAAGATCCAAGGATATCCAATGGCTGCGCGTCCAATCATAATTCCGTCAACACCATAGCGGTCTTTGTAAGCTTTGGCTTTTTGAGGGGAATTAATATCGCCATTGCCAAAAATGGGCATGTTAATTCTGGGATTGTTTTTCACCTTGGCTATCAAGGTCCAGTCTGCTTCTCCCTTGTATAATTGAGCGCGGGTTCTGCCATGGATAGAAACTGCTTTTACCCCTACGTCTTGTAATCGCTCCGCTACTTCTTCAATATTCAAACTATTATTGTCCCAGCCCAATCTGGTCTTGACCGTTACAGGAAGCTTGGTGCTTTTGACAACTGCTTCTGTTAGGCGAATCATTAGGTCAACGTCTTTTAAGACTCCTGCCCCTGCTCCCTTGCTCACAACTTTTTTTACCGGACAGCCAAAATTAATGTCTAGCAAATCTGGGTTCACGGTTTCTACAATTCGGGCACTCAGTGCCATTGCGTCTTCATCGCCCCCAAAAATTTGGATCCCAATGGGTCTTTCGTAGTCAAATATGTCTAGCTTTTGACGGCTCTTGATAGCATCACGGATTAGGCCCTCACTGCTAATAAATTCAGTATACATTAGATCTGCCCCATTGTCTTTGCAAACGGCCCTAAATGGCGGGTCGCTCACGTCTTCCATAGGCGCTAAAAGCAGCGGAAAATCGGGTAATGCTATATTTTCTATTTTGACCATGAAACCTTTGATATTGCTTTTGGGCGTTTTGAATTGATTCCGGCCTGCCTTTTATCCTTTAACTTGCAGCCGCATTGCACAAAAATGCAAATTTACAGGCTTATTCTCAGTTTTATGCAGCAAAGGACTTTTCCGCTTACATATGCTTCCCAGTTTGCCCTTTTATTGGGGTTCTTAGGTGCAGGTATGATTGTAGGAAATTTGCTGGTTTTATCACTGGGTGCCATGATCATGCACATTCCTTTTGATCAAGTAGCCAAAGCCCTTACCCAACCAGGTCATTTGCAAGCCACCCGCTTTTTAAATACCCTAGCTTCTTTTCTGGTTTTTTGTACTCCGGCGCTGATTCTAGCCAAGATTATGGACAAAAAACCCATGCAATGGCTTGGTTTTAATAGGGTTATGCTACCTAAGCAGTTTCTTTTAGTAGTATTAATTGGCTTTACAGGATTGATTTTAAGTGGTGCTTTGGGTGAGTTAAATCAAAATATTCCTATGCCTGCCAAATGGTTGACCAAGGCCAAAGAACTAGAAGCCAGCTACAAACAATCCATGATGGCCATGATTACCATGAAATCTGTATGGGATTATTTACTAGCCATGTTGGTAATGGCTGCTGCGCCCGCCATGTTTGAAGAAATCCTGTTTAGGGGCGGATTCCAACAGATTTTTATTGGTTGGACCAAGAATGCTTTTTTGGGAATTCTAATCACCAGTATCTTATTTAGTGCCATCCATTTTTCATTTTTTGGGTTCTTACCTAGAACCGCATTGGGAATGATTCTGGGTTATGTGTTTTACTATAGTGGTAACCTATGGATGAATATTGCCATGCACTTTATGTACAATGGCCTAATTGTAACCCAACTCTATTTTGCCAGCCTCAAGGGCAAGAGTATTGAAAAAACCATGGATGAGAATATGCCGCTTTGGTTGGGGGTGGTAGCCATTAGTGCTGTATTGTTGTTATTGCAAATGTTCCGCAGAGAATCGGCACTTGCCCTATCTTTGGCATCCAATAACAACCCAGCATCTCATGCAACAGTGGAAGAAAATCTTTAGCACCCGTAATTACGCAGAAGCCAGTATTATACAGGGTTTGTTGGAGGAAAATGAAATACCCGTTCAGGTATTGAATAAACAAGACAGTAGTTATGTGAATTTTGGCGATATAGAAATCTATGTCCCAGACTTGTTGAATGAGACCGCCAAGCAAATCATCAACAAAACCATCTTAAACTAGACTGCCTTATTTTTAATCTCAGAATTTTCTATCATGGCATTCAATATTGCAACATTTAAAACCAGAGCGCTCAGTGCTGTATTCTTTGTAGCCATTATGTTGGCAGGTTTACTATGGAATCAATGGAGTTTTTTAGCATTGTTCTTGGTCATCCATACTGGTTGCTGGTGGGAGTTTTACAAATTGATGGATAAAATTGATCCTAAATTTCAGCAGGTACCTAGTTACTTACGTTATTTACTCATGGGCTTGGGTGTGGCTTTTATTTTTTGGATGAGCAGTGCTTTATCTTATCCTTTGTGGGAAGCTTGGAACTTGCACAACCTAGGTTGGTACATGATCTTAGTCATTGGAGGATTGACCCTCTTGGCAGGGCTCATTTCCTTCAAAAAATTGACCCTTGATTCCGTACTCACTTTAATTGCTGGATTTTTATATATCTCACTTTCATGGGCCCTCATGGTAAAATTACGTGGCAGAATTACCGCTGGATTTCAGGCCGATCTTGGATGGGTATTACCCGTAATATTAATTGCTTCTATCTGGATCAATGATACCATGGCCTATATCACGGGTTCTATTTTTGGTAGAACACCCTTATCCAAGATTTCACCCAATAAAACATGGGAAGGAACTATAGGGGGGATTATTTTGGCTGTAATGGTAGTGAGTTATGGTGGGAATGGGTTATTTGATTTACCACTGCGTCCTTTAATTTTTGTCTCATTAATTGCCTCGGTTATTGGTACGCTGGGCGATTTATTAGAGAGTAAAATCAAGCGAATGGCGGGTGTAAAAGATAGTGGTCAAATGATGCCCGGACATGGCGGTTTTCTAGACCGATTTGATTCACTATTGTTGGCTACACCTTATGTTTGGATCTTTGCTGACCTGTTTTTATAAATCAATTACATTTGCCCCTCAATATTTGAAATATGACCATACACAAAGAAGGATATCAGACCATTGGCATTGCCGCATTGGTTTTTGGTGGGATTAACCTTGCTTCTTTTACTTTTTTAAGCGCTAGCCTACCTTGGTTGGCCATTCTCATTTTTTTTATAACACTGGCTGTATTCCTGTTCTTGGTGTCATTTTTCAGGATGCCTACAAGGGTACATACCATTAACCCTAACCAAATCATCTGCCCTGCTGATGGTAAAGTGGTAGTGATTGAAGAAGTAACTGATGTAGAGTATTTTCATGACCGCAGGATTCAGTTGAGCGTCTTTATGAGTCCAGCCAATGTACACGTAAACCGCAATCCAGTAGACGGAGAAGTGGTCTATAACCAATACCATAAGGGTAAATACTTGGTGGCTTGGCACCCTAAGTCTTCTACTGAGAATGAGCGTTGGAGCGTGGTAGTTAAAAATCCGCATGGAGAAATTTTGTACAAACAAATTGCGGGTGCCCTTGCAAAAAGGATTTGCAACTATACCAAAGTGGGACAACAAGTAAAACAAACTGAGGAATACGGGTTTATCAAGTTTGGAAGTAGGGTAGACTTGTTATTACCGTTAAATGCCAAAATTAACGTAGAGCTGAATCAGGTGGTAAAAGGTGGCGTAACGGTTTTAGCATCCTGGTAACAGTATTTTCTACTGATTTGCTTATATTCACACTTATAAAACAAAGACATATGAAAAAAGTAATTGTACTGGCTACTGCCGCTTTCTTATTTGTAGGAGTTGCAAACGCAAATTTTTGTGAGAAAGGAAAGAAATGTGATGGTAAAGAATGCAAAAAAGACGCCAAAGGTAAAGGCAAAGAATGCTGCAAAAAAGAAACAAAAACAGCTACCGTAAAAACTACTCCTAAGCCCAAAGCATAGTGGACTAGTTTATAAGAATTTAAAAGCCTCCAATTGGAGGCTTTTTTGATTAAAAGATGTTTTCTAATTCTTGTAAATGCTCAATGGTATAAGTGGCTTTGATTTTTGGAATCACCCGCAAATGGTTTACAAAAATGGTATCAAAACCAGCATCCATTCCACCCTTGATATCGGCGTCTTGGTTGTCTCCAATCATAATACTTTCTTCCACCTTGGCACCCGCTTTAAATAAAGCATAATCAAAAATCTCTTTATTTGGTTTAAGACTATTGCTGGCTTCAGAAGTAATCACTTGTTGAAAATAGCCAGCCATGCCACTTTCTCTGATCTTATTGTGTTGTACGTTTTCAAATCCATTAGTTACCAAATGCATCTGATAACCCTTGGCTTTGAGGTATTCCAAAATCTCAATGGTATAAGGGAATAATTTTTTCTTATTTGGAAGACCCTCCAAAAACTGCACCGCCAATTTTCTTGACAATGGTTCATCGGCAATCTTGAATTCTAAGAGAGATAGCCACATTCTTTTCCAACGCAGTTCTTCCTGTTTAATAAAACCCTTGGTATACCTATCCCAAAGACGTTCATTGTGATAACTATAATGTTTAAAAAAAACTTCAAAATCACTTACCCCCCGAGCGGCCAATTGGTTGGCGTCATAGATATCTTCTAAAGTCTCCTTAGCATTGGTTTCAAAATCCCATAAAGTGTGATCCAAGTCAAAAAACAAGTGACGATATTGCATGCCGCAAAATACTAACTAAATCCAAAACTGCCCACATGGTCAGTGTTCAATAAAATGTTCGAACTTAGCAGATAGAAATTGGAACCATGAATATTATTGTAACAGGAGCATCAAAGGGAATTGGAAAAGCCATTGTGGAAGCTTTTGCTAAAGATGGGCATCAGCTATTGGTTTGCAGCCGTAATGAAGTGGAATTATACGGTTTAGTGGCAACGGTAATGGAGCAATACCCCAATGCGGTCATCAAAGCCAAAGCGGCTGACCTTTCTGTTAGGGAAGAACTAGATGCTTTTGCTGACTGGTGTTTGCAATATGGAACTCCGGATGTCTTGGTTAACAATGCGGGACAATTTCAGCCAGGTTCTGTGTACAATGAAGCAGAGGGCTTATTAGAGCAAATGATGCAAGTAAATCTCTACAGTGCTTATCATTTAACCCGAGCCATTTTGCCATCCATGATGGAAGCTAAAAAAGGACATGTTTTTAATATATGTTCCATAGCGTCTTTACAAGCCTATTCCAACGGGGGTGCTTATAGTATTAGCAAATTTGCCATGCTAGGCTTTAGTAAAAACCTGCGTGAAGAAATGAAACCTCATGGCGTAAAAGTCACGTCGGTTTGCCCTGGTGCCACATTGAGTGCTAGTTGGGATGGATTTGAGATTGATCCCACAAGAATTATGGAAACAGAGGATATTGCCAAGATGATTCTTGCAGCATCTTCCCTATCGCCGCAGGCAGTAGTAGAAGATATTATTATGCGCCCGCAATTGGGAGACTTATAATTTACACATTTTCCAAAGCCAACAAAACCTGCCATGCTGCGTCAACATGATTGCTATTGAGCAGTTCTGCCGCATAATGGTGTAATTCCTTTTCCATCTCGTGAGGGTTCACGCTATAGTATTGGATAATACTTTTTAACCTATCGTCTTCATAAGCGGGATTCACTTCTGGTAGGTCATGTACATTGCCCAATAGTCCTAAGTGGTTGCCTGTAAGAATGGTACTTTTTCTAATGCCCTCAGGTAAACTATCAATGCCAATGCCCAATTGGGTATTGGGTTTATTTACTTGAAACATATTGCCGCTTTCTACCCGGCAATACCAGTCTCCTCCTAGTCTAGCTACCAAGTGCAATTGGTGTTGGTCAATTTTTCCATCCTTACCAATGACGCTATCTGCTACATGCATACAAAGCACTTCTGCAATGACTAATTGTCCAGCGCCAGCTTGTTCTCCCAAACTTTTTACTTCTAGCACTTTACACTCTAATTGAAGCTTGGCTTCCGCTACCATGGAGGGTTTTACCATGCTGGCTGCTGTTTTGGTAAATCCTGCTTTTACAAATTCATCCACGCCTTTTGGAAACTCACAGCTGGCCAAACTCATTTGTTGCACCATGTTAAAGTCTACCATATTAATCACCACTTCTGGTACTTCCAATACATTTTCCAAGGTATGTTTTATGGTATTGTCCCTGCCTCTTCTAGAGGGAGAGAAAACCACCACGGGCGGGTTAGAAGAGAATAAGTTGAAAAAACTAAAGGGTGCTAAATTTTGGTTACCTGCTGCATCAACCGTGCTAGCAAAACAAATGGGTCTTGGAGCAATAGCGCTTTGAAGCCACTGCTGTTTTTCCATGGTATTGAGTTCACTAAAATTGATGCGCATGGTTTAGATTTTTTTGCGTGCAAGAATAGAAAAATCAGAATCCTCTTTTTCAATTTGGTTCACCAATTTGCCAAGCCCTGCTATTTCCATTTCTACTAAATCACCCGCTTGCAACCACTGTTCTTGGTAGTCTGGGTTATTCAATTTGCCTGTGCCATTGAGTTCTAAGAAACAACCTGTTCCAACCGTACCACTTCCAATGACATCGCCGGGTTGTAGATCAACGCCATAAGCACAGCGTTCCAGGATCTCTGCAAAAGTCCAATCCATCTGGCTTACATTGCCTTCACTCACTTGTACCCCATTGACTTTGCAGGTCATAGAAAGGTTCCAGCTCTTTCCTACATGTCCTTCTTTGGCAGCTACTTCAAAATCTTCCAACTCATCTAAGGTTACTAATGCAGGTCCAATACAAGTGGCAAAATCCTTTCCCTTTGCTGGTCCTAGATTGAGTAGCATTTCTTCCATCTGTAAACGCCTTGCACTCATATCGTTCATGATCATGAGACCACCAATATAACTATCTGCTTCCTCTGCCGTAATATTTCTACCCGCTTTACAAACCACAATGGCCACTTCTAATTCAAAGTCTAATTTTTCAAAATGATCCGGCATGCATTTTATAGGTCCGGGTCCTTGAACACTATGGTGATTGGTAAAATAAAAAATAGGGTATTGGTCAAATTCTGGAATCATGTCTACTTTTCTATTTCTTCTAGCCGCTGCCACATGTTGTCTAAAAGCATAACCATCTCTGCAAGAAGTTGGAAAAGGAACAGGGGCCAAAATATCCTGACCTTCAAAAGGAATGGCTCTATCTGGGCTAATCTTTCCAGACTTGATAGCCGCGTCTACTTGTTGTGCAATGGGAAACATATCTTCCCAGTAATGCAAAAACATATTCATGCTATTGGGTAGTTCTGGGTGCATCAGGTCACAATCATAGAGATTGCCTTCTACCAAAAAGGCCAATTGATCACGGCCATCGGCCATATAAGAGACAAGCTTCATAGTTCAAGATTTGAAAGGCGAAAATAGCGGAAATTCTTCTGTGATTACCATCTTTCAT
Source organism: Bacteroidetes bacterium 24-39-8 (assembly GCA_002256765.1). Classification (GTDB taxonomy): domain Bacteria; phylum Bacteroidota; class Bacteroidia; order Chitinophagales; family Chitinophagaceae; genus Sediminibacterium. The sequence goes on from NCHJ01000001.1 coordinate 71,570, forward strand.
CTTCTGGAATATCCTCGGGATTTTGACGGAATTGTTCACGGCTAAGGCGTTTTTGTTCCTGTCTTTCCAACATCAATTGTGCAATGATTTTCCCTGCGTTTTCTCCGGGATTTTCTGCTAATAATTGTTTGAGTTTTTTCTCAGGCACGTCTACCGCATAGAGTAGGTAAACCAGTTTGGAAAAATCATGGGCAATCAAGTGATTGATATGGGCTATCAAATCAGCTAGACTCATTTTCTCCAAGGCCTGTAATTCTGTGTTTGTATTCATGAGCTACAACTGTCAAACATATTTTTCCATCACACCCAATCCAAATAAAGCAAAATCGTATTTCACTGGGTCCTTTGCATCCAAGGTACGCAAGTATTGGGTTAGTTCCACGGCTGCGGCCCAATCGGTTTGTTTTCTATCTAGTAATTGAAAGCGTTTGGCAACCCTAGCCACGTGCAGGTCAATGGGGCAAATTAGATCTGCAGGTTTAATACTTTTCCAAATGCCAAAATCAACCCCTTTATGATCCTTACGCACCATCCAGCGCAGGTACATATTCAATCTTTTACAAGATGAATTTTTAAAAGGGGTGGCAATATGTTTTCTGGTTCTATTGGGTGCGTCTTCTAAAGAAAAAAAGTATTGGTGAAATTGGGTTAGCGCAGCTTCTATTCTCTTGTCTTGAACCTCTGCCAAAACTTGCTTGTTGAAAAAAGCCGTTTCCAAACTCAGGTGTTGGCTAAAATGCATCTGCAAAAAGCTAATGCTATACAAGAGGTCAGTGGCATTAAAAGTTCTATGTTTAAAACCCAGCATTCTTTTTAAATCAGATTCTTGATGGTTCAAACAAAAATCATGGGGAGCCATATCCATGAGTTGCATCAGTTCCTTGGCCTTGTTAATGATGGTGGTTCTATTACCCCAGGCAAAGATGGCAGCATAGAAGCCTGCAATTTCTATGTCCTGTTTTTTGCTAAATAGATGGGGTATAGCAATAGGGTCTGCCGCAATAAAATCTGGCCGATTATATCTATCTACTTTTTCATTCAAAAAGACTGTGAGTGATGCTAGATTTTTGACCTGTTCCAATACTTGGTGGTTTTTTAGCCGATAATGGTGAAAATTAGTGTTTCATCGGGAATATGTGCGTTTCTTGGTTAACTTTATGTCTCGATTGTAAACGATTTCAATCATCTTAATTTCAACATATGAGAAAGCAGTTTTTTGCAGTGGCAACCCTTCTAGTCATGGCCATTGCAGTGCAGGCTCAAAATAGCAAGCCTGCTAGCACCCCTTTGTACAAAAATGCCAAAGCTCCCATTGAACAGCGCATCAAAGACTTGTTGCAGCGCATGACTTTGGAAGAAAAAGCTGGGCAATTAAACCAAGTAAATGGTGGAGTGTTCACGGGCCCTGCTGCTAATGACCCTGGTCAAAAAGCCAAATTGGAATTGGCTAAAAAAGGAGGTGTGGGTTCTTTCTTAAACGTGATTGGGGTTGCAGAAACTAGGAACGCCCAAAAAGCTGTGGTAGAAAATTCACGTTTGGGTATTCCCTTATTATTTGGATTTGACGTAATTCATGGATATAGAACCGTATTCCCAATTCCATTGGCAGAAGCCGGTACATGGGATTTAGCTGGCATTGAAAAAAACGCTACCGTGCACGCTAAAGAAGCAGCAGCAGCCGGGGTACACTGGACTTTTGCACCCATGTGCGATATTAGCAATGACCCACGTTGGGGTCGTGTCATGGAAGGTGGTGGAGAAGATCCTTATTTGGGTGGATTGGTGGCAGCAGCTCGTGTAAAAGGTTTACAGGGAAAGCAATATGACACCGAACATATTATGGCTTGTATCAAACATTTTGCGGTCTATGGTGCTGTTGAAGCTGGAAGAGAATACAATAATGTAGACGTATCGCGCGTAGCTCTTTGGAATAAATACTTGCCTCCCTATAAAGCAGCAGTAGAAGCTGGAGCAGCAACTGTGATGAATTCTTTTAACGTATTTGATGGCATTCCTGCTGGCGGTAACAAATATTTGGTAACCGATATCTTACAGAAAAAATGGGGTTTCAAAGGTTTTGTGGTAAGTGACTGGGGAAGTTTTGGAGAAATGATTAACCATGGTTATGCAGTGGATGAAAAAGACGCTGCTTTAAAAGCTTTGCAAGCTGGTAGCCATATGGATATGGAAGCAAATGTTTCTGGCCGATTTGTACCACAGTTAGTAAAAGAAGGAAAGTTGAGCATGGCACAATTGGATGATGCTGTTGGTAGAATTTTATATTTCAAATTCAAACTAGGTTTATTTGAAGATCCCTATAAATATTCCAATGCAGACAGAGAAGCAGCTACTTTGTTCAATGCTGCCAATCGTGCTCAAGCACTGGAAGCGGCTAAGAAAAGTATTCTTTTACTAAAGAACAATCATGAAGTATTGCCACTGAAAACTGATGGCACCAAGATTGCGTTGATTGGCCTTTATGCCAATAGTAAAGAAGACATGTTTGATTTTTGGATTGCCAATGGAACCGCAAATGATGCAGTTACCGTGAAGGAAGGAATGGAGAAAAGATTTGGTGCCAATAATGTGAACTATGCACCAGGTTATTTAGCCGATGGTAGCACAGACGAACAATTGGTAAAAGACGCAGTAGCTGCTGCTGATAAAGCAGCTGTAGTAGTGGTGAATATTGGCATTAGCGGCAAGATGGCTGGAGAAGACAGAGCTTTAGCCAATATCAATATTCCAGAAGGACAAATTAGATTATTGCGTGCTTTGCAAAAACAGGGCAGACCTGTGATTGCATTGGTGAGCAGCGGTAGACCATTGGTGTTAACCAATATTCAAGACATTACTACAGCGATAGTTCAAACCTGGATTCTAGGAACAGAAACAGGAAATGCAGTTGCAGCTATGTTAGCTGGTGATTATAATCCTTCTGCAAAAGCAGTGATGACTTTTCCTTATGCATTGGGTCAAGTGCCTGTGTACTACAACCATTTCAATACCAATAGACCTGCACCAGAAACTGGAGATGCTAGTTGGAAGTCTCGCTACCGCGATATTCCCAATGAACCACTCTATCCTTTTGGATTTGGTTTAAGTTATACTTCTTATAACTATTCTAACTTAAGTGTTAGTTCTGAAAAAATTTCGCGCTCTCAACCCTTGCAAGTGCGCGTAACCGTAAAGAACAGCGGAAAGGTTGACGGAGAAGAAGTAGTGCAATTATATATCCGAGATATTGCGGCTTCTATTGTTCGTCCAGTAAAAGAGTTGAAAGCTTTTCAGAAAGTATTCCTAAAAGCTGGTGAGTCAAAAGAAATCAGTTTTGTGCTTACAGGCAAAGACCTATCCTTCTATGACGGAGAAGGCAACGCTCGTTTAGAAAATGGCGCTTTTAAAGTAATGGTGGGTGGTGATTCTAAAACTGTATTGGAAAAAGGATTTGAGTTACAATAGATAATTGTCCAATTGATGGTAAAATAAAAAAGGACCCCGATTTTAATCGGGGTCCTTTTTTTATAATAGCTTTTTTTATTATCCTATTGCCTGATCTAGGTCTTCTATTAGGTCTTCTACGTCTTCAATACCCACGCTCAAGCGAATCAAGGAATCTGAGAGGCCGTTTTTAATACGCTCATCTCTTGGAATAGAAGCATGTGTCATGCTAGCTGGGTGATTGATCAAAGATTCAACACCACCCAGGCTTTCTGCCAAAGAAAACACCTTGGTAGAGCTGAGCACGCGTTTGGCATTCTCAACACTATCATCTTTAAGTGTAAAGCTCATCATGCCACCATAACCACGCATTTGCTGTTTGGCAATAGCATAATTGTGATGGTCTTCAAAACCACACCAGTAAACCCTTTCTACTTTTGGATGGTTGCGCAAATGACGGGCAATTTTTTCGCCGTTTTCACAATGGCGTTGCATACGAACATGCAAGGTCTTGATTCCGCGCAACACCAAGAAGCAATCCATGGGCCCAGGAACTGCACCACATGATTTTTGAATAAAATATAATTGCTCACGCAAATCAGCGTCATTCATCATCAAGCATCCTTGAATTAAATCACTATGACCGCCCAAGTACTTGGTGGCAGAGTGCATGACAATATCAGCACCAAGCGTTAAGGGGTTTTGTAAATAAGGTGAGGCAAAAGTATTGTCTACACAAAGCAACGCACCTGCTGATTTTGCAATCACAGATACTGCAGCAATATCCGTAATGTTCATCAATGGGTTGGTTGGTGTTTCAATCCAGATAAGTTTGGTAGCAGGGCTAATGGCTTTACTAATATTGCTTACATCGGTAGTGTCTACATAAATAAACCTGATACCAAATTTGGCAAAGATCTTTGTAAACAATCTATAAGTACCACCATACATATCATTGGCAGCAATGACTTCGTCGCCAGGTGCCAAGAGTTTGATTACGGCATCTGTGGCTGCAACACCACTACTAAAAGCCAAACCAAATTTCCCTTCTTCTAATTGAGCATATGCTTCTTCTAATGCTTTGCGAGTAGGGTTTTGGCTTCGGGCATATTCAAAACCTTTGTTTACACCAGGTGCTTCTTGTACATAAGTAGAAGTCTGGTAAATAGGGGTCATGATAGCGCCGGTAGACGGATCTGGTTCCGCACCTGCATGTATATATTTGGTACCTAGTCTAACGCCGGGTGCTTGTTTGTCTTGGCTCATAATTATTTTTTTGCAGTTTTTTCTGGTGCTAGTGTAATGGGTAGAACGGATTTGATTTCATCCCAAACTATGACCATATTGGCGCCATTCTTAATATCGTCAAAGTAAATAGTAAACGCTTCTACATTCTCGCTATTTTTTTCTATCTCAACATCGGTTCTTAACAAATCTTTTTTGCCATCATAAGTGAAATTTCCCCAACAAAAATTGTCTTTATTCAGGATTAAAGTCCATTTTTTTTCTGTGGGCATACAATAGAATGTGTACCTGCCTTTTGCAACCAATTTTCCAGCAATCTTTACATTTTTAAAAAATTCAATTTCTGTTGCCTCATTAGCACCCATTCTCCAGAGTTCATTGTATTTGATAATACCCCCAAAAATGGTTCTACCCCCTTTTAATGGTCTGCCATAAATTACCCTAGCAATGGGCTGATCTTTTGCCATACCCTTCATTTTTAAAAGGGGATAATTGGCAGGCCAATAACTCATGTCCATGGGCGATTTGTCCAGGTCAGTAGGTTTGGGCTGCGCCATGACAATGGTTGAAATAAAAAGACAGCTGATAGCTAAAAATTGTTTCATAATGCTAGGTACTTGTAGGTTGATAAGCTAGAACAAAGATAAGGGGCTAAAGGTTCTGCAAATTCTGCCATTCCAATTCTGCCATTTTTTTAACAGCTGGAAAAAATTCATTGTAACAATTGGCCAAAAAGGGAAGATTTGCTAAAAACAACTCATATGCAGGAGCACTATCATTAAGATAAGCTGCTCTTCTTACCAAGCCGCCAAAGCTTTTTTCTATGCCCCAGGTATATCTATAGTTGTATAACCAGTCCTGGGTTTGCATATAGGGCAACATGCGTGCAAATTTTTCCGGCAAAAACACTTGTTGGTCAATCAAGGAAGCATAGACCCCTACAGTAAATTCTTGCCATCCATTTTCATTCAATTGGCTATTGTCTAGTGCCAGAAAATGGTCGTAAACAACATCCATAAAAGCGCCGGCATATAAGCCTACTGCTGGTTTAAAAATCGCTTTGCCCCTAGCCGTTGCAGGATGAATATCTGTAAATGTATCAATGGCCCTATGCAAACGAATGCCCTGTTGAATCCCCAAGGGATAATCATATTGTTTCTTTCCTTTAACATAGTCACTAATCATATTACCCACCAAGAGTTCTGGTTGACCAAAAGATAGGTAAGCATGTGCCAGTAGATTCATGTTGCAATAATAACCGAAACCTTGCTTTGTTAATGAGTTGTTTTCAAAATCCAAGCCCCTATCAAGTTAGCTGCCTCTGGAGAAAAGGTCTCATCAATAGTATCATAAGTCTGCACTTTGGTCTTAGCAGTTTGGAATAAGTGGTTCAAGCCAGGAATTGCATGCACTTCATATTTTTTGTTCCTTCCCTTTTTTAATGCCGCTTCAATAGCTAATAGGTTTTCATCAGAAGTCACTTGAATATCAAAAGTTCCATTTAAAGCTAGAACCGGAATTTTCAGTTTTTCTAAGTTGGTGCTTGGTTGATAATTTAAGAAATAATTCAGCCATGCAAGACCTCCTTGAAATTGTTTGGCCATTGCCAACATGCCTGCCTGCGGCGATATAAAAAATATTTTTTTCTCCAAATCATCTGATACAGATTTTTTCCAATTAGCATATGCCAATTTCATTTCTGATTCCACCATTGATAAATCAGTATATTTTGCAAATGGAGCATTCATATTAATAATCAGACTATCTGCTAATTCCTTATCAGATGCAGAAAGATTGACTGATTCAAAACTGCGAATCATCTGAAAATTCCAGATTTCCAGACCCTTTTGGCCAGGGCCTGCCAGCAAAACAATAAAAGCTACTTGTTTATTATTCACGGCTACCATGGGTGCTATCATGCCACCCTCACTATGTCCAATCAAACCAATTTTTTTCTTGTCTACATCTGGCCTGCTCATTAAGTAATGGATACTGTTATTTACATCTCCCGCAAAATCAACCGATGTGAGTTTAGATGGGTTGGGACCCAAGCTGCTTTTGCCAATACCACGGTCGTCCACGCGCAAAACAGCAATGCCTTGTTTGGTTAATAAATCAGCCAATACCGCATAAGTTTTATGACCAAACATGGTTCCATCCCTGTCTTGTGTACCACTGCCACTGATCAGAATGACAGTTGGAAAATTAGTTCCCTGTGAAGGTTTGGTAAATGTGGCACCATATTGCAAACTGCTATCGGCATTTTTATAAATTACTTCTTCTGCCAAATAGCCAAAAGGAGCTTTGGGTGTTTGTGGACGAACAGGCACAGTTGGTGGTTTTGGAATATCTTTTTCCTCCACCCTTTTCATATTCAAAGCCGTTTTGAAATTACCCTGTTTAAAATTACCATAAATACTATCCTTCCCATTCCAAAGACCTCTATAACCGGCATTCATGGTTTTAATCTCTACCAAGATACTATCTGCCACCCAATCTGTTTTACTACCCTGTAAGCCAAAGCTATTTTGGTCAGGACTATCAAAGCTTGAACGGTATTCGTTACCCGTTTTCTCTACATGCATGACAAAACGAATTTGTCTACCACCAACACCAAGAAACCCCTGCCAAATACCAACAATACTTTGTGCTTGGGAGATATGCATGAAGGCCAAAAGGCAAATCAGCAAGGATATTTTTTTCATACTATTTCTTTTGTAACGGTAAGGTAGCTTAGGAGATTCCAAAAATGATTAGTGCTAGTAGTACAAATCTAAATGAAGCAGTTCAAATTGCTAATGTTAACCGATGTTAAAACCGCTTTTAATTTTTAACCCAATGGTAACCGGGTTTTAAGAAAATTTTGTGAAACCATGTACAACTATTGTTAATAAAGGATTTCAGGCGTTTATTAACCCTGCTTAACAGTCATTTTAACACCGTTCATCCCAAAACAGCAGCTAGCAAAAAAACCTCATCACATTCCGGAAAACAAAGTCAAAACCATTTCTATGTTTGGTCTGTCAAAACAATCATCCAATATCCAAACAAAAAACCAACAAAATGAAAAAGATCATCATCGCCGCCCTTTTTGCCGTTAGCATTGTCAGTACTGCTTTTGCCGCAGACGCTAGTAAAGTAAGTTTAAAAATCATGGACAATTTTAAAAAGCAATTTCGCAATGCGTCTCAAGTAGAATGGACCATTAAAGAACAGTTTACCAAGGCAGATTTTTCAGTAAATGGCATTCAGGTAGAAGCATTCTTTGACAAAGAAGGAGAATTAATTGGCACCAGCCGTCACGCAGATTTTAACCAATTGCCTTTAACTGCTATTGAAAAAATTAAGGCAGATTACCCCAATTACCAAATTAGTTCTACCATTGAGTTTGATCATAAAGGTGATCGCAATTTCTATGTGTCACTAGAAAAAGGAAATAAGAAACAAATCCTAACAGTATCGCTTTATGGAGATGTAAATAAATTTGAAGGGTTGGGAAAATAACCCAGCCAACCTATGAAAACCAGCCCTGCTTACGCGGGGCTTTTTTGTTGCAGATAGTTACCCATATTATTGAATCCATACCCAGCTGCTTTCAAATCTTTGATCAATTGGTCTAGTTTGTCTAACAACTTTGGTCCACAATCTGTTCTGGTATAAGCAGGTAATCCATAAGCTTCAATTGGAACAAATTCCCAAGGATGAAAATAGAGACAGACATAGCCGTCTTTTTTTAAGGTGTTTTTGGTCCAAGCAAGAAATAAGGAGTAGGGAAAATTTTTAAAACTCAACCAGAACAAGGGAATGCGCATGGGCGATACCGATGCTGGCATCCTTGTCATGCCCTGATCTTGGTATACCGTTCTGGGTAAATGCAAATTATTATACCTGCCAGGAATCCATGTAGGATTAATAGAAGAGTCATAGCTAAAACCAGCTTTGATTACTTCTGTCATTGCTACTTTTCGCATTCTTGGCATACGCAATCCTCTAATCTCCTGACCACTAATAGTAGCTAAGACCTGTCTTGATTGTAATAAGTGTTCATTCTCAAAATCTGAATGATAAAAAGTATGAGAAGCAATCTCGTGTTTGATTGCGTGTTCGCGAATGGCATCTGGATAATGTTGGGCAAAATTGGCTGTAGTGAATAGGGTAGAAGCAACCGAATGACTATCTATCATGGGCATCAGTGCATCCAATCCAGCCTTTCCCACTTGCATTTGTTCTTTTGCAGAAATAGGAAAATGATATTCCAAGGGCATGTCAAATTCCTCCACATCAAAACTCAACAATACTTGCCCGCTCATAGCAAATTGGTTTCCTTGACAATATAATGCGGGCGTTGTTTACTTTGTTGAAACAGTTTGCCCAAGTACATACCAATAATTCCTAAGATCATTAATTGTAAACCGCCAAAAAAGGCAATGGTGGCAATGATTGAAGTCCAACCAGAAATAGCTTGTCCAAAGTAGAAGCCATATATAATATAAGGAATGTATAAGAGTGAGATTAATGAAAAACACATACCCAAATAAGTGGCTATATACAAGGGTTTGGTGCTAAAAGAAGTGATTCCTTGCAAAGCAAATCGAATCATTTTCTTCATGGTATATTTTGACTTGCCTTTTAGTCTTTCTGCGGGTTCGTATTCAATGCCTACTTGTTGAAACCCCATCCACTTCACCAAACCACGCAAAAACAAATCGGTTTCTTTGAACTCTTTAAAAACGTCTATTACGCGTCTATCCATGAGTCTAAAATCGGCTGTGCCCTGTTCTAATTCAATATCTGATAAGTTGTTGATGAGGTTATAAAACATATTGGATGTTTTACGTTTCATCATGGGCATGTCTTGATGGTCTTTACGAATGGTGTAGACAATGTCATTACCTGCTTCCCATTGTTCCAATAGTACTGGAATCAATTCGGGTGGGTGTTGCATGTCTCCATCCATCATGATTACCGCATGGCCTCCGGCCAAATCAAGTCCCGCTTTTAATGCGTTCTGGTGACCAAAATTTCTGGACAAACCTATATAACGGATATGCTGATTAGATGTAGAAATGGCTTTTAATAAGGCCAATGTGCCATCAGTGCTGCCATCATCAACAAAGATCAATTGGTATTCATAATTCAACTTGCCCATTACCTGATCCACGGCATCTATTAATACGGGGATATTGCCTTCTTCATTGCAAGCTGGAACTACAATTGAAATTTTATTTTTCATCAATAATATTTAGAGATAGCCTTTGTTTCCAAATTGAAATGATAAGATGGCACCAAATAATTAAACTGGGTAAAGCTTTGAGCGCAAATTTAACAATAAACTCTTTTCTTATTGTTGCTGGAACAATATCTGTGGGGGATAAAATAGTTAATAAGAAAACTAATACTAAAATGATACGCTCATAAATGCTTACGGGTAATCCTAAAGTTACAAACCAAATAGCGCATCCAGTAACTGCAATAATATATGTAGGACTCTCAGAGGCTGGACTAAATATTACAATACTTATTAATGCTAAAGCCAAATACTTCAAATCCATATTTTTTGCACTGCTAATTTTTTTGGAAAAAATAGGAAGTAAAATTAGGATTGCCCCAACTAAAATTAAATACAAATCAATTGAACCAAAATATTTAAAAAT
>NCHJ01000097.1 GCA_002256765.1 Bacteroidetes bacterium 24-39-8
ATTGGATTATTTTGAAGACGCTAGTAGAAATGACCAAATCTTAATTTTAGACGCAATGCGTTTACTAGCAACATCTGAAGATTCGAACAAACTAGAATCTTTATTAGACCAACCAGATGATACCATAAAATTAAAAGCAGCAGCGGCATTGGTACACTGTTCCAAAAACGGCATCCACTTGTTAAAAGACAAAAGCATGTCCCAACCTGAGCCCTTTCAACGCATTTTCCAACACATAATCAGTATGCCATGAATTGGGACCAGCTCACTGACATATTGCTAGATATTTTAACAGTTATCATCTTTGGCTATTCACTGTTATTATTAACCTCTTATATATTTCTGGGGCTTTTTTCTATTGGTGAGACCACCAAGTATATGCAGAAAAATAGGTTTACTGATTATAGATTATTGGCTTCTTCTATTCATGCACCAACGGTAAGCATTATTGCTCCAGCTTACAATGAAGGAAAAACCATTGTTGAAAACGTTCGTTCACTCTTATCTATTTTCTATACCAATTTAGAAGTAATTATTGTTAATGATGGCAGTAAAGACGATTCTTTAGAAAAACTGATTAAAGCATTTGACTTAGTAAGGGCAGATCTTTTTATTGATGCAAAGATTGCAACAAAAGAAGTTAGGGGTGTTTATAAAAGTAGAAAAAACATACACCACAAACTCATTGTGGTAGACAAATTTAATGGAGGAAAAGCAGACTCACTCAATGTTGGAATAAATATTTCTTCTAAAAAATACCTGGTATGCATAGACGTGGATTGTATTTTGGAACAGGATGCTTTACTTAAAATGGTAAAGCCATTTATGGAACAGAATCAAAAGAAAGTGATAGCTACCGGTGGCGTTATAAGGGTAGCCAATTCTTGCATTGTAGAAGAAGGAAGATTATTGAAAGTTAAACTACCAGAAGACTATTTACCAAGAATTCAAATCCTAGAATATATACGTGCTTTTATCCTAGGAAGAATGGCATGGAGTAGGCTAAATGGGCTGCTGTTAATCTCGGGAGCATTTGGAGCATTTGATAAGGAGATTGCTATTGCTTGCGGAGGATACAATCATAACACTGTAGGTGAAGACATGGAATTGGTGGTAAGAATGCGCCGCTATATGGAAGAACGCAATGAGGATTATATAGTTAAATACATACCAGACCCTTTGTGTTGGACAGAAGTACCATCTAATCACACCATTTTGGGTAGACAAAGGAATAGATGGATTAGGGGAACATTTGAAACCCTAAAAATGCACCGGATTATGTTCTTTAATCCTAGGTATCGATTACTTGGCATGGTCAGTTATCCCTATTGGTTTTTGTTTGAAATGTGTGCTCCCATATTTGAATTTTTTGGATTCTTCACTTTTATCTTCATGGCTTTAACTGGTCATTTAGATTGGGGCTTCTTCTTTGCCTTTTCACTTTTCATTGTATTTTTTGTATACCTCTATTCAGCTTTTGCCATACTTATGGAAGTTGCTTCTTTTAATCAGTACAGAAGAAGAGTAGATATTATGCGCTTAATGTTTACAGCAGCAACAGAACCATTTTTCTTTCATCCCTTCTTAGTTTGGAGCGGCATCAAGGGATATTGGAACCTGATAACTAATAATAAGTCATGGGGAGAAATGACCAGGCAAGGATTTACCAAAAAAGTACAACCTGCAGCGGTAGCTTCTTCATCTAGTAATTTGCCTGCAAAAATAAACCAATCAGCTTCTGTAAAATTGCCCGAAGAGCCAAAATGGATGGTGGAAAAATACCTCATGCCCATTCTTGGAAAAATCAACAACGCCTTATCAGGAGCATTTAGCAAGTTTCTTTCCTTGGGTTTAATCTTTGGCGGATTATGTTTATTAGGAAGAATTTTTGAATTGGGGTTTGACTATTACAAACACGGATTACCCGAATCATTTGGTTTAGTCATAGTCAATGCACTAAGTAAAGACCTTATTTTTTGGATTACATCACTTGGATGGTTACTACCTGTCTATTTGCTTTTGACCCTAATTCACAAAGGACTAGGAAAAGTCTTTTTCATTGCAATTGCTTTGGCTTTAACTTTAGTACAGCTATCACTTTCACAGTATTTTGTAAGCACCCTTGTGCCCTTGGGGGCAGACATATGGGGATATAGTATGGCTGATATTAAACAGACTATTGGTGCTTCTGGCGGTGTTCCAATTCCACTATTGATAGCAGGCAGTTTAATGTTCATTGGCGCATTAGCTGCTTTGATAGCCATACCCAAAAAAGTTACACCAAGACCCTTTTTGGGATACTTGATAGTATTATTGATAGCCATTAATTTTTTGAGTAATCTACCGCAACAAGTGGAAAATTGGATGCCGGGTAAAGAAGCTAGCAATAATTTATCCATTAATAAATCACAGTATTTTTTAAAAGCAACTTGGTCGCATTTTTTTCCTCCTGAACAAGAATATGATATCTATGCTACTAACTATCTTGGAGGTTTTATTGACTTAAACAACCAACCAGAATTAGCCAAGTTTAATTATGTAGACGAATCCAATTATCCGTTTTTGCACAAAGTAGACAGTACTGCCGATGTACTCTCGCCCTATTTTGAAACAAGTATGCGCAAGCCCAATATTGTGATTCTTTTGGTAGAAGGTTTGGGAAGAGCATTTACCAATAGTGGCGGGTATTTAGGAAATTTCACTCCAAATATTGATAGCCTATCCACAAAAAGTTTGTATTGGGAGAATTTTTTAAGTCAGGGGGGAAGAACATTTGCCGTATTACCCTCTTTAATCTCTTCTCTTCCCTTTGCAAAGAATGGTTTCAATGAATTAGGAGACGCTATGCCTGGTCATTTTTCATTAATCAATTTACTCAAACAAAATGGTTATCAAACTAGCTTTTTCTATGGGGGAGATTCCAAGTTTGACAATATGAAACTATTTCTAACCAAGAATAAGGTGGATCAAATATATGATCAATCAAATTTTCCAGTTGGATACAGCAAAATGCCATTATCAAAAAGTGGATTTAGTTGGGGCTACGGAGACAAAGACCTACTAACAAGATATCTAGCCACGGAACAGGATAGTGCCAAACCGCAACTAAATGTGGTCCTCACCGTTTCTACACATAACCCCTTTTTGATAAACGAACAGGAAGCTTATTTGCAAAAATTTACAGACCGAATGAGCGTGTTAGGTTTTACAGAGGATCAAAAATCAAACTATCGTAACTATAGTTACCAATACGCCAGTATTTTATATATGGATGAAGCAATTGGCAATTTTATTAGGTCTTATCAACAAAGACCAGATTTTAACAATACGGTGTTCTTAATTACCGGAGATCATAGGATGCCAGAAATACCCATGAGCAATAAGCTAGATAGATACCATGTGCCTTTACTGATTTATTCCCCCATGCTAAAGCGTACAGCAAAATTTTCTTCCATTTCTACTCATTTTGATATTGCACCTAGTCTTTTAGCTTGGTTACAGAAAAGCTATCAACTTCAATTACCCAACACGGTAGCATGGATGGGAACTGGCTTAGATACGGCTCGTCAGTTTAGAAATATTCATGCATATCCTTTTATGCAAACCAAAACAGATATGGTAGACTTTGTGCAGGGCAATTATTGGATGAATCAGAATAGCTTATTCAAAATATCTGCAAACATGGATCTAACCCCAATTACAGATTCGGATAAAGCCAACCAATTGAAAGCTGGATTCAACAGGTTCAAAGCAAAAAATGATCAATTTTCAGGAAACTTAAAATTAATTCCAGATACCCTTTTAATGCGTTATTCTGCTAATTGAGTACCGTATTTTGAATTGTAATAACCATTTAAAATATTGGTAAGCAAGGGTTGATAAATTTCCCAAAAAAATACCCTTCTATCCATTCGGTCTCTTCCGTTATATAAAAAGGGTTTGAACAATGGCATGCCTTTAAAATAGGCTGATTTAATTCCTATTGGATTTTCAGAAAAATCAGTAGACAAGTAAAAAAATTGATAGTCATCTTTTTGGTGCAAGGTAATTGCAGGGAAATTATTGGGAATGTTAGCATTTGCCAAAATGGCAGCCCCTTTGTCATTGCTATTGATCTTAAAATTAGCAGCAGCATGGTTGGTATTTTGATCAAACTCAACAATATCAAACCAATAGGTATAAGTAGTACTTTCCTTTAAATGAAATTTTGATACCCCTTCACTATTGGCAATAATTTCAGGATAAGGGCTAGTTAAATCAACTTCTTCCTCCAAAATCACAACGCTTTTATCTGCATGCACAAAAGCAATCCCTCCTTTTTTAAATGGCCAAAGTCCTTTGTGTTGGGCTCTATAGTCTTTGATTAACCAATCGGGAAGTTCCTTGTTTTTACTGCTATCAAAACTGCTAAAATACCTTCCTATCCATCCTGTCCATTTAACCCCAAAAAGCATTTCAAAATCAGTTCTTACTTGAGGCAATGTTGGAGGAGCCATTGCGTTGAATTCTACAATGACCAATTTACCTTTTGACTTCATAGAACTCAGAAATAGAAAATCCTGTGAACTCATACCTGATTGTTGAAGAAACAAACTATTTCCTTGATTTACCTTTCCATGAACGTCATTTTTAAAAACACCGTATGAATTAGTAAAATAAGCAAGGTCTGCATCTTTACTTAATTGCTCTAATTGATTGGCAGAAAATCGCTCTAACCCTTTTAAAACATACTTATCTTTTTCTGAAGTAAAGAATCCATAATAATCTTTTGTTTGTTGGTATTGCTGTTTAATGGTCTTAGTAAACTTTTCTTGGCCCAAAACCCAATTTAAAGAAACATGTTGTTTACCCTCCTCAGAAAATAATGATTTGTCAATAATAGCTACTACCAATTTTCTATTAGGACTTAAATACCAGTAAATACTCATCCATAGAGGCAATAGAAAAAACAATACCATCAGGGTTCCAAAGGCATAATGGCTATTATATTTGAACCCGTTTGCTGACATGTATAAATATTAGATGATTACCTTATCTAGGTCTACTCAAAAGTCGCTTAACTCTTATGGCCAACTCATTTAAACTAAATGGTTTGGTGATGTAATCATCTGCTCCCAATCCAAAAGCATTCATCACAACAGCTTCTTGCTCCATAGAAGAGAGAATAATTATGGGGATTTTCCAATTCAATTTTTGCCTAACCATACTTACTATCTCTAAACCAGATGCATAGGGCATCATCACATCAGTAATTATCATGTCTGGACGGATTCTGAGAATTTCTTTTTGAGTTTCTCTTCCATCAGCAGTAGTATAGACTTCATATCCCTCTTTTTTCAATTTGAGTTCAATTGTCTTAAGTAACATAGTATCGTCTTCAGCAACCAGAATTTTCATATTGTGTAATTAAAATCTGTTCAAAATTAATTTTTTTGAGCATTTTGTTCCAAGTCTGATTTTAAATCTGCTATAGCAGAAAGCATTTGCTTTTCTAAAACCTGATACATCTTAATGAAGATTGCTACCAGGCTTTCTATCATTGTCATATTCTGGTCAATTTCAGAGGCTGATTCAAGCAAGAGTAAGACCTCTACCATTTTATGTGCCTTTAACATGGCAACGGCACCTTTTAGTTTGTGTGCTTTTTTATAGATTTCATGAAAATTCTTTTGTGCAACATGTTCTTGCAATTCTTTAAGGTCCTTGGGCGTACTTGTCAAAAAGAAATTCATGATAATCAACAAACTCTGATTGTCACCCAACTCTTCTAACAATGCGGTATTGAACATGATTTCCTCTTCCATCTAATAGCTTGTCATTTAAATTAAAGTTAGTTAAAATTTACTGTTATCCCTGTCCAAAGCATTGGGCTAAACAGCTACTTATTAGATCTATATACTTTAACCCAATCAATATACATTATCGCAGTTTGAATTTTAGTACTATCTAAACCCGGATAAAATCCACCTCCAACAGCCAAATTCAACACCAACCTTTCCTTTTTTTCAAACAAAGTAGCAATATGGGCGTCATTTTTCTTAGTATCTATCAATTTACCGTCAAAAAAAGATCTCAATGATTCTTTGGTCCATTCCATTTCATACACATGAAAACAGTCCGATAGATGAATTGATTGATTTATAAAAGCTGTATGGTCTTCTGAAAATTGGTCATCCATTTTAGCTTCATAAAAATTGGTCAAATATTTTTGAGGTTCTGAACCCCTTGCTTCCATAAAATCAATTTCTCCCTGACTGGGATAAGGTGTTCCATAGGCCCAAAAAGCAGGCCACATACCATATCCTTCAGGCAATTTAATCCTTGCCATAATCCGTAGCTTGGGATATTTGTTATTAATTGTAAATAATTTTTTGCTTTCAATTCTACCAGAACTAAATGCAAAGTTGACAATTGTCTTGTTTTTAGGCATCTTATACCCACTTAAACGCTCTTTTCTAGCTTGAATAGCAAGTATTCCATCTTGGATAATCAAATTGGAGGCCTGATACAGTTGTAATTCATGGTTATAGGCACCACTGTTCCAAATATGCCATTTAGAGAGATTTTTGTCAAACTCCTCTTCAAATATTTTGTTCCAACCATTTGAAACTAACACCGATTCATCATGTAAATATTCGCAATTATGGTAGAACCCATTTTTCAAATTAGGTTCCTGTTTTTTAATCACTACCATAGTAATGAAACAAGTCAGCAGTAAGTATTTTAATGCGCTATTGACCATTTGCTACCCTAGAATTTACAAGGGTACAAAGTTAAACTCCTTTATGATAATCCGTAAACATGATGTTGCTCATTTTTTGAGTAAAAACCTATAATTAGCTTGCAGCGCATCAGACCTATTTGGTAACTATAGTTACATAAGGGACCAATAGTTCTATGTTCCTTTGTGCTAATAAAAAAAGAAACAATGAAATATGTTGTAATAGGTGCCGTAGCTGGAGGAGCAAGTGCCGCCGCAAGATTGAGAAGACTAGATGAGCAAGCAGAAATAGTGATGTTTGAAAAGGGAGAATATGTGTCCTATGCCAACTGCGGTCTTCCTTATTATATTGGAGAAGTAATCAAAGAAAGAAATAAATTATTTGTACAAACTGCTAGTTCTTTCAAATCCAGATTTAATATAGACGTTAGAATTTCCACAGAAGTTATTGCCATTGATCCCATTCAAAAACTGGTTTCTGCCAAGAATTTATTAACCGGAGAGCAGTATCAAGAATCTTATGACAAATTGGTTTTATCACCCGGTGCAGAACCCATTAGGCCTCCATTAAATGGTATTAACCTGCCAGGAATTTATACGCTAAGAAATGTAGCTGATACTGATTATATCAAGTCATTTGTGCAAACCCATAAAAAAAGCAAGGCTGTTGTTATTGGAGCTGGATTTATTGGTTTAGAAATGGCTGAAAACTTACATGATTTAGGTATGCAAGTGAGCATCATAGAAATGGGTAATCAAATTTTAGCACCAGTAGACTACCCTATTGCAGCCTTGGTTCAACAACATATTCGTTCAAAAGGAGTAGACCTAAGATTATCTACTGCTGTAACCGGATTTGAAGCAATTGAAAATGGGGTAAAAGTCTTATTTAAAGACGGAACATTTATTGATGCAGAAATGGTATTGCTTTCTATTGGCGTTAGACCCGATACAAAACTAGCCACTATGGCGGGTTTAACTCTTGGTGCAGCAAAAGGGATTTGGGTAAATGAATTTTTACAAACTTCTAATCAAAATATTTATGCCGTTGGCGATGCTATAGAATTTGCCAATCCCATCACTGGTCAATCAATGAATACCTATTTGGCAGGTCCTGCCAATAAACAAGGAAGAATAGCGGCCAATAATATAGTCTTGGGTAATACAAGTCAATATCATGGCGCTATCAATACTGCCATTGTAAAAGTGTTTGATATGACCGTTGCTACTGCAGGTACTGCATCCAAACATTTGAAAAATGCTGGAATCAAACATATTGTTTCAACCAACCATAGTGGGTCACACGCGGGATATTATCCTGGGGCAAAACAAATGGCCATACAAATAGCATTTTCTCCCGAAGATGGTAAAATATATAGTGCCCAAATTGCCGGACAAGAAGGCGTTGATAAGAGAATTGACATACTATCATCAATTATTAAAAGAGGAAGCAATATTGAAGAATTGGTTGAATTTGAACACGCTTATGCACCACCCTATTCATCTGCAAAGGATCCAGTAAATATGGCTGGTTTTGTAGCTGAGAATATTCTCTTTGATAGATTACGTGTTTTTTATTGGGATGATATCAAAAATTTACCTGAAAATGCCTTTCTATTAGACGTAAGAACTAGTTCAGAATTTGAAGCTGGTCATATACCCACAGCAATAAACATTCCTGTAGACAATATTCGTGATCGCATGCAAGAATTACCTTTAGATAGACCCATATATATTTATTGTGAGGCAGGACTAAGAGGTTATTTAGCACAACGTATTCTTAGACAAACAGGCTTTGAGCAAGTTGCTAATTTATCAGGTGGATATCTAAGTTGGAAAGCTGCACATCAAGAAATGGAATTACTCTGATTCAACTGTAGAACTGATGTTGTAATTTGTAGCACGAATTAATTAAACATCATGGAAAACAAATTAAGGATTGGTTGGATAGGACTTGGCAATATGGGTATGCCAATGGCTACTAATTTATTGAAAGCGGGTTATCCTGTAACTATCTATAATAGAAGTAGAGAAAAAGAAAATATTTTAATAGCGGCTGGTGCAATTTCTGCCCAAAATCCAGCAACAGTTTTAGCTAATGCTGATATTGTAATTACCATGTTGTCCAATGATGCAGCAGTTAAAGCTGTATTTGAAGGCCCAGAGGGCTTATTGTCAAAAGATGCAGAAAATCATCAAGGCAAACTCTTGATAGATATGAGCACAGTGGCACCTGCAACTTCTAGGTATTTATCCAGCATTACCGAAAAATCAGGTTTAGCATTCTTAGAAGCACCTGTTTCAGGCAGTGTTAAACCAGCACAAGATGGAACCTTATTAATCTTAGTAGGCGGTAGTCCAGAAAACTATGAGAAAGCCAAACCATTATTTGAGGTTCTGGGAAAAATGTCTCTATTGTTGGGCGGTCCAGGTTTTGGAAGCAGCGCTAAATTGGCTAATAATTATTTATTAGGGCTTCAAATACAAGGATTGGCTGAAGCAGTATTATTTGCACAGAAAAATGGTATTAGCCCTGAAAATATGTTGACTATCATCAATGAAGGCGCTCTTGGAAATGGACTAAGTAAACTGAAAACCAGTTCTATTTTACAAGAACAATTTCCAGCTGCATTTGCTTTAAAGCACTTGGTCAAAGACCTTGGATTAGCTAAAGATGCGGGCTTGGAGACGGTTTTATCTAACCCACTCATCAGTAGCTTTAAAGAAGCCAATGATCAAGGACTGGGAGAAGAAGATGTAATGGCCATTATCAAATCAATCAAAATCTAATTAATAAAGTTCTAATTAATAAAGAAGGCTCTCGTATTGAGGGCCTTCTTTATTGTCTATTCTTCTTAAAATTAATACTACTTTATTGAGCAACAGGTCCAAGAAAATTAGTTTTGCTTTCACTAATTTTTGTATCGCCTTGATAAAAACCAAGTTTAATAATTGTTTTTCTTTCCTTAATAGCTGTCATTGGAAGTACCACAAAAAAGCTACCAGACCCTTGCCCCTCTTTGGCTACATCAATATAAGATTTACCAATGGTTTCTATGACACCTCCCTGACCTTCTAACTTAATGGTCAATGGAATGGCGTGCATGGTCTTATTAACAACTTTTATGTTATACAGGTTAGAAATACTATCCTCACCACGCATTTGAAACAATTGTCCAGGTGTACGCATTACCGTTGGGTCAACGTCTTTTCTAGTGGCCAACATAATACCCAAAACGGTTAACACCAATGCGCATAGACCAGTATACAACTTCATCCTTGTAGTGTACTTAAGCGGCTCACTATTGGCAATGCTATTTTCAGATGCATACCTAATCAGTCCTTTTGGCTTACCTACTTTTTCCATTACATGATCACATGCATCTATACAGGCAGTACAACCAACACATTCCATCTGCAATCCATTTCTAATATCAATCCCCGTTGGGCAAACTTTTACGCATTGATGACAATCAATACAGTCACCCTGTGAGAGCACTGCTTCTGTTTGCTTTTTGGCTGCACCGCGGGGCTCACCTCTTACATAATCATAAGCCACAATCATGCTATTCTTGTCAAGTAACACACTCTGCAGTCTACCATAAGGGCAAACTACAATACAGGCCTGTTCTCTAAAAAAACTATACACCGCAAAGAAAACAGCACTAAAAACTAGGATGGCGCTAAATCCTACAACGTGCTGACTTACGGGTTCTGTAATAATTTTTTCTAACTCACGCATTCCAATAATATAAGCTAGAAAAAAATTGGCAATCACAAAAGACAATAAGTAAAACGCAACCTGCTTTAAACCTAATTTGAAAATCTTCTTACTAGTCCAAGGCGCAGATTTTAATTGTCTTTGTGCAGGAGCATCT
>NCHJ01000098.1 GCA_002256765.1 Bacteroidetes bacterium 24-39-8
ATGGCTGCTGCTCATGCAGGTTGTTTTGCCATGAAATTGAGTTTTGTTCTTGGCGCAGCAGGTTTTACCGCAGAACAAATAGTAGTAAACTGCGCTATTTCTTTAGAGGATGGTGTTATAACTGAATCTCATTTGGACTTGAATGCCAAAATACCTGGAATTTCTGAAGCACAGTTTCAAGCAGCAGCTTCAGAAGCAAAAGCCAATTGCCCAGTAAGTAAGGCTTATAATATGACCATTCATTTGGATGCTAAATTAATGGCATAGCCAAAAAAAGCTACTTAAACTAATTATTTAAGTAGATTATATAATTGCATCAGTTCCTCTTGTTTGTATTGTGTGCTTGGAGAGGAAAAGCATTTGGCAGTTTCTTTGATTAATAGTTGGA
This sequence comes from Bacteroidetes bacterium 24-39-8, assembly GCA_002256765.1. Taxonomy (GTDB): domain Bacteria; phylum Bacteroidota; class Bacteroidia; order Chitinophagales; family Chitinophagaceae; genus Sediminibacterium. The sequence continues at coordinate 389 of NCHJ01000098.1, forward strand.
TAATTCCTTTGTGACTTTTGGGTTTAAAAAACTCAGGTTGTGGGGCTTGTCCAATTCTTAAAAAGTATTGTTCAATATCCTTGTGTGAAAAAGCCTGTCCTGTGGTACTGTCTATATAAAAATGAATTGCTTCTTGCGGGTTACCAGTTTGTGTACTGGAGTCATAGTCTGAATGAAAAAAGGCAATAATGCTTTGTTTGGGTATATTAATAATCCTAGCATTAATATCTAATAATTCACACATCACTTGATAAATAATCCCATTGGTAATGGCATTTCCTTTTTTGGCTGCCAAAACCTTGTGAATACAAAAATCATCAGTTTGTTCGTAATTGATCTCTACACCCTTTAACCTATAATACTTGTATAAAATACTTGTGAGTACATTGGCTTGTTCTAATGGAGTCAAAAAATTATTCAATTCTAGCCAAACATTTCTCCTGATTTTCTCAATTTCTTGTAATGACTGTGTACTTTGTAAATCGGGGTAATGAAACCTAGCTACCAATAAAGCGCCTAAAAGCAAGTCATGATAAGCGCTATTGCTCCAATCCGTAAAATCCTGCGTTAGGTCTGTAAAATGAAGGCGATGTATGATGGTTTCAATCCTTTCCTGAATAGTATCATTCAAGGTGGTTTCCCATAAATGTTCCAGATTGGGGATGATGCCTTTTCCATAAGCAACCAGCTTTTCTGAAACGGTAGAATAGACTTCCTCATCAGGGTCATCTATCAGGGTAAAGAGTGCATTGATTTCTTTGGTTGTTTGCATATGAACTGGTTGAAAATGACAGCAATAGCTTAATCTTCCATTATCTGTAATATTCCACATCAAACTAACTCCTTTTTTTGCGTATTTGCCCTAAATAGTTATTCCATGACTGTGGAAATAATGGCTGAAAATGACATACTTTTTTGAAAAAAACATCGTTAAGGCATTTCTTTGGTATCATCCATCAAAATTAACAAGCTTGGAAAGGGGGGAAGAAGTACTTTTGCTACCTTACTATAAATTACTACATGTCTACATTTGCCATTCCCAAATTCCCCGTTGTTAAGCAATCCTTGCATTCCGAACTTAAGAAGCGCGTACAGCAGTATTTTGATGAACAAGGAATAAAATCTACTGGGAACCCTAAATTATTTACCAAAGCCTTTTTAATGATTATGGCTTTTGTTGCCGTATATATTCAATTGTTGGTTTGGACGCCAGTATGGTATTTGGCTATTCTAGAAGCGGTGATTCTTGGAGGATTAATTGCTGCTATTGGATTTAATGTGATGCACGATGGTAGCCATGGTAGTTTTAGTACCAATAGATGGATGAACCGTATTGCAGCTTCATCTATGAGTTTGTTAGGCGCCAATCATTTTATGTGGAATATGAAACACAATATGATTCACCACAGTTTTACCAATATTGATGGGGTAGATGACGATATTGAAATTGGGGTATTAATGCGGATGGCACCCACTCAGAAACGCTTGAAAATGCACAAGTTTCAACATATTTATTTTTGGTTTTTATACATGCTGCTATATGTTTTCTGGATTTTCTTTACTGATTATAACAAGTATTTCAGTAAAAAAATTGGGAATGTGCCTTTGAAAAAAATGGCCCTAAAAGACCATCTTGAATTCTGGATTGTAAAAGTGTATCATGCTGCATTCTTTATTATCATACCTATCTATGCCCTTGGTTGGTTACCTTGGTTGGTAGGTTTTAGTATCATGAGTATGGTGGCTGGTTTTATTTTAAGCATTGTATTTCAATTAGCACATACTGTTGAACATACAGAGTTTCCAGTTGCTGATATTACATCACAACAATTGCCCGATGAATTTGCTGCACATCAAATTAAAACAACGGCAAATTTTGCTACTAGAAACAAATTAGTGAGTTGGTTAGTAGGAGGTCTCAATTTTCAAATTGAACACCATTTATTTCCTAAGATATCACACGTGCATTATCCAGCTATTAGTAATATTGTTAGAACTGTTTGTGCCGAGTACCAATTACAATATATAGAGTATCCAACAATGAGACGTGCTGTTGTGGCTCACGTAAGGTTTTTAAGAGATTTAGGCAGAGCCGATTAATACTCATTTGAGTCCATAAAATAAAAAAGCCGGATAAACATATTATCCGGCTTTTGTTTTGGCTGAATGCCTATTTCTTTTTGGGACTGGCTTTCTTGCTAGCAGCTTTTTTTGGAGCGGCTTTTTTAGTAGCTGTTTTTTTAGCAGCAGGTTTTGCTTTTTTGGTAAAAGCACCAGGTACTTGTTCTTCAATCATTTTTTTGATCAAGTCCAAGTCAATATCCACTAATTCATCTGCATTGTATTTTTCTCCATCCGCTTTTCTACCCATTTTAAGCATCTTTTTCTGGAAACGGATAAAAGGACCCCATCTGCCATTTTCAATAGATATTTTCTCAGCTGGCCATTGGTTAATAAAGCGGTTAGCTTCTTTATCTATTTTCTTTTCAATCAATTCATTGATATCACTCTGGGACAAACTATCATAATTATACGCCCTTGGAATATTAATGAACAAATCATTCCATTTAATAAAAGGACCAAATCTACCTTTGCCTTTTGTAACAGGTAATTCTTGGAAAAAAGCAATGGGTGCTTCAGTCTGTAACTTTTCTTGAATCAACTGTATGGCCCTTTCTAATTCTAAAGCGTGTAGGTCTTCCCCTTTGGGAACGCTGATAAATTGCTCGCCCATGCGGATATAAGGGCCAAATCGACCAATATTCACCTGCAATTCTTGACCCTCGTATTCCCCAATGGTTTTGGGAAGTTCGAAAAGTTCCATGGCTTCTGCCATGGTAATGGTTTCAATACTTTGGTCTTGTTTGAGTTTGGCAAACCTTGGTTTCTCTTCTTCATTACTGCTATCGCCAATCTGAACCATGGGACCATACCTACCCATACGGGCAATGACTTTTTTACCAGTTTCTGCATCAATCCCCAATTCTCTTTCACCCTTGGCTCTTTCCGCAGTTTCCAAAGTATGTTCTATAGTACTATGAAAAGGCTTGTAGAATCCATCAATCATATTTGACCAGATAATCTTGCCATCGGCAATTTCATCAAATTCCTGTTCAATCTTAGCCGTAAATCCAAAGTCCATGACCTTGGTAAAATGCTGTTTTAAAAAGTCAGTGACAACCATACCCAAATCGGTTGGGAATAATTTACTTTTTTCAGCCCCAGTATTCTCTGAAATAATTTCTTTTTCAATGTCTTTTCCTGGTACCAATCTAAACAGGGTCACAGAGCGCTTTACGGCATCCTTGTCGCGCTTTTCTACATAGTTGCGCTTCATAATGGTACTAATGGTTGGCGCATAGGTAGAAGGTCTGCCAATGCCCAATTCTTCTAGTTTCTTAACCAATGAAGCTTCTGTATATCGCGCAGCTGGTCTGCTAAACTTTTCAGAAGCAGTCAATTCTTTTAAATTAAGTTGCTGGTTAATGGCTAATGGAGGTAGTATACCTTCAGAATCTTCTTCTTCGTCATCGTCCTTTCCTTCCATATAGACTTTCAAGAACCCGTCAAATTTCAAAACTTCACCCGAAGCAGCAAGTGATTCTCCATTGGTGCTGATAGCAATTTTGGCCGTGGTTTTCTCAAAAGCAGCATCGCTCATTTGTGATGCAATGGTTCTTTTCCAAATCAGTTCATACAATCTTCTGGTTTCTTCATCGGCCAGTGTATGCTGATTCATATAAGTTGGCCTAATAGCTTCGTGAGCTTCTTGTGCAGATTCGTTTTTGTTTTTGAATTTGCGTGGTTGGTGGTATTGGGCGCCATAAGCGTTATTTACTTCACCACTAATATCTGCCAGTGCGGTATCACTCAAATTCACACTGTCTGTACGCATATATGTAATCTTACCACTTTCATAGAGCTTTTGGGCTATCAACATGGTTTTACTTACGCTATAGCCCATTTTTCTTGATGCTTCTTGTTGCAGGGTAGAAGTGGTAAATGGTGCAGCAGGTGTACGTTTGGTTGGTTTAACCTGTACATCTGTTACTTTATAATTAGCGCCAATACAAGATTCTAAGAATTTTCTAGCAGCCACTTGCTCTGCATATTTGGCTGGACCTTCTGCTTTGAATCCAACTGTTTTTCCATTGATATCAGGTGCTAGAAAATTGGCTTCTATCTTAAAACTACTCTCAGATACAAAATGATTAATCTCTCTTTCTCTTTCAACTACCAATCTTACTGCTACACTTTGCACCCTTCCGGCACTTAAACTACGTTGCATACCAATTTTACGCCAAAGAACCGGACTCAGTTCAAAACCCACCAATCTGTCTAATACTCTTCTGGCTTGTTGGGCATTTACCAGATTCATATTGATAATTCTAGGATTAGCTACCGCTTTTTTAATAGCAGGCGCTGTAATTTCATGGAAAACAATGCGTTTGGTTACTTTAGGGTCTAGTCCTAATACCTCGGCCAGATGCCAACTAATACTTTCTCCTTCACGGTCCTCATCCGATGCCAACCATACTTCGTCAGCTTTTTTGGCCAATTGTCGGAGTTCTTTTACAACCCTTTCCTTGTCATCAGGTACTTTATACCTAGGCAAATAATGATTGTTTACATCAATACCCATATCGTCCTTTTCCAGGTCACGAATATGTCCAAAGCAGCTCTTTACTTCAAAATCCTTGCCCAGGATTTTTTCAATTGTTTTGGCTTTTGCAGGTGACTCAACAATCAATAAGTTTTTTGCCATATTTTCCAAAACCGCCATGGGCGGTGATTTGATGATGTTTATAAGCAACCAGTTCAAGTTGAAAAAGTAACTTTTTTAAGTCCTATCCATCCGCTGGTTTGGATGCAATATTAGTCCAAAGAGTTAAATTCCAAAAAATATCCCATTTAGGCTTCAAGCAAAAAATGCACAATGGCCCCACTTACCTCTGTTTCTTTATAGACCCTACTATGCCCAAAACCATCTGTGATATGAAAGCGAACATTGGGTGGATTTGATTCCATAATGGGTATTACAGCATCAAATACACAGATCTTATCTTGTTTATCATGCACCCAGAAAATGGGGGCTTTTATCTGTTCTAAGGCATGAGAAACAGAGATCTCTTCAATTTTATGGTGGGTTAAACTTGAAATCAATTCATTAAAGGCCAATTTAACTTTTTCCTCCACCTGGATGATGCTAAAATAATGTTCAATGGCCCGTTTGGTTTCTGTAGCGGGTGCAATCAACACTAATTTTCTATTTTCCTGATTAGGTAGTGTTTGAAAAGCAAGGCTTGCGGCTAATCCTCCTAAAGAATGCCCCATCCATCCATAAAAAGGCCCATATGATTGTTCAATTGCTAATAATGCATCTCTATAAATAAGCGCGTTAATATGTTTTCCTTGAGATTGCCCATGTGCTGGTGCGTCAAAAGCAACTACTTCAAATCCTTCTTTTTTTAAAAGGCCTACATATTTTTCAAACTTGTAACTATAACTACTAAATCCGTGTATAATCAATACTTTTTTCCCATTCGGTTGAGAAGGCACCCAGCGATATCCTTTTAAATGCACCCCTTTTGAAACCAAGTCTAAATGTTCGGCTTTATGAAATATGGGTGGTTCTTTGGGCTTTTTGTTTGATTTTCGGGGTGTACAAAATAAGTCATATGCTTTTTCTGCAGCCAATTTTGGAGAAACCATTCCAATTGTGCGGATCTTGGTTCTATAATAGGTGATGGCTAGTCTTTGTGCTAATTTTGATTTCATTTCAGATTCAAAGATATGGAGCTTGTACTCATTGGTTCGGGTAATATTGCAACGGTACTTGGAAAATCCTTTTATGAAAGAGGAATTTCCATTAAACAGGTATATAGTCAAAACATCATACATGCCCAACAATTGGCTAATCAAATTGGGGCTATTGCGATTGACCAATTATCAGCCATTAGCCCTCAAGCAGATGCGTATATTATGGCTGTTTCTGACCATGCCATAGCGCCAATTGCTGCATCTTTGAAACTTGGCAACCAATTGTTGGTGCATACTGCAGGATCCGTTTCTCAAGACGTTTTAAGCCAAGCAAGCTCCAATTATGGGGTATTCTGGCCTATGAAAATGATACGCAAAGGGCAAGAAGGCATGGGTTCAGTACAAATAGTAATTGATGGATCCTCTAATTCTAATAAATCTTATTTGTCCAACCTAGCTAGGTTAATTGGCGCTCAGGTGGCATTTGCCAACAATGATCAAAGAGAAAAATTGCATTTGATGGCGGTAGTTTGTTCCAATTTTACCAACCATTTATACCATTTAGCAGCAGATTATTGTAAAAAGAACAATTTAGATTTTAGCTTGTTGTATTCAATTATTAGTCAAACCGCTGCAGGGATACAAGGGGAAGATCCGGCTACAACCCAAGCAGGACCTGCATTTAGGGGAGATATAGCTACTATGGAAAAACATTTGATGCTTTTAAAAGAGGAACCTGTTTTATTAGATTTTTACCGTGAATTCAGTAAAAGCATTCAAGATTTAAATAGGGATGAGGGTAAATAAAAAACCCTTCCGGTTTTACCAGAAGGGTATATGTGCTAGCAATCAAAAAATACTGTTAGAGGTCCTAGTATATAATAAAGTGGTGTAAAATAAGGATATTTTTGATTTTACGCATTTTTTTGACAATTTTTTAAAAATGATTTTTTTCGCATTTCGAAGCCATTTCAGAATTTGAACCGATACTTTTGCAGCCCAAAGAACCCATCATGTACAATATTTACATACAATTTGAACAAAAAGGTTTAGAACCAGTAACCCTTAAAGGCATGCCTGCAGGAGATAGTTTATTGGAAATCTGTCTAGACAATGGCATTGAACTTCATCACAATTGTGGCGCAGTCTGTGCTTGTAGTACCTGTCACTTATATGTAGAGAAAGGAGGGGAGTTTTTACAAGAACTATCTGACAAAGAAGAGGACTTTATAGACCGTGCAATAAATCCAAGAATCAATTCCAGATTGGGTTGTCAATGTGTTTTAGAAAATGGCAACGGAGATTTGCATATTCGTATTCCAGATCAAACCCAATTTTTGGGAGAATAATCAATATCATTTAGAAAAGACAATATGAGCCATTTTGAACCACCCATTTACTGGAATGATCATGAAGACATTGCCATGAAATTGTATGAGCGTTTTGGGGATGATTTTACAGAATCAAGGATCTATCGCATTCGTTTTACTGATTTATTGGAATGGATCTTAGAAATTCCAAGATTTGAAGGAACTAAGGAACAAAGTACAGAAGGGCATCTAGAAATGATTCAAAGCGCTTGGGTGTATGAATGGCGCGACAACCAGAAATAGGGATTTTTGCCTGAAACATTTACCTTTCAGGTATTAATGAATATGAATCTATTACAACAACTTTCTAGCATTAGCTGCTTTGTTTTTGACATGGATGGGGTACTAACTGATGGTACCCTATTAGTATTGCCCGATGGTGTAATGGCTAGGAAAATGAATATCAAAGACGGCTATGCACTACAATTAGCCGTTAAAAAAGGCTATACCGTGTTTGTCATTTCTGGAGGTAATTCACCAGAAGCCAAAGACAGACTTTTTAAATTAGGTGTGGAACAGGTTTGGATGGGGGTAAAAGATAAATTATCCTTACTCAAAACAGAATTAGCCCTAAAGCAAATTCCTTTATCCCAAGTTTTATATATGGGCGATGATATGCCGGACCTTGCTGTTATGCAAGCAGTTGGTTTTGCATGTTGCCCAGCCGATGCTGCCAACGATATTAAATTGGTATCTAATTATATATCGGCATTCAAAGGGGGAGAAGGTTGTGTTAGAGAAGTAATGGAACAGGTACTTAAATTAAGAGGAGATTGGGATTTAGAATCAGGGATTGCTGCCAAATAGGTACTTAGAATTAATTTGAAATAGTTTTCCATTGAAAATAATTATCGGTTTTTTTCGCTTAATCAGGTGGCCAAATTTGGTTTTCATTGGGCTTACGCAGTTATTATTTGAGTATTGTATCTATGAAAGAATTTTTCCTGAAACACCAGGAAATAGTTTGCAATTCACTTTACTCTTAGTTGCCTCCATATTAATTGCTGCAGCTGGATATATTATCAATGACTATTTTGATTTGGATATTGACCAAGTAAACAAACCCCAAAAAGTAGTAGTAAATGCAATTATAAGTAGAAGATGGGTGATTTTTTGGCATATGAGCCTAAGTATGATTGGCATCTATGCTACCATCTATGCTCTCCCTTTTAATAATTTCTGGCATTTAGTATTGGCAAATATGTTTAGTGTGATTTTTTTGTGGGTCTATAGCACTTCCCTCAAAAAACAATTATTAATTGGCAATATTCTCATTTCAGTATTAACTGCTTGGGTTATTGGTGTTTTGTATTTTTCAAAATACCCCTTAGATGCGCTGAATACCATTAGTCAACCCAATTCTCAAAATGTTCGATTCTTTAGATTGACTATTTTATACGCAGGTTTTGCGTTTGTAATAACGCTGATTAGAGAAGTGATTAAGGATATGGAAGATATGGAAGGCGATAGAAAATATGGTTGTAAAACCATGCCCATAGTATGGGGCTTGAATGTGAGTAAAACATTTGTAGCTGTATGGATGGTTGTATTGATTGCCGCATTGGTATTATTACAATTGTATGTAATTCAAATGGGTTGGTGGTGGAGTATTGCCTATTGTTTGTGTTTAGTGGTTGCCCCCTTGATAGTAGCTTTTAAACAATTATTCAAAGCCAAGTCTGCACAGGATTTTCATCGCTTAAGCAATATCATTAAATTTGTCATGTTGAGTGGCATTATATCTATGGTGTTCTTTAGGTTATATCCATAAAGATTCCTGAAACATGAAAGAATTTATATTGGCATCTCAATCGCCCCGCAGAAAACAATTATTAGAATGGGCAGAATTGAATTTTGAAATTATTGTGCAATCTACAGATGAATCCTATCCCGCGGATTTGCCAATAGATCAAGTGCCAGTGCATATTGCACGTCAAAAAGCGCTGGCTGTTAAAACACATGTTCAAACGGCTTTTCATAAGCAATATGCTGCCATGCCTATTTTGGCGGCCGATACCATTGTGGTTTTAAATGGCAAGGTAATTGGCAAACCAATTGATAAAGAAGATGCCATTCAAATTCTTGAATCACTTTCGGGTCAATTACACCAAGTAATCACGGGAGTTGTGCTTATGAATGGGGATCAAGAAATTGCATTTTCAGATACTACCGAAGTTAAATTTTATCCCTTAACACATACTCAAATCAGTAATTATGTAGACAAATACCAACCTTATGACAAAGCAGGGGCTTATGCCATCCAAGAATGGATTGGCGTTGTAGGGATTGAGTCTATAAAAGGTGATTTTTACAATGTTATGGGTTTACCCGTGAGCCGTGTGGTAAAAGCTTTAGAGCACCTCTAATTACTCCCAGTTAAAAGCCATATCTAATTCCATATCTGGATGTAGACTTCTTTCAACAGGACAGGTTCTCGCAGATCGCTCTAAAATGAGCTTTGTCTTATCATCTAAATTCAAACCAGCTGGGAAAAAGACATGGGCTACTAATTTTCCAATTCTTCTAGGATCTGATACCATGATTTTAGTTACATCAACACGAGTACCATCTAATTCTATGCCCAAGCTTTCTGCTTTGATCCCCATAGTGGTAATCATACAAGACCCCAGTGCGGTGGCCAATAAGTCAGTTGGTGAAAATCGTTCTCCCTTTCCTTTATTATCGGTAGGGGCATCTGTTTCAATTTCAGTAGCACTTTGAAGGTGCGTACAGCTGGTTCTTAACCCGGATTTATAAATAATTTGTGAAGTCATTGCGTATTTTTTGCCCTAAATTTACAAGTATCAAATCAAATGTAGTGAAGCAATTCTTTTTAATTACAGCTATCCTTTGTTCGGTATATGCGTTTGCACAACAAAAGCAACCTTCTGCTGCTGCCCAAGAAAAAATGCAGAAAAAGGCCGATAAACGTGAAAGAGTCAATCAGTTAATCAAGCAAGAGGAAGAAGGAGCCATGATTTTTCAAAAGCAATCTGCTTTTGGTTTCAAATTTAATTCAGACGGATGGAGTGCATTCTTAGAAAAAGGAAAATACAAAACCCTAACTAAGACCAATTTAT
>NCHJ01000099.1:0-9132 GCA_002256765.1 Bacteroidetes bacterium 24-39-8
ATAAGAACGGGAATGTTTTTATCAAAAGCTGCGGTTTTCAAATGTTTGTCTACAGATTCCGCGCCTTTTAAAAGAGCAATAAAATGATCATATCCAATAGTTAGCGCAATAGACAAACCAATAGCACTCCATAGTGAATATCGGCCACCAACCCAGTCCCAGAATTCAAACATATTTGCTTTGTCAATACCAAAAGCAGTAACTGACTTTTCGTTGGTACTTAATGCAGCAAAATGTTTGGCAATATCTGTTTCTTTGGCCCCAGATGCTAAAAACCAATTACGCGCAGTATGTGCGTTGGTCATGGTTTCTTGGGTTGTAAAGGTTTTAGAAGCCACTAAGAACAGGGTTTCATCGGCCTTCACTTTTTTCAAAGTTTCTACAATATGGGTACCATCTACATTGCTCACAAAAAAGGTTTCAATCCCTTTTACTGTATAGGGTTTCAATGCTTCAGTAACCATTACTGGACCTAGGTCAGAACCACCAATTCCAATATTCACAATATATTTAATGGGTTTGCCCGTATAGCCTTTCCAGCTTCCATCATGGATAGATGTACAAAAAGCCTTCATCTGCTCCTGTACTTTTAAAATATCGGGCATAATATCTTTTCCATCAACCATAACTTGGTTGCCGGAGAAATTTCTTAAAGCGGTATGTAATACGGATCTGCCTTCTGTTTCATTGATTTTATCGCCATCAAACATGGCTTTAATGGCATCTTTTAATTTGCAATCCTCCGCCAATTCTAGCAAGAGTTTTAAAGTTTTTTGGTTGATGATATTCTTGGAATAATCAAATACTAGGTCTTCAAGACAGAGTGAAAATTTTTGAAAGCGCTCGGGTTCAGCAGCAAACAAATCGCGCATATGTTTGCGATTCATTTCTTCTTCAAAATGTTTTTTTAATAAAAACCAGGCTTGTGTGGATGTTGGATTGATTCTAGGTAGCATATCTGTTCTTATTTGAATATTGGAATCATTATAGGGTTTCAATCAAGGAAATGGTTGTTTGAATTTCTTGAGGACTAATGTTCAAATGAACAACAAGTCTTACTTGGGTGGGGGAGATAGCAATGGCTAATATACCATGGTCTTTTAATTTGGCGGTTAGCTGGGGGGAGGTGTAACGGCCTTTTACTTCAAATATGAGAATATTGGTTTCCACGGGGAGTATATCACCAACAAAATCCTTTTTAGCAATTGCTGTTTCCAGCATTTTGGTATGTCTATGATCTTCTTCTAATCTTTGAACATTGTTTTCTAAAGCATAAATTCCAGCAGCAGCCAAATAGCCAGCCTGACGCATTCCACCACCAAATAATTTTCTTACCCTTCTAGCTTTTTGAATAAAATCATGGTTACCCAATAATACACTACCCACGGGAGCGCCTAGCCCCTTACTCAAACAAACAGAAATGGTATCAAATGTTTCACCATACCATTTTGCTGATTCATTTTTGGCAACAATGGCATTAAATATTCTAGCCCCATCTAAGTGAAGTTTCAAATTATTTTGCAAACAAACCTCTTTAATAGATTGAATATCAGCAAATTTGTAACAAGACCCTCCGCCACGGTTAGCGGTGTTTTCTAGAGAGACCAAGGTAGTAGCTGGTTTGTGAATATCAACAGGATTAATAGCAGCTGCTACCATATCTGCTGTAATTCTGCCCCTATCACCAGCTAATAATCTAACAGAAGCTCCTGAATTAGCTGCAATACCACCACCTTCATACAAATAGATATGAGACATATGATCACAGATGACTTCATCACCTGGTCTTGTATGACATTTAATAGCTATTTGATTAGTCATGGTGCCACTAGGGCAAAAAACAGCTGCTTCCATGCCAAAAATGGAAGCAGATAAAGATTCCAAAGCATTTATGGAGGGGTCTTCCCCAAAAACATCGTCCCCAATAGGAGCTCTCATCATTGATTCGAGCATTGCAGTTCCTGGTTGGGTTACGGTATCGGAACGGAAATCAATCATAGATGGCGAAGATAAACCCAAATCAGCCTTTTTTCCCTGTTAAAGAGGAGGTAATTTTATCCTCATTTGTGGGGTAGATTGTATGTTTTTTTCCCAAACCCATCATTTTTTCCACAAAAACAGACAGTTTCCATGCATTATTCTTACTTTTGCAGGCTCTGAAAAAGACATTTGCACTTTAACTAAGTTCAAACAGCATTTATATAACAATTCTGGTCTTTTCAACGTTAATATTCATTCAGACAATTATTCATTATGAGGCAGCTCAAAATTGCTACCCAGATTACCAACCGCGATTCACAGGCAGTTGAAAAGTATCTCCAGGAAATTTCAAAGATTCCAATGATCACTCCTGAAGAGGAAACAACACTTGCCCAGAAAATCAAAATGGGTGATCAACGTGCATTGGATAAACTGGTACAGGCCAACCTTAGGTTTGTGGTATCTGTGGCTAAACAATACCAACACCAAGGTTTATCACTGAGTGATTTGATCAACGAGGGTAATCTAGGTTTGATTAAAGCAGCGCAGAGATTTGATGAGACCAAGGGTTTCAAATTCATTTCTTATGCCGTTTGGTGGATTCGTCAATCTATTTTGCAAGCTTTGGCAGAACAAGGAAGATTGGTTCGTTTACCGCAGAATAAAATTGGAACTTATAATAAGGCCAATAAAGCTTATATGGCTTTTGAACAAGAACACGAACGTGAACCTTCTACTGAAGAGTTAGCAGAGATTCTTGAAATGAGCGAAACAGAAATCAATAATATTTTCCAATCAAATACCCGTCACACTTCATTGGATGCTCCTGTACACGAGGCAGAAGATGTTGCCATGGGCGATTTATTAGAAGGTAGTGATGATACTGACGAAGACGTAATGAAAGACTCTTTACGTGAAGAGATTCGCAGGGTTTTAAAATCACTTAGCCCAAGAGAAGCAGAAATTGTGAATGCCTATTTTGGTTTGGATGGTGAAAACGGCGTAACTATTGAACAAATAGGAATGAAATACGATTTAACAAAAGAGCGTATTCGTCAAATTAAAGAACGCGCCATTAAGCGTTTACAAAAAGCTAGATACAGCAATGCGCTGAAAGCATATTTGGGATAATCTTCTATATTCTTCAAAGCCCTTCTGTACCAACAGAAGGGCTTTGTTTTTTATAACCCATTCCAAGGGAACAATCTAAGCCAACTGTTGTTATACTTATAATAACTTTGAAACATGTTTAAGCAACTATATTTTATTCTAATCATGCTTTTGCTGGTTTCCTGTGAAAAGGATATCAATTTAGTGCCTGATGCCACTACGCCTAAATTGGTAGTGGATGCAGAAATTGAAAATGGGTTAGCGCCTGTGGTTGTCTTAACCCAGTCAACGGGGTATTATTCCAATATTGATTCAAGTGTACTAAACAATAGTTTTATTCATAATGCTCCCTTGACCATTAGCAATGGTACCAAAACCCATACTTTAAAAGAATATAAAGTACCCGTTAAAGGAGGATTTATTTATTATTATAGCAATGACCCTGCTAATGCCAGTACTGCTTTTATAGGAGAACTAGGTAAACAGTATACTTTAAAAGTTAGCTATAATAACAGTAATTATACGGCCATTACTCAAATTCCTGAACTAGCAAAAAAAATGGATTCACTTTGGTCATTACCCATTTATCCCATAGCAGATTCACAGCAAGTTAAACTCATGACTAAAGTGTCTGATCCCCCAGGATTGGGCAATTATATCCGATATTTTACTAAACAGAATTCGGAATCTTTTTTGCCAGGACAAAACAGTGTATTTGATGACCAGGTGGTAGATGGTAAAACCTATAATGTACAAGTAGATCGCGGTGTTAACCGAAACCTGCCTAGAGAAAGAGACAATTATGGTTTTTTTCTAAAGGGTGATACGGTAAGTGTCAAGTTCTGTAATATCAATAAAGCAGGTTATGACTTTTGGAGAACCTGGGAATTTGCTTTTTCAAGTATTGGAAATCCCTTTTCCTCTCCTGGAAAAGTACTAGGAAATGTAGACAATGGTGCATTGGGTGCTTTTACCGGCTATGCCGCCCAATATAAGAGCTTGATTATCCCCAAATAGTCCGTAATTGTGTACAATCCAATCCCTTAAGATGGGTTCTGCCCTTTAATTTTGTATGTTCTAAAAAATTAAAAATGTCAAATCAAGTTTCAGAGAAAGTGCATGTGTTGATCATAGGTTCTGGACTATTCAACCTGGAGGTCAATTAACCATTACTACAGAGGTAGAAAATTATCCTGGATATCCAGATGGCATTCAGGGACCAGAAATGATGGTCAATTTTGAAAAACAAGCTGCTCGTATGGGTACTGATATTCGCTATGGATTAGCTACCAAGGTAGACTTTAGCGTGCGTCCTTTTAAAGTAGAAATTGACGAGGAAAAATGGATAGAAGCTGATTCAGTGATTATTTCTACTGGGGCATCTGCTAAATGGTTAGGTTTAGAAAGTGAGCAACGCTTAAATGGTTTTGGGGTAAGTGCTTGTGCGGTTTGTGACGGATTCTTTTTCCGTGGAAAAGAAGTTGCTATAGTAGGAGCAGGCGATACCGCAGCAGAAGAAGCACTTTATTTATCCAAACTTTGTACCACGGTACATATGGTGGTAAGAAGAGATCAAATGCGCGCTAGTAAGGTAATGCAGGATCGCGTGTTGAATGCACCAAATATTAAAGTTTACTGGAATAGTGTAACCGATGAAATTTTGGGAGCCAATAAAGTAGAAGCAGTTAGATTATTAAATACAGCCACCCAAGAAAAAACAGAAATTCCAGTAAGCGGATTTTTTGTAGCCATTGGACACGAACCCAATAGTGGCATTTTCAAAGAATTTATAGATATGGATGAGACTGGTTATATCCAGACTATTCCAGGAACATCTAAAACAAACGTGGAAGGTGTATTTGCCGCGGGCGATGTACAAGACAAGAACTATCGCCAAGCAGTTACTGCTGCAGGAAGTGGTTGTATGGCAGCTCTTGACGCAGAGCGATATTTGACCGCCAAGGGTTTGGCATAAATTAAAGCAATGCTGACCATACATTTAAAGTCTATTAGATGCTTAGCGCACCATGGTATTTTTGCCGAGGAAAAAATACTGGGTAATGAGTATGAAGTGGATATACTTATTCAATGTGTTACCAAAGCCGGGATTATTCAGCATTTGAATGAAACCATTGACTATGCAACAGTATACCAATTGTTGCAAAAAAGAATGCAAAAACCTACACCCTTATTGGAAACCATTGCCAGTGATTTTTCTTATATGATCTTGCAAGATTTTCCCTTGGCCCAATCAATCAGGTTTAGCATTCATAAAATGCATCCACCCATTGAAGGTTTAATAGGACAGGTTGGCGTGATTTTTGAATTGGATAGGTCACAATTAAATCATTGATATGAAATATCTGCTGATTGTCTTTTCTAGTTTAATGTGGAATCTTGTTGCAGCGCAAGACGTAAATATCCTACTCAAAGAAGCCGATAATTTTGAGCGCCAAGTAAAAGAACCTGAAGCTTTGGATAAATACAAACAGGTATTGGCTGTGGAACCAGCTAATCTAAAAGCCTTGGTCAAAGCATCAGAATTACATGCATCCATTGGAGGCCGTCAAAATGATAAAAATACCAAGCGTCTTTATATGGAAACTTCCATGGTCTTGGCCAAAAAAGCTTTTGAAGCCAATCCCAAAAATGCAGACGCCAATTATGTCATGGCCATGGCATCTGGAAAGATGACCGACATTGAAACGGAGAATAAGAAGATTGTGGCTTTGGTAAAAGACGTGAAAACCTATACGGAAGCTGCCATTGCTTTGCAACCCAATCATGCCAAAGCCTATTATAGTTTGGGCAAATGGCATTATGAAATGGTGAATTTGTCTGGGGTTAAAAAAGTGGCCGTTAAACTGTTCTATGGTGGTTTGCCCAATGGAGACTTAGATTCAGCCATTACCTATTTTGAAAAGTGCAAAAGTTTGGATCCTTATTTTGTATTGAATTATCTAGACTTAGCAAAAGCATATAGAGACAACCATCGTCCTACCCAAGCCATTGAAGTCTTGAACAAATTGGTCAAATTACCCGTAAGAACTGCCGATGACCCAGCTTTAAAAGCAGAAGGAGCCAAGCTATTAGAATCCATTCAATAATACTAACTTGTAAAAAAAATAACCATGTCTTTAGAAGCCCTATTTCAAGAAGCCGCCGCAATCAGCAAAACCCTATCTGAAAAACCAGATAATGAAACCTTGTTAAAATTGTATTCCTTGTTCAAGCAAGGGTCAGAAGGAGATACCCAAGAAAGCGGACCTTCCAATCCCTTTGATTTTGTAGCCAAGTTCAAACACGAAGCTTGGGCAAAATTACAAGGCATGAGTAAGGAAGACGCAATGCAACAATACATTGATTTAGTAAAGCAATTAAAGGGATAAACCTTTTTCAGAATACCAGATTTACTTTAGGAAAATTATTGGGCAGCAAGATTTTGCTGCCCTTTATATTTTAATTGTCTTCCACCTACCTGATTGGATATACCAATAAGAGGGGATTAAGATAGAAGACCAATAAATGATTTCACTTCCCCAGCCCCAAGTGATGGGTAATTGCATTTTTTCCAATACGGTATATACATAAACGCAATAGAGGATGATGGCTATAAATTCTGTGGCAAGGTTCATGCTACTATTACCAGTACCGGTAACAGCATTCATCCAAATAGTAGCAACAGACATTAGGACCAATGCAAAAGAAACCACCCTCAATACGGGAATTCCTGCTTGAATAAAGTCTTCTCCTTGTCCATAAATAGATAGGAATGCATGAGGAAAAAGGTTCAGTATAAGACAAACTGAAATGGCAAAACCCACACTCCAAGTCATGATTTTTCTGATTAAAGGAAGAACGGCATCTATTTTTCCTTGGCCAATCACATTACTCACCATGGTATTAGTAGTAGCAGCAAATGCCCAAGTAAAGCAACCAAAAAAGCCAAAAATATTGCGCATGGTATTTGAAACAGCCAAGTCTCTGGCTCCATGGTGTTCAATTAGAATATAAAAGAATTCCCAGCTGATAATACTAATTGCGTGTTGGGCAATTAGGGGGGCAGACTGTACCACAATTAATTTACTATTCTTAGATTCAAATGCCCAAGACTGAAACAAGTGTAATTGCTTGTTGATTCCTTTAAGCTTTAACACCAAGATTAACACCAATAAGCCTGCAATTTCTGAAATAATGGAAGCATAAGCTGCTCCATTAAAACCTAATTGGGGTAAACCCAATTTGCCATAAATTAGGGTATAGTCAAAAAAGACATTGACTACGGCTTCTGTAGCAGTGCCAATAATCAAATAATTGGTTTGATTGGTACCCACCAATAGTGCATTACGCATTTGGTAGATATATAAAAAGGGTAGACCTAAGATCCGAATATTCAAAAATTGTACGGCTTTTTCCACCCTGGCAGGGTCATGTAAGGACCAACCCAAAACAATGGGTGCCAAAAACCAGGTGATTAAAATACCCAAAACGGCAAAAACAAGGGAGATAAATATGCCTTGGGTAAAGAGTTTCCCAATTTCATTAACCCTATTTTCTCCGGCTCTTCTAGAGATCAGGGCCTGTAAACCATTGTTCAAGCCATGACCCACTACAGCAAAAATGAGGTAATAAACCCCTGTAATGCCCGCTAATCCTAGTGATTCCTGGCCCAAACCGCCCAAAAAGATATTATTGGTAATAAAATTCAGCTGGGGAACCATAATGGCCAAGCTAATAGGCAGGGCAATCCGCAGGATCTGTTTGTGTCCCGTACTAACTTGTAAATTGATCTCTTGTGACAGATTGCTCATAAGTGCTGCAAAGTAAGAATTTTAAACCCTGTATAAATCGCTTTTCATCCCTCAGCGTTTTTTTATATCATTGCATAAGAATTTTGTATTATGGTTCATAAGTTGACAGGTTTATACGGGGACAAACAGGGCTATACACCCAAGAACACGGACCAACTTGGATTGGAGATAGGAAAAGACCAAATGGTCTTGCTTGTAAAAGACACTATTAGCAATAGAATTGAAGCCATTGAAATTTTTGAATTAGAAAAAACCAAGTCTGACTGGACCGATATATTTTTTGAGGTAAAACAACAATCTCAATTACTTGGGTTCAATTTCTCCTCTACCAATGTTTTTTACAATTTTGAAGAAGCTTTAATGATGCCCTTGGGTAAACTAAGTGCAACAGCATCTGAAGAATACCTCAACTTGGTTTTTGGTAATGCCGATAAATCGCTCATTAAATATGACCTATTTCAAAGTAATGTACCCTTTGTTACTGTTTATAGGATTAAGCAAGCTGTTTTAGATTTACTCAATAGAAATTTTCTCTTATTTACTGCACAGCATTTATATACCAGTATCTTAAACGATGTGATGAGTAGGCATAACCTGCCAAACGTCTTTATGAAACTGATTATCCATTGCCATCATGCTATCTTGATTTTTGTAAAAGATGGACAATTGCAATTGATTCAGAATTTTCAATACCAGTCTCAGGATGATCTTTTGTATTATACACTTAATGTGGTGCAGCAATCTGGATTATCCGCTTTACAAACCCAATTAGAAATCAGTGGTTTGATAGATTTACTACCCAATTTTGATGAGCAGTTAAAACAATCATTTGGGATTATATCTTATGATCAAGTTCCATTAGATAGTATACCTCCACAAGGATTCTCAGATTTTCAAGCATATCATTTTACGCCATTTTATAAATTAATGGTATGAGAATAATTTCAGGAAAATGGGGTGGTAGAAGAATTCATCCACCTACCAATATGCCCCATACCAGACCTACCACTGATATTGCAAAGGAAGGTTTGTTTAATATTTTGCAAAACAGGATTGATTTTCAAGATGCCAAAACCTTAGACCTATTCGGTGGCACTGGTTGTATTAGTTATGAATTGGCTTCTAGAGGGGCTGCAGAACTAACCATTATTGAAAAGGATTCCATCATGCACGGTTTTATCAAAAAGAACTGTGAGATGTTAGGAGTAGAAAATGTTCAGTTGTTAAAAAT
>NCHJ01000099.1:9167-19762 GCA_002256765.1 Bacteroidetes bacterium 24-39-8
CAGTTGTTAAAAATGGATGTGTTTGCCTTTTTACAATCGGCTCAAAGCCAATATGATTTCATTTTTGCTGGTCCGCCTTATGCATTGGGGCCCATAGATGAAATACCAAAAATCATAGAGCAAAAACAATTGATTGCCAAGGGTGGGATTTTTGTGTTGGAGCATACCCCTAGAAACCAATATGAGAAAATGGCTTCCTTTTCTTTTCAAAGAAATTATGGAACCACTGTTTTCTCGTTTTTTGTGAATATTACCCCATGACCAAACAAGCTTTACGCCAATTGTACAAGCAAAAAAGGCTGGATTTGGATGAGCATACCATGCTCAAGTGGAATGATTTGCTCCTGATACAATTTCAACAATTACCCTTGCCTGCCATAGACACCCTGCTTAGTTATTGGCCCATGGTGCACCAAAAAGAGCCCCAGGTAGATTTAATGGCTAGGTATTTAGACTTTCTGATTCCAGAATTGATTACTTGCTATCCACGCATAGAGCCTGAGTCCAATCAAATGGAGGCTTTTCAAGTAAATGAGGATACTGATTTTTTGACCAATCAATGGGGGATTGCAGAACCCATTAATGGTAAAATCATAGCTCCAACAAAGATTCAATTGGTATTTGTGCCTTTATTGGCTTTTGATGAAAAGGGATATAGGGTAGGTTATGGCAAAGGATACTATGATCGTTTTCTAGCCCAATGCAGTCCAAATCTGTTAAAAATAGGGTTTTCTCATTTTGAGCCAGTGCCGCAGATTAGCGATACAGACCAATTTGACGTACCTTTAAACTACTGCATTACACCGCAGCATATCTATGAATTTTAACACGCTGTTTTTAAAGAGTTTTCGTGTGTTGTTGTTTCCATTTGCCGTAATATATGGATTGGTTGTTTTTATTAGGAATAGACTCTTTGATAAAGGACGTTTAGCATACTCCGAATTTAATTTTCCATTAATCTGTGTGGGCAATATAGCAGTAGGAGGTACGGGTAAATCACCCATGGTGGAATACCTAGTCAATCTTTTGCACCAGGATTTTAAAGTTGCCACTTTAAGCCGTGGATACAAACGCAAGACCAAGGGATATGTATTGGCAGGTGCAAATACCACAGCTTTAGAAATTGGGGACGAGCCCATGCAGTTTCACTTAAAGTTTCCTGAAGTGCCTGTAGCCGTTGGCGAAGAAAGATTGGTGGGCATTCCGCATTTATTACAAGACCATCCAAACTTGCAGGCTATTATTTTAGACGATGCGTTTCAACACCGCACGGTTAAAGCTGGATGGAATATTTTATTAACGGAGTATAGCAATTTGTATAGCAATGATTTTTTCCTTCCTACTGGAGACCTAAGAGATGAATGGGCTTCTGCTAAAAGAGCTCAAGTGATTGTGGTTACCAAATGCCCGGCTACTATTACAGAAGAGAAGAAACAAAAAATCATAAGGAGCCTGCAACCAGAGCCCGAACAAAAAGTGTTTTTCACCACAATAGAATATGGTACACCCTACCATATTTTTGATCCAACAGATCTTTGGATTCTCACCCCAAGAGATGAGGCCTTATTGGTTTGTGGTATTGCAAATCCCAAACCACTGAAAGATTATTTGCACAATAACGTTCATACCTATTACCAACAAGATTATTCAGACCACCATATATTTTCTATTGATGATTTTAATGAGATCAAGGAGAAGTTTAATGATATTAATGCGCGTGATAAATTAATCCTAACAACCGAAAAAGACGCAGTTAGGTTTAGTAAATTCACAGAAGAACTGGCAGCACTACCCATGTATGTGTTACCTATTAGGCATCAATTCCTATTTGGAGAAGCCGAACAATTCAATCAGCTAGTCAAGGATTTTATCCTTCATTTTAGCTTTAATCCTACCAAGCCATGAGCAAGCAAAAAGACAAACAGAAGCAGAAACAAAAATCAAAACATAGTCCTGAATTAACCCTTAAAGGCAGATTAGAAGTAACCCGTTCTGGAATGGGTTATGTGATAGTAGAAGGAGGAGACGTTCTTGTAAGACCCGGTGATTTTGCCACTGCCTTAAACGGCGATACCGTAAGGGTAAAAGTGGTCAAAGAAAATATGCGTACTGGTAAGAAAGAAGGACGTATACTAGAAGTGGTTTCCAGAAAACAAACCGAGTTTGTAGGGCATTTACAATTGTCTACCAATCACGCATTCTTTGTGCCTGATACCGATAAACCCATGCCAGATTTGTTTATACCCCTAATCTCCATTAATGGTGCCAAACACAAAGACAGGGTAGTAGCCAGATTGGTAAAATGGGAAAAGACAGATAAGAAACCCGTTGGTGAAATTGTCAAAGTATTGTTACCAGAAGATGCTAATGATGCGGCTATGCAAGAATTGCTAGCGCAAGCAGGATTTCCGCTAACTTTTCCCGAAGATGTTGCAGGAGCAGCGGTAAGATTACCTGAAATATTAGATAGTGCAGAGATTGCCAAAAGAAGGGATTGCAGAGAGATCCTCACTTTTACCATTGACCCTGCAGATGCAAAGGATTTTGACGATGCCATTTCTATTAGACCCTTGGGTAAAGACATGTATGAAATTGGGGTGCATATTGCTGACGTAAGTTATTACGTAACACCTGATTCAGATTTGGATGCAGAAGCATACAAAAGAGCTACATCGGTTTACCTGCCAGACCGTGTAAACCCCATGTTACCAGAGCAGATATCAAATGAACTTTGTTCTTTAAGACCACACGAAGACAAGTTTACTTTTTCAGCTATTTTTCAAATGAATAACAAGGGCGAGGTAAAACAATATTGGTTGGGCAAAACCGTGATTCATTCTGATCACAGATATGCGTACGAAGACGTGCAAGAAATTATTGAAACCAAGAAAGGCATTCACCAAGATGAAATCTTATTGCTAAATGATATTTCTCAGCGTTTGCGCAAGAAACGTTTTAGCAAGGGGGCTATTAATTTCTCATCTCAAGAAGTACGGTTTAAGTTGGATGAAAAAGGAAAACCAATTGGCATTGTTGTTAAGGAAAGTAAAGAGTCTCATCAGTTAATTGAAGAACTGATGTTGTTGGCTAACAGAACGGTGGCTGAGAATGTATCTAAGATCATGATCAACAAAAAACCAATTCCATTCCCATATAGAATTCACGATAGACCGGATGAAGAAAAGCTAAGACCCTTTATCACATTTGCCAAGAAATACGGTCACGCATTTGATACTAGCAGTCCAGAAAAAATTGCTGCAAGTTTTAATCAAATGTTGGCAGATGCGCATGGCAAACCAGAGCAACACGTATTGGAGCAACTAGGCATTAGAACCATGGCCAAAGCGGTCTATACCACCGAGAATATTGGACACTATGGTTTGGCATTTGAATACTATTGTCATTTTACTTCTCCTATTAGAAGATACCCAGATGTTTTGGTACACCGCGTATTAGAATCCATTATTGAAGGCAAGCCCATCATTGACAAGAAAATGGAAGAAAAGTGTAAGCAGTCTAGTGAAAGAGAAAGGGCTGCTATGGAATGTGAACGCGCAGGTAACAAATACAAACAAGTGGAATACTTGCAATCTTATTTGGGTGAAACATTTGAAGCCGTAATTTCTGGTGTTTCTAGTTTTGGATTCTGGGCAGAAACGGTCTTACACAAATGCGAGGGTTTGGTGAGTATTATTAGTTTGAGTGATTACGATGATTTTAGACATATTGAATCTGATTATAGCTTAGTAGGTAGAAGAAGCGGCAGAACTTTTCGCATAGGCGATAGGGTCATGATTAAAGTAGTAGCTGCCAATTTGGAAAAAAGGCAATTAGACTACGAATGGGTCATAGACGCCAAAAAAGAAGGAGAGGAGAAGCCGAAAAAACAAAAAAGTGCAAAGCGATAGGGTTTAGATAATGCCCATTTGTTTCATCAGAAAACTTGCATTCTTATTTTGTGCTATTCCTTTTCTAATGCGGTAGTCAAAATCTAATTGGTTGTTTTCAATAACGCTTTCAAAACAATAATTGGCCAATTGTTGGGGATAGTCCTGTTCCATCAATCCTAGTTTTAGGTCATGGGTGGCAAATAGGCTTAAGCAACTCATGGCCAATAATTCTTTTATAAAGGCCGCGGAGCCCTGGTATTTGTCTTCTGAATTAGTGCCTCTTAGAATTTCATCTATTAATACCAAGGATGCTGTAGAAGATTGAACCCCTGTTTTGAGTGCTTTTAATTTTTTTAATTCCGCCATAAAATAAGAAGTATTCTCTGCCAGACTATCACTAATTCTAATAGAACTATAAATCTGCATAGGACTGAATTCAAAAAACGCAGCTGCAACTGGTAAACCGGATTGAGCCAAAACCAAATTCATACCAATGGCTCTTAAGAAGGTAGTTTTGCCACTCATATTTGAACCGGTAATCAACCATAGTTTTTCAGGTTGGCCCAGCGCTACATCATTTCCTACAGTTTTGCTTGGCGCAATCAGTGGATGAGATAAATTGGTTGCTGATAAATAAAGCGGTCTATCTATTAATTTAGGCAAATAATAATCGGGATGCTGAAAACGGTATACGGCAAAACAATTGAGCATTTCTATTTGACCTACTAGTGTCATCCATTCTTTAAAATCAGCTTGGTGTAGGGTCTTCCATTTTTCTAAGGCCAACATGTTCTGAATATCAAAAAGCAAATAAGGATTGAAAATAATGATGGCAAATAGGTTCAATCGTTGGTCAATGCTATTTGACAATTTGGTCAGTTCTTTTATGGCCACACTGGCCTTTTCTGCTGAAGCCTTGTATTTGTTTAACAAGACGGAATGGTTGGGGTTGATCTGTTGAAATTGATGTAATAACCATCCATATTGTTGCAAAAGGGCTTGTTTGTTTTCAAAAGCCTGAAACCCTGATTGTAGGTATTTTCCATGTATGCCAATAATGATCCAACCAATCAAAAAGCTTAGTCCAAGAAAACCGGGGTTAGAAATGATGATGGCGTGTGCCAATAAAAATAGGTTGAGTACAGGAATTAAATAACGCAAAATTTGCAACCATTTTTTCTGCTGCAATTGATTCTCTGTATTTAACCAAGTTTCAACAGAAGTCAAAGAAGTTAGCGCTGTTTTTCTTTGTCTAGAAGCGGCAATCATAGATTCCACTAATTCAATTTGCGCTGCATAGTTTTCAATAGCTATTTGGTTCTCCAAGATTTCTGAAGCAGCTAGAGGTTGTTTTAATTGTTGCGCAAGGGCTTGAGTACCATATAAAGTACTGGTTCTATTCAAATAATGGTAAAGAGAGCCCTTGCCAAAAATATCTAAATCACTCCAGTATCCTTGACCATCTTCAAAGAGGGCCCCATTGTCAAAAAGATTGGATCCCGATTCTAAACAGCTTAGTTCATTTTGTAAAATCTCTAATAATGATTTTTGGGCGACTTGTTGATTTTGCAAATTTACAAACCAACTAATGCTGGCTAAAAAACCCGCCAAGCTCAAAAGGGCAAGGATTATTTTAATGGAGGATGAGCCATGGAAAAGTTGATAGACCATCCATGCCAATAATAAAAAACATACTAACCTAATAAAAGCTGCTAGACTAATCTGCTTTTTAAGTTTGTTTAATTGAGCTTTTGTAGTATCAATTCTTTGCTGGTAATGCTGAAAAACGGCTGACATAATTATGAAATGGTTTCTTGGAATTCAATTCCTTCTGCTTTTAAGGCTGCTAGTACGGGTTCATAAATAGCGGGCAAAATGGGAATATGTAAGCCTTTGATGGAGATCTTTTTTTCTAAAATTAGTTTTGCTGCAATTCCTAAGGGGAGCCCCACGGTTTTGGCCATGGCAGTTTGCTGATCATCTTCTCCAATACAGACTAAGGAACTTTTTAGTGTTTTGGAATCAGCCCCATCTTGGTATTCAAATTCGTGCTGCATGACAATCATATCTTTTTCACCAGGTAGTAATGCCAATTTGGTTTCCAATAAAAATTGCAACACATCGGCAGCGGTTCCTTGATTCATGGGTAGGTGGGTATCATTGTCCGTCAAGCCTAACCAATTTAATTGTTCCAAGAAATGTGCAGCAACAGCGTCTTGATTGGAATGTTCCATTAAAGATTCCAACCAATTGGTTAGTGCCATTCTTTCTATATGCAAATTGAAAAATGAAGCAACGCTGATTTGATCAAGTTGATAAACATGCGATTGATCCGTTAGTCCTAACTGTAAAATGCCCGCCCATCCTTTTAAAAATTCGGGATAGCGCAAAGTAGTCCTAACAAAACTGCTGGCCGATTCCAATCCATAAATAGGAATATAACTCAAGGAATCCCGATTGGGGTAAAACCCTAAAGGATACAATCCAGGAATATCAAGGGTTTCCTCATTGTTGAATAAACCATGGTAGGGAATAGATACTTCCTCTCCATTTTCTAAATATCGCGCCCCAGCGCTACCCGCCAAAACCACATTTTTAGGGTTCCAGCTAATTTTATAATGCCAAGGATTGTCGTCGTTTTCCGGAGCAACCAAACCCCCACAATGTGACCTAAAACTGTTAATCACACCACCCTTTGACTGTATTTGGTGTATGATTTGCATGGCACTCATATGATCAATACCAGGGTCAAGCCCCATTTCATACAAAAACAACAGGCCTTTTTCTTCAATTTGAGGGGACAAAGCCTGTGTTTTGGGGTCTAAATAAGATGCTGTTAAGAGGTTGATGCCAAATTCCAGACAATCTTCCGCAATTAAATAATGCAGTGTGGGAGGCATCATTGAAATAACAATGCTGGCCGTTTTTACCAAAGACTTGCGTGCTTCTTGGTCTTCAATATTAATTTGAACTGCTGTTGAGCCAGGATATTGGTCTAGTTTAGCCGTAACGGTGGCCAAATTGCTATCTGCCACTGTCAATAACCAGTTATTTTCAGAAATGGTTCTTTTCAAAAAATTAATCAAAACCGTAGCGGATTTGCCGGCGCCAAAAACTAGGATATGGAGTTGCTTTGTCATTGGAAAAATTCTGGCTAAATGTACATACTATTGTGGATAAATGCCTGTTGTAAACTAAGGGGTTCAGGTGTTTTTTGCCCCTTAAAAACCGTATCTTTGGCAACCTGTAATTTGTCTGCTTTTAAGACTGTTACACTGAACTAAAAATCACTAGTAATCCTGCATGGAAGAGAATCAAGTAACACCGGAACAAACTAACGACAACGATCGTGTCATTCGCGTAAATATTGAGGAACAAATGAAAACGGCCTACATTGATTATTCAATGTCTGTTATTGTTGGTCGTGCACTCCCGGATGTAAGGGATGGCTTTAAACCGGTTCACCGCCGCGTTTTATATGCCATGACTGAATTGGGCAATTACAGCAACAAGCCTTATAAAAAATCTGCCCGTATTGTGGGGGAGGTAATGGGTAAGTTTCACCCCCATGGTGATAGCTCTATCTATGATACCCTAGTTCGTATGGCTCAGAACTGGACCATGCGTTATATTATGGTGGATAGTCAGGGTAACTTTGGTAACCAAGATGGTGATCCACCGGCTGCTATGCGTTATACAGAAGCCCGTTTGCACAAGATAGCAGAAGCTATGTTGGACGATATTGAGAAAGACACGGTTGATTTTCAGCTCAATTTTGACGATTCACTCAAAGAACCAACGGTATTACCTACCCGTATTCCCCAATTATTGGTGAACGGATCATCGGGTATTGCCGTAGGTATGGCTACCAATATGCTTCCCCATAATTTGGGTGAAGTAGTAGATGGTTGCATTGCCTATATTGACAACAAAGAGATTACTTGTGAAGAATTAACCCAATATGTAAAAGCGCCAGATTTTCCAACAGGTGGTATCATCTTTGGTATGGAAGGCGTGAAACAGGGTTTATTAACCGGACGTGGTAGGGTAGTCTTACGTGGTAAAGTACAGATTGAAACCAAGGCATCTGGTAGAGAACAAATCATTATTACCGAAGTTCCTTATCAGGTTAACCGTGATCAGTTAACTGACAGGATTGGCCAGTTGGTGAATGAAAAAGTAGTAGAAGGTATTGCCCACGTAAACAACGAAAGTAACAATAGAGAGGGTACTAGAATTGTAGTTGATTTGAAGAAAGATGTGATTGCACAAGTGATAATCAATCAGTTGTACAAATATACAGAACTCCAAACCAGCTATGGTACCAATAATGTGGTGATCAGCAAGGGGCGCCCCAAAATCATGAACCTTAGGGAATTGATTGTGGAATTTATTGAGTTCCGCATGGAAGTGGTGATTCGCAGGGCCAAATTTGAACTACGCAAAGCAGAAGAAAGAGCGCATATTTTGGAAGGCTATTTGAAAGCCTTAGACCATTTGGATGAAGTGATTGCACTAATCCGTTCCAGCCGTACCCCAGATGAGGCAAAAGATGCCTTAATGTTGAAGAGCCAGTCTGAAAACTGGTATTTGAGTAATGATTTGTTTACTGGTTTAACCGATGACTTATACCAACAAGCACAGGGATTAACTGAAATTCAAGCCAAAGCCATTCTGGAACTGCGTTTACAGCGCTTGACTGGTATGGAAAGGGATAAGATTGTAGAAGAATTCAATGGCTTAATGCAAACCATTAAAGGATTGAAAGATTTATTGGCCAGTGAAGGACTTAGGTTTGAATTGATCAAGACCGAGCTATTGGAAGTAAAAGAGAAATTTGGTGACCCAAGAAGGTCTGAGATTCAGTACTTGGCAGATGAAATGCGCATTGAAGACCTGATTGAAGACGAAGATGTGGTCATTACCATTTCTCATTTGGGTTATATCAAGCGTACATCGGCCACTGAATACCGCCAGCAGAAACGCGGTGGAAGAGGGGCTGTTGGTTCCAAAACCAGAGAAGAAGACTATGTGGAGCACTTATTTGTGGCTTCTACCCATGATACCATGATGTTCTTTACAGAAAAAGGAAGGTGTTATTGGTTAAGGGTTTATGAGATTCCAGAAGGAGAGAAGCAAAGTAAGGGAAGGGCTATTCAGAACCTGATTCAATTACCAGGGGATGACAAGGTAAAAGCTATTATTGAGGTTAAGAAACTAGACGATAAGGAATTTGTACAGAACCATTATATAGTACTTTGTACCAAGAAAGGAGTGATTAAGAAAACTTCTCTAGAAGATTTCAGCCGTATTAGAAGTACAGGAGTGAACGCTATTACCATTGTTGAAGGTGACGAGTTATTAGAAGCCAAGATGACCGATGGTAATTCAGAAATCATGATGGCACTGAAGAGCGGTAGGGCAATTCGTTTTGAAGAATCCAAAGTAAGGTCTACGGGTCGCGGAGCGATAGGTGTTGGTGGTATTGAAGTAGATGATACCAAAGATGAAGTGGTTGGAATGATTTGTGTAAACAAAGAAGATGCCACCCGTACTGTGATGGTAGTGAGTGAAAAAGGATTTGGTAAACGAACTTCTATTGAAGAATATAGGATTACGAATAGGGGTGGTAAGGGTGTAAAAACCATTAATGTTACCGAGAAGACCGGTGGATTAGTTGGCATTTTATATGTTACCGAGAAAGAAGATTTGATCATCACTTGTAAGTCAGGTATTACCATTAGAACGGGTATTCAAAGTATCCGTGAAGCTGGCCGTGCCACTCAAGGTGTGAAGCTAATTAGACTGGATGAAGGTGATGAAATTGCAGCAATTTCTCAGATTGAAGACCAGGAAGAACCCGAAGTTGATGCTATTTTGGATGGTGAAACGGAAGGGGATGTAGCTACTGAAACTGGCGATGATGCACCTGAAAATAATTCTACTGAAAATTTAGACAACAATACACAACCAACTGAAAATCAATAACAAACCCTCCTTTTATGAAGAAGCTACTATTGCTTTCCATGATCGCAGTTGCCACTTTGGGTAGCCAGGCGCAGGATTTTAAAAAAGTAAACACCGCTCTATTATTGGGCAAAATGGAAGATGCCAAAACAGAATTGGACAAAATGAGTGCTGATCCAAAAGCATTGGCCAAAACTGAATACTGGTACTTCCGTTCTAGGATTTATGCCAACCTTGGTAAGGAAGCAAAAACAGCTCCTAAATTTCCAACCGCAATTCAGGACGCAGATGCGGCTTTCCAAAAACTAGTTACATTAGATGCAGCTTGGGTGATGGTAAAAGAAAAGGGTAACGATGGCATTTTTGACATGTATTCCTACGGTTACAATAATGGTATCCGTGCTTTTAACGAGAAAAAATGGGATTCTGCCAGTTCTTATTTTGCCTATGCTGTTACCTACAGTGACATACTTTTCCAAAATAAAATGACCAAGGATCAGAATATGACTTTTGATACAACTTCTCTATTATATGCTGGATATTCTTCACAGAATGCCCAAAAAGGAGTAGACGCTTGTAAATATTATGCCCGTTTGGCGGAAGCTAAAGTTGGTGGGGATGGATTTGTAGATATTTATAAATATCTGATTATCACTTATATGAATGATAAAAAGGAGGAATCATTCAGAAAATATATCGCGCTAGCAAAACAGGTTTATCCTAAAGAAAACTGGGATG
>NCHJ01000100.1 GCA_002256765.1 Bacteroidetes bacterium 24-39-8
CTTCCAATCAATCTCCCAAGCATTTGTATACAGAAAAAGTAGCCAAATTTACCATAGGTGACTTCACTGAAATGTTATCCTATCAAGGATTACAAGTCTTAGAAGTATTTGGAGACTATCAATTAGGCAAATATCATTTGCAAGATTCGCCTAGGTTAATACTGGTTGCTAGAAAATTGACCATTCGATAAACTATTGTTTTTTGAATTTTTTGGGAGTAATAACCAAACTATCATTTTGAAATTGAAGTCCTTGGTTATTAGGCAAAACGGGATCTGATTGAAATTTTCTATATGGTTGAAAGCTAGGTTGTTTTTCGGTTTTGTTCAATCCTAAAGAAGCCGAATTGGATTTGTCTGGCA
The DNA here is from genome assembly GCA_002256765.1 of Bacteroidetes bacterium 24-39-8. Lineage (GTDB taxonomy): Bacteria > Bacteroidota > Bacteroidia > Chitinophagales > Chitinophagaceae > Sediminibacterium. Next base: position 363 of record NCHJ01000100.1, read on the forward strand.
TTATAACAGGCATTCTGTCAATACCGGACTCATATACATCAAAACCCTGGCCATTATTTGATTGCAGTTTTAGACCAAAATTTTGCCCTTTTAATGCATTAGGCATTATAATGCTGTCTTTAGCAGATGGAACAATAACCAAACTACTTTTCTGAGCCAAAACTGATTGGCTAACCAACAAGCATAAAAGAAGGCTAATCTGTTTCATGAATTAAATATATTAAATAAATCAAATTTTTGCAAGCCCTGTTTGTTAATTCTCAAACCCAAATTGGAATGGGGAACGGATGCTTCCATTATCTTTACATAATGACAATGGACAATCTATTCTTAATGGGCTTTTTCCAAAAAACATGGGAATGGTTGGATACCTTGGATAGGCAATTGTTCCTATTGGTCAATGGTTCGTGGACCCATCCTTGGTTTGATACTATTTTACCCATTTGGCGGGAAGCCAATACTTGGTTGCCCTTATATCTATTTCTGATGCTATTGGTGGTGATTAATTTTCCTTCTAAAGCAATTTCTTGGATTCTTACAGCAATTATTACATTTGCCATTTCTGACCAGGTAAGCAGTAGTTTATTTAAACCTTTTTTTGCCAGATTGCGTCCTTGTAATGAACCTGAATTGGTGGGTATGGTTCGATTGTTATTACCTAACTGTGGTTCAGGATATAGCTTTACCTCTTCTCATGCTACCAATCATTTTGCCTTTAGTGTTTTTGTATTTCTGACAATGGGAAGGGTGTTGGGGCAATGGAAATGGGTGTTTCTTTTTTGGGCGGCTTCTGTTGCCTACGCACAAGTTTATGTTGGGGTACATTATCCTATTGATGTGTTATGTGGGGCAATTTTAGGAACCCTGATAGGTTGGGCCACGGCTACTATTTACCATCAGCGTTTTCAATCTTTGACCTTAGATTCTAAATACAGTTCCAAATGATCAGTAATCGATTGTATTATTCGGTATTGGGTTTGGCTTTTTTTACTTGTTTGGTAGGCATGTTTTCAATTCCACTAATGGATATTGATGCTTCTCAATATGCATCTATCAGTAGGGAATTATTGCATGGTAAATCATGGTTATGGTTTTATGATATGGGAGCAGATTATCTAGACAAGCCACCCATGTTGTTTTGGTTAAGCGCCTTAAGTTTAAAAATCTTTGGGGTCCATGACTGGGCCTATAGACTACCCTCATTTTTATTTGCCGTTTTAGCGGTTTATGCTACTCATGCCTTGGCCTATCAATGGTATGGAAAAAATATCGCCAGGTTAAGCGCACTGGTTTTAGCTACCTGTCAAGCCTTTTTTCTAATAACCCACGATGTTAGAACTGATACCATGCTTATGGGCTGGGTAATTTTTAGTATTTGGCAATTAAGCACTTGGTACCAAAATGGAAAATGGTTGAATTTTATTTTGGCCTTTATAGCTATTGCTGGTGGAATGATGACCAAGGGCCCCATTGCTTTAATTGTGCCTGTTTTGGCATTCTTACCCCATTTTATGCTAAAACGGGAATGGAAACAATTGTTTCGGTGGGAGTACTTGATTGGGCTTGTCATCATTGCCATTTTATTAGTTCCAATGAGTATTGGATTGTATCAGCAATTTGACCTGCATCCGGGAAAATTAATCAATGGAATACCCATACAATCAGGAATTAGGTTTTATTATTGGACACAAAGTTTTGGAAGGTATACCGGAGAAAATATGTACCATGAGATGAGCTATTTCAGTTTTTTATTGGAAAATATGTTATGGAGCTTTCTTCCTTGGATTATTTTTTTCTTAGCCGGCTTGGTTTTCTCTATTTGGCAACTAGTACAATCCCGTTTTTGGTTAAACAAAAAAGCAGAGTGGATTAGTACCGGTGGATTTGTACTGACTTATTGTATTTTGGCTAGAAGTCAAGCGCAATTGCCACATTATATTTTTGTGGTGTTTCCTTTAGCCGCAATAGTCACAGCGGTGTTTTTAGAGAAACTTTTTTTGTCAATTCAATGGCCAACCATTAGCAAAATATTTCAATGGTTTCATGTTTTGATTTTCTTGATTTTATGGTTGGCGGTAATTGTATTGATGCGCTATCCCTTTCCAGAGATCCCCATCTATGTTACAATCCTAGCCATTATGGGGCTTTTGTTTTTTTTCTGGTTGATTTTTAGGGATAAAAATTTTATGGGAAATAGTTCTATACTGGTTGCTGCTTTTTATACGGTAATTGCGGTAAACCTATTTTTAAGTTCTCAGTTTTATCCAAGATTATTACAATTTCAAATGGGCAATACGGCCGCTGATTATATTAACAAAGCAGGCTTAGATAAAAATCAAATGGTGCTCTATGGTGCTGGTGATAGCAGGGCCATGCATTTTTATGGGGATCATGTTTTTAAACATAAATTTCATCGCGCAGAAATTGTGGCTTCAGACATTCTATTAACGTCTTCTGATAGCCTAGCTATTTTTCAACAGATATTTCCTGCTTCCAAATTATTACACAAAGGACCCAATTTTTCAGTTAGTATTCTAACTGCTCAATTTTTAAATCCAGCTACTAGGGATCAAGAAGTTCCACAATATGTGATCCTGGATTTGGATGGGAAACCTTGATTTGCTGGCAATTCATTAGATTTGAACCATCACATGACAGAAGTATTTATCATATTAGCGCTGATTTTGGTCAATGGTTTGTTTTCAATGGCTGAAATTGCCCTTGTCTCTGCTAGAAAAGCAAGATTAGAAGCACAGGCCCAAAAAGGGGATAAAGACGCAGCCAAGGCTTTAGACCTGGCCAATCATCCAGATAGTTTTTTATCAACCGTACAAATAGGAATTACCCTAATTGGCATTCTTACGGGTATATATTCAGGAGATAGTTTTAAAACACCCTTACAAGCCAGCCTTGCTCAGATAGATCTTATAAAACCATATAGTGGCACCATTGCAACAGTGATTATTTTGATTGTGATCACATTTTTATCTCTAGTATTGGGTGAATTAGTTCCTAAAAGACTTGGCTTGAGCAATCCTGAAGGTATTGCCAAAAAAGCCGCCGGCCCTATGCGAATCATTTCTTGGTTTACCTATCCCTTTGTTTGGTTATTAATGGGTGCTTCTAATTTGCTAGTGCGATTGATGAATGTTAAAACCAGTGAGAACCAAGTTACAGAAGAGGAAATCAAAGCCATTATAAGCGAGGGAACGGAGCACGGAGCCATTGATGAAGCAGAACAAGAAATCATTGAACGAGTATTTCACTTAGGCGATAGAAATATCACTTCACTAATGACGCATAGAAGTGATATTGTATGGATTGACCAACATAAATCTGTTACTGAAATCAAATCTATGATGCAAGAAGTGGTGCATTCTGTATATCCTGTTTGTGATGGAGAAATTGATAGGATTGTAGGGGTGGTAGCCATTAAAGATTTTATTGTGGTAGCGGATAATACAGGTGTTCAAAAGATCATGAAACCCGCCATGTATGTTCCTGAAAACAATACGGCTTACCAAGTTTTAGAGCAATTCAAGCAAACTAAGATTCACCATTGTTTTATTGTAGATGAATACGGTTCCATTTTAGGAATGATTACCCTAAATGATATTTTGGAAGCCATTGTAGGTGATATTCCCCAACAAGAAGATGAAAGTTTTGATATTTTAGAAAGAGAAGACGGTTCTTTCTTGGTAGACGCACAAATTCCTTTTTATGATTTCTTGAGTTATTTTGATAAAACAGAATGGATGATGGAAGGGGACCAAGACTTTGATACGTTGGCTGGATTTATTATACATGAATTACAAAGAATTCCAGCTACTGGAGAAAAATTGAGTTGGAAAGTATTTGAGTTTGAAGTGATAGATATGGATCACCATCGTATTGACAAAGTATTGGTGAATACCAGACTAGATCCAGGAATGGACTAAAACTCAAAACTGGTGCTATTTTTAGGATAATCTAGTTTATAGCTTTTCTCCAGATCTTTAGATTTTACATGGAAAATATTACTCTGTAGGGTTTGAAAGTCAAATAGCAGTTGACATTGAACATCTAACCTTTTCAATTGACTCACTTTAGGAACTTCTGCATAAATCCAAACACTTTCCATTTGAATTTCGTGACCTAAATAATGAATAGGGGCAACCTGTCCATTAATTTTTAATTGAAGCTTTTGTTGAATATAATTATTGATTTGTTTGTCTAATAAAGCGTTGTCCCCTGGATGGGCAATATCTACTTTAGTAGTACTGTATTTTTGAAGTGTAGCTTCTAGGTCTTGGGTGAAAATTCGGATACTGATTTCTGCAGTAGCTTCTTTTGTATTATGATTTATTTCTATAACAGAAACATAAAAGGGATGTATTAGGGCTATGAATGCCAAAGAAATCCATTGAAACATACTATTTACCATTCAACATTCTTTTTTTTACACTACAAATGTCATGATTAATTTGAAACCTAGCTTATGAATGATTTCAAACTATATTTAGAGACTGGTTTTCAGCATATTGCCAATTGGAATGGTCAAATTTCCTTCTGGTCTCAATTGGCCGGGTTAACCGCAAGTGATCATATTCTCTTTATTGTTGCCCTGACCATTCGATATCAATTTGCTGATTGGAAAAAGGTGTTGATTTTAGTAACTGCATTTACTATTGGACATAGCATTACTTTGGCATTAAGCGTATTGAATCTTGTCACTTATTCTGTTAATTGGATTGAGTTATTAATACCCATTACCATATTAATTACTGCTATTAGTAATTTGTTTGTCAAGAAGTTTGTTTTTAAAACCAAGTTTCCGCCCATTTACTTTATGGCCCTGTTTTTTGGATTGATACATGGGTTGGGTTTTAGCAGTTATTTAAAAAGCATGTTGGGAAAAGACCAAGGTATTCTTACCCAATTACTGGCCTTTAACCTTGGATTGGAGCTGGGTCAAATATTAATTGTCTTAATTATCCTTATTATTTCCTTTCTTTTTGTGGGTTTAATCAAGGTAAATAGGAGGGAATGGCTTTTATTTGTAAGTGCTGCGGTGTTTGCACTGGCATTAAACATGACTTTAGATAGATTACACAACGTATTACCACAATAAACCATACAATTATGAGAAAATTAGGTTTCATTGTTTTAATGGTGGCTTTTGCTTCAATAACAAAGGCGCAAAACATCATGAACAATCCAGGTTCCAACCATGGGAACAAGTTTGAGCAGTTAGGAACTATTCTTCCTACGCCCAATGAATATCGCACTGCTAGTGGTGCACCCGGCCCCAAATATTGGCAACAAAGGGTAGACTACAATATTAAATGCGAATTGGATGAACCCAATTTAACTTTAAAGGGTAGTGAAACGGTTACTTACTACAATAATTCACCAGATGTATTAACCTATCTATGGTTACAATTGGATGAGAATGAACATAGTAGTATCAACAATGCAGGATATCAGAATTCATCTCAGATGGGCAGACAATTGTCTACCAATCAGGCAGATGCTATGATGGAAGCAGGTAAGGATAATGGCTTGGGCGATGTTATTACCAAACTAACTGATATCACAGGTAAGAACTTGAAATACACCATCAACAAGACAATGATGCGTGTAGAGCTACCAACTGCATTAAAACCAGGTCAAAAATTTGTGTTTAACCTCAGTTGGAATTATAAAATAACCAATCGTATGACAGTTGGCGGTAGAGCTGGTTATGAATTCTTCCCGGAAGATGGTAACCATTTTTTCACCATGGCACAGTGGTATCCAAGACTAGCAGTATACAGTGATTTTCAAGGTTGGCAGCACCACCAGTTTACTGGTAGGGGAGAGTTTGCCTTAACTTTTGGCAATTACAACGTGAGCATGACGGTTCCAGCAGACCATACCATACTTTCTACAGGAGAGTGTCAAAACTATGGTCAAGTATTGTCTCCCGCTCAAATGACACGTTGGTCTCAAGCAAAAATTGCAAAAGAGCCAGTAGAAATTGTTACCCTTGATGAGGCTAAGAAAGCCGAGAAGCAAAAAAGTACTGCCAAGAAAACTTGGGTTTACAAAGCGGATAATGTGCGAGATTTTGCTTGGACTTCTTCAAGAAAAATGATCTGGGATGCTATGCCAGCTTATGTTGAAGGAAAGAAAATTATGTGCATGAGTGGTTATCCTAAAGAAGCATATGGTTTGTACCGTAAGTTTTCTACTAAGGTAGTAGCCCATACCATTAAGTCTTATTCTAAATTCTCCATTCCTTATCCATACCCTGTTGCTCAAAGTATTGAAGCATCTAATGGAATGGAATATCCAATGATTTGTTTTAACAACGGAAGAACGGAAAAAGATGGTAGTTATAGTGAAGCCACCAAGCAAGGAATGTTGGGTGTAATCATTCATGAAGTTGGTCACAATTTCTTCCCTATGATTGTGAATAGTGATGAGCGTCAATGGAGTTGGATGGATGAGGGATTGAATTCTTTTGTAGAATACTTAACGGAAGAATTGTATGATAACAAATATCCTTCAAGAGGTAAAGGTGCTGCTTATACTATTGCAGATTACATGCGTTTGCCAAAAGATCAGTTGGAGCCTATCATGACCAATAGTGAAAACATTGTCCTTTTTGGCCCCAATGCTTATACCAAGCCAGCCACAGGTTTAAATATCTTGAGAGAAACCGTAATGGGAAGGGAATTATTTGACTATAGTTTTAAAGAATACGCGCGCCGTTGGGCTTTTAAACATCCACAACCAGCTGACTTATTCCGCACCATGGAAGATGCAAGTGGAGAAGATTTAGATTGGTTCTGGAGGGGTTGGTTCTATGGCATTGATCCTTGTGATATTGCAATAGATACCGTTAAACATGGAGTTTATGATCCCAGTATGGCTGCTCAATCAGGTTTTCAAGGCGGAAGAGGTGGTGCCCCAATCAATACTAGTTCTAATGGCATGATGTCTTTGGCAAAACCCATGTTGAATCCATTTGACGATATTTCTAAAATTAGAAATCGTAATGACAAGAGTATTATTTTCTTGACTGATGCCGATACTAGTTTAAGGGATTTTTACTGGCGTTATGCTAGAGGAATTGAGCCTTATGATACTACTAAGTACAAAGTAACACTTCCCAATATGACACCAGAAACTATGGATGATGCAACCAAGGCCAAATATGCTAATGTCAATCTTTATGAAATTACCTTTAGCAACAAGGGTGGTTTGGTAATGCCAATTATTGTAGAGTTTAGCTTTGAAGACGGAACCAAACAAACAGAAAGAATTCCTGCACAGGTTTGGCGTTTAAATGAAAACAAGGTAACCAAGCTTTTCTTGACCAATAAAAAAGCAGTAGGTATTAAATTGGATCCAATGCGTGAAACTGCGGATATCAATGAAAGAAACAATACTTGGGGTATGGAAAAAGTGGTTCCTAGCAAGTTTGCCATTTTTAAGGCAAGACAGGGTGGTGGACGTGGTCAAAGCACTGGAATCAATCCAATGCAGAAAGCCATGGAAAAGAGGAACTAGTAATTTTTGATAAATCTATTTTTTTGATTAAAGTCACTTGATTAATTTCAGGTGACTTTAATTTTTATACTATGCGCCCAATGAGAATAATATTTTTATTAGTAGGATTGGTTAGTTTCTATGCCAATGCTTCAGTAGATACGGTTCAGTTTTACAGTAATAGTCTGCACAAACAGGTCAAGTTTGTGGTTATTCAACCAAGGAATAAATACAAAGTGTTGATACCTGCGGTATACTTATTGCATGGATATGGCGGTAATCAGCGCCAGTGGCCTCAAGCGGCGCCTCAATTACAACAGAAGGCAGAAGAGTTGAATATGATTTTTATTTGCCCAGATGGAGCCAATAGCTGGTATTTTGATAGCCCTATTGATTCTAGTATCCGTTACGAGTCTTTTGTCATCAAAGACTTGATTCCTTATGTAGATCAACATTATTTAACTATTCCAGATAGAAAACATCGTGCAATTACAGGGCTGAGTATGGGAGGCCACGGGGGACTATATTTGGCTATTAGAAACCAAACTGTGTTTGGAGCTGCAGGTAGCATTTGCGGAGGAGTAGATTTTAGACCTTTTCCCAATAATTGGGAAATTAAAAAAGCCTTGGGCGATTTTAGTACCAATAAATCATTATGGGATAGCAACACAGTAATGGAACTGGTAGATGGATTAAAGAACAATGCTTTAAAATTAATTTTTGATTGTGGCGTTGACGATTTCTTTTATCCAGTGAATAAAACTTTGCACGAAAAACTACTGCGTCTTAAAATTGATCACGATTACACGGAAAGACCAGGGGCGCATAATACAGCCTATTGGAGTAATAGTATTGACTTTCAATTACTCTTGTTTAAAAAGTATTTTGATGCGAATGCCATGTAATTGAGCAATATTTAATTGTTTGAATCAACTTTTTAAAAATTTTCAACCATTGATATCATATGAAGATGCTGCAAAAAACATTTTTTTCTTTTCTATTCTTGATTTTATTTGTTAATGGTTACGCGGCTAGTGTAGATAGTATTGAAGTCTATAGTTCTAAAATGAAGCGTTCCATTAAAACCATTGTCATTAAACCAACCCTTAGTAAGGAACAATCAAAGCAACTGCCTGTATTGTATCTTTTACATGGTGCTTTTGGGGCCTATAATAATTGGATATTAAAAGTGCCCCATATTAAAAACTTGGCTGACCAATATGGCATAATCGTGGTTTGTCCAGATGGAGGATTTACAAGTTGGTATTTTGATAGTCCCATTGATAGCTCTTATCAATATGAGACTTTTGTAGCTAGCGAATTAGTAAAATATATTGATACCCATTATCCCACCCTTGCCAATAGAAATGCAAGAGCTATATCTGGATTGAGTATGGGAGGGCACGGTGCTATGTTTTTGTCTTTTAGACATGCTGATATTTTTGGAGCTTGTGCCAGTACTAGCGGTGCTCTGCATGTGTCTGTGATAACCCAAGGATATGGAGTAGAGAAAAGGTTGGGAGATCCTATTATTAATAAACAGTATTGGAATGATTGGAGTGTTTTAAATATCATTGAGCACTATCCCAAAGATTCTTTGGCTATTTTAATTGATTGTGGAACAGAAGATAGGGTATTAGCTATGAATAGAGCAGTACATGAGAAACTGAACAAACTTAAAGTGCCCCATGATTATATTGAAAGACCGGGAGAGCATAATTTTATCTATTGGAATAAATCTATTGATTATCATTTTGTTTTCTTTCACCAATATTTCTCTAGGGGGGTAAAATAAAAAAGCAACCCATTGGGTCGCTTTGTGAGCATACAAGCCGATTCTAGCAATTGCCCCTAATCGCTGAACCTGCCGCCTGCATTAACCCAGTCTGTTATTTTCTTTTTGTCACCAGCACTTAGTTGTCCACCTTGTGGCATAAAACTTGGTGAGCCATCTACTGCCCTTGCTTTGATTCTATCTTTACTCAAAACAATATTGCAATCCGTGGTCAAGTCTTTACCACCAGTGCCATTTGAACCTGTATGACAGGAAGAACAATTGGCATTTAATAAAGATTTTACTGCAGTATATAATGGACCTGCTTGTCCTGAAGTTAATGTGGCACATTCATTGGTACCACCGGTTCCTCCTGTTCCAGGATTGGTTGGATTTGTGGTTGTTGTATCACCGCCTTTGCTGCAAGATGATATAAAAGTTATTAGCATCAATACGCTAATAGATAAAACGAATAATGATTTTTTTCTTTTCATGTGATTGGGTTTATATCACATATTACGAACCTATTTTCTTTTTGGTTGCTTGTAAGTCAAAGAAAAATTCACCCCAAAACTACTTAGTTCAATACTGCCAAAACCTACACCTGCCATGGGAATTTTTGCATAGGGTTCAATGATACCAGTTAAGTGTTTTCCTATGGGTTTTTCTATACCGCCAGAAATATGAACCAAGGCAAATAAGTGTTGGTCAGTAGAAGGATAGCTAGCAGATCTATTATAGGTTTGATTATTAACATAATACAGATAACTATAGTTTTCCTTTTTCATAAAATAAGAGGAGGTACCCAAAGAGGCAAAATAATTTCCTTTGCCATTATATTTAAAATGATAGGTTCCAATTAATGGAATGTCCCACATATCACAAGAACCTGTTACAG
>NCHJ01000101.1:0-1022 GCA_002256765.1 Bacteroidetes bacterium 24-39-8
ATTTGTTTTTTATGGTCAATACTAAGATAGCGATCTGTATATCCAACGGTTACTTGTGTATTGCTTGTTCTGGTCTCTCCATTGGGGTCAGTAGCATCAACCGTAATGGTGTAATCATAAATTGGTTGGTAACTTGAATCAACAGTTGGATCAGGGCTGGCTTTAAACTTAATGTTGCATTGACCTATTTGGTTGGAAATTAGTTCACCATTGGCAATTTCAATAGTTGGTTTATAGGGAAAACTATAGCTGCGATAATCGGTAAACGAGGGTTTACTATTGCGCATAACACGGTACTTGACTCTTGCGTTGTTCAAACTATTTCCTGCATAGGCCCTAAGATTCAAAGGAACAATAATGGTATCATTTAAGCGGGTGGCTTCTTTGGGAACTTCAAAATTTATAAAGAAACTGGGTCGTTTGTATTGTTCAACTCTAAAATAGGTATTTCCAATGCCATTGTTTTTAGCAACTAGTTGGTAGTTTCCATTTAATCCCTTTTCAGGTAATTGAAATTGACCATGAAAACTGCCATATTCATTTGAGACTATTTTAATAGAATCAATGTCTTGGTAATTGGCGTTTTTTAATAAAATGGTACAACTGTCCTTTATAACCAATTTGCATTGCCTGCTATTAAAGTCTTCTGTTGTGATAATTCCTTTAAAAAATAAGGTTTGGCCAGGGCGATAAATGCTTCTATCTGTGAAAAAGAATGTTTGTTTTTTTTCTTTTTCATATTTTGACTGATTGGTTGGATTAGTTATTGGATCCTGCCTAAGATAATGGTATTCAGTAGACTGATAATGATCCTTGCCATGGGTTATCTGTAAGCGGATGTATTCAGCTGGATGATTCTGTTGAATATAGATGTAACCATTTTTATCTGTTATGTAATTAGCAAATTTGTTCCATTTGCCATTAAATGATCCATTCTGGTTTTTTTCTTGTAAAAAGGTACTAACTATTGCCTTTTCTAGGGGTAGACCAGTGTTTCTATCCAGCACAAAAAAATTGTTCTC
>NCHJ01000101.1:1138-11469 GCA_002256765.1 Bacteroidetes bacterium 24-39-8
AAAATCTTTATCGGTAGAACAAAGTAAGGTGTAAGTACCAACAGGCAATCCATCTACTTTTATTTCTGTAAAATGGGTTTGGTAATCAGTTGTTGTTGGTAATGTTTGTTCAAAATTCTGATAGGCAGGTAGTTTGCAAGCTAGTTTTATTAATTCATTACTGGCATAAGCATCTCTTAATGCGCTGTGCTGATCTGATTGAATGATTCTAAAGTAAAGTTTATTGGTATTTCTAAATTGCAATAAAACCCTAAATGGTTTTTCTGGAATGTTCACCCTTTCTGTTTGGGTATTGATACTAACAGAAAGGATGGAATTTTTTAGGGACTCCATTTCTGCACTTGCTGGATGGTCTTTCCCAAATTTGCTTTCTACCGTATCCATGATTTTCATGGCTACCTGATATTTCCATCTTTTGCTACTATCATAATTTGGTAAATAACCGGAGGCCTCATCAGCGTATTTTTGAGCTATCACATACCAAGCTTTTGCAGTAACAGGAACAGTAGCTAAATGGGTAGTAATAAATTGGATGGCCTCTAACTGTGCAGATTCTTTTTGAGCAATATTACTATAGCGATACACCCAATTTATTCGCTCTAGGTCAACATCAACCAGTGCTTCTGGACTTTTATCTTCTAAGTGTGAACGAATCAGTTGCTGGAAAATTTGTAAACTAATCCAGGAGTGTGAATTACTGTCATTGGTATTAAACTTGGCTTGACTAAATACTTCATAATTGGCCAAAGCTTTAGTGTCCCGAATACTATAAGGCTCCAATGGTTGATTGATTCTGCCTTCTTGCGATTTGAAAAAATCTAAGGCTTCGTGTGCGATAATATCAAATAAGGTTGGTCTTAATGCGTGCGCATTTCCTTTGATTATAAGCGGAGAAAGATTGTTAATATCTGTTTTTATTAGTTTATGGGTAGGCCTAATAGCAGATAAATAATTATCCTGAATTTTTTGAAAGAATTCACTAAAAGCCCAGGTTTGAATATCTTTTTTATTGGCTTCTTTATTTGCAGTCCTATTAAATAATTTGGAACGATTACTGTAAAAATAATGTCTCAATTCTTTGGCAATCATTAAATGATAAATAGACTGGAAAATGCTGTCTTTAGTATTTGCTAATTTTGTTTCTAGTGTTTTTACTCTTTGATTAATATCCGTTTCACTAACCCTGTCTTCCAGTTTCAATTGATACACCAAGGTTTTCAATTGCTGCACCTGATTGCCTGCTTGAATGGCTTGGGTCTCTAATGGCTTCAATTTTCCCAAAGCAGACTTGGTCAGATTCAAGTTGATCAAACTATCTATCTCTTTCCATTGTTTATTATAATCCGTTTGGGGTGTTTGCCCAATAACTAGGGTACCCACAAATAATCCTATTGTTGTAATCAGTTTTTTTAAAAGCATATTCCTGTTTTTACTGCCCGGCAGTTATGATGCAAATCTCTTGGACTTTGCACAAACGAAAATACCCATTAACATTCTCTTATGGGTAAGGAATAAAAAAATCCCGGTCTTTTGGACCGGGATTAATATTCAAAACTTTGAGTCTTATTTTTTCAGAGCAGCTGCCATAGTGATACCAATATCAGCTGGGCTAGCTACAACTTCAATATCACATTCTGCCATGATTTTCATTTTAGCTTCTGCAGTATCATCGGCTCCGCCAATAATTGCTCCTGCGTGACCCATACGGCGTCCGGGAGGCGCTGTTTGGCCAGCAATGAAACCTACTACAGGTTTGGTCTTGTTATCCTTGATCCAACGTGCTGCGTCAGCTTCCATGCTACCACCAATTTCACCAATCATGATGATACCATCGGTTTCAGGATCGTTCATCAACAGTTCAACGGCTTCTTTGGTTGGAGTTCCAATGATAGGGTCTCCACCAATACCAATGGCTGTGCTGATTCCTAAACCGGCTTTCACCACTTGGTCAGCAGCTTCATAAGTAAGGGTACCGCTTTTTGAAACAATTCCTATGCGACCTGCTTTGAAGATAAAGCCTGGCATAATGCCCACTTTGGCTTGTTCTGCAGTAATCACACCTGGACAGTTTGGTCCAATCAAGCGGGTGCTAGTGCCTTGCAAGAAGTTTTTCACTTTTACCATATCCTGAACAGGAATGCCTTCAGTAATACAAACTACTAATGCAATTCCAGCTTCAGCAGCTTCCATAATGGCGTCTGCAGCAAATGCCGGTGGTACAAATATGATACTCACATTGGCGCCGGTTTTTTTAACCGCATCAGCCACTGTGTTAAAAACTGGCTTGTCCAAATGGGTGCTGCCACCTTTGCCAGGTGTAACGCCACCAACCACATTGGTTCCGTATTCAATCATCTGGGTAGCATGGAAAGTACCTTCCGTACCAGTAAATCCCTGAACAATGATCTTAGAGTCTTTATTAACTAAAACTGCCATGACTATTAAAAATTTGCGGCAAAAATAGGTGAAAACCGTTAAGTCTTTGGGTAAAGCACCCTAAACTTTGGGATTTTTTGCGCAAACGTTCACTCCTTTTTTATTATAATTTATAAAATGCACGGGAATCCTTACCGTTTTTACTACTCACTTTTAAGTAATAAGGACCTTTTGGTAACAATTCGGTATTGATTTCCAATACATTATTTCCTTGAATCAACTGTTTGGTCAATGTTTTTTTCAATTGACCATAGATATCATAAATGGCCACCTGGGTTTCTGTTTGATTATTCCTGCTCCAGATAGTCAAAATCATTCTATAAGCCACTGGGTTGGGATTAATACTAACTATCCTAATATAATCATTTGGTGCTTGTGGTAAATTGATACTATCCTGTAAAATCACTTGTTTGCATAGTTCTGCCTCGCATCCATTGGCTGTTTTGATTTTCAAACAAACCGTGTAAGCCCCTTGAATGGGGTATTCTTTTAATGGTTTTACATGGTTGCCAGATAGGGTAGTATTGTCTCCAAATTTCCAAGTCCTTGAAACAATGCTATCATTGGCGGCACTGCTCAAACTGCTATTAAACTGTACTTTTTTGGTTCCAATTTTTTCTGAACTGAATTGGATTTTTACAGCACAATCTGGTTTTGGTATCTGAATGGTTACAGCGTACTTGCTTTCACAACCCTTTTTGGTTTTGATATACAATATCACAGTATAGCTTCCGCCTCTTGCATAGGTATGTGGAGGGTCAATCCTGTTGCCGTCTTGAATACTTGTGCCATCTCCAAAGATCCAGTATCGTTTGATAATACTATCTCCATCGCCAGCCATCGCGTCAGCACTATTGAACTTTACTTGATTTTGTTCTTGTTTAAAATTAAAGAAGGCACGGCAATTGGTTAGAGGAGGTATAACCGCACTATCCTTAATATTGAAACTGACACAATATTTGCTTTCACATCCAGCCTTGGTTTTAATATATAAACAGGCTTGGTAAGAACCTGCTTTTAAATAATCATGGCTTGGGTCTAATCTGTTGCCAACTAGAATAGAACTACTGTCTCCAAAGAACCATGACCTACTGATAATGCTATCTCCGGGTCCAGAAGCTGTTGATTCAAAACTTTTAAATTTGACTGTCTTTCCTGTAATGTTGATGGCAAAAAATGCACGGCAATTAGGGGGAACTGGTGATGTGGTATTACAAATCACAAAATTGCTTTCTACTACATTGTTTAACCCAACAATGGGGTCTTTAATAATCATAGTCCCATTACAGTTTTCTACGGCAATTTTCAATTTGCGAATATCGCCGCCTAGGCATTTTAGGGTATCAATAAAGTAACCGTTTGGATTGGTTAATACGGTATGGGTAATAACACAGCCAGTAGCGCTATTCAAGCTATCTGTACTGATCAATACTTTTTTATTGGCAATGGGTTTTTTATTAACGTCCTGAACCGTTCCTTTTACAATAACGGTGTTAGCTATTGCGCTATTAAAAATCAATAGGCTGCAGATGGCAAGTAAACCGAGGAAGTTTTTCATATCCGTATGTTTTGGTAAAAAATAGATACTGGGCTTTTTCAAAATGCAGCTTTGGAGCTAGATAATGCCAGAAATTCTAATGGAATGCTTGTTTTTGAAAGCCAATCCTTACTTTTGCGCCTGCTTAAACAAGAATAAAAAACTATAATTATGGCAAATACAGCCGACATCAGCCGTGGAATGATCCTGAAACTAGACGGAAGTCTGTATTCAGTAGTGGAATTTGGAGAAAACAAGACAGCCCGTGCAGCCGCTAAGGTTTGGGCCAAATTGAAGGGTGTTGACAACAAACGCTCTATTGAAAAAACATGGAATAGCGGTGAAACCGTATATCCTGTAAGAGTAGAAAAGAAAGCTTTTCAATACCTCTACAAGGATGAAAGTGGTTATAACTTGATGAATAACGAAACTTTTGAGCAAATTGCTTTGGGAGAAGAAATGATTGACGCTCCCCAGTTCTTAAAAGATGGTTCTGAAGTATTTGTTTTCATCAATACTGAGACAGAATTACCAATTGGAGCTGAATTACCGGAGAAGATTGTTATGAAAATCACTTACTGTGAGCCTGGTTTAAGAGGCGATACTGCCACTAGGGCTTTAAAAGCAGCTACTGTTGAAGGTGGTGCTACTGTAATGGTTCCTTTGTTTGTAGAAGACGGAGAATTGATTCGCGTAAATACCAAATCTGGTGAATACGTTGAAAGAGTTAAAGAATAATCCAACTAATCGCATACTACAAATGGCGGCCATTGGCTGCCATTTGTCATTTAAAGGGTAATTTTTTGGATCAAAACTAGTTGTCCCCATTTTAAAGAAAATGGCCATTTTTACCAAAAAAGGGCTATTTTGCCCCCCGATTTGACCTAAATCAACCGTTTTTTCATCAAAAACCTGCCATTTATGGACTTAAAGCAAATTCACGAATTGATCAAAATCATCAATAAAAGCAATATTGGTGAGATAAGTATAGAAGACAAAGATGGCAAGGTAACCATCAAGCAAAAAGAGGAGCCTGTAGTTACTGTTGCTGCCGCTCCTAGCCATCAGGTTTATACCACTGCACCGGCTCCAGTAGCAGCTTCTGCTCCTGCAGCACCTGCAGCCGAACCAGCTGTTGCTCCCAAAGCTGATAACTTGATTACTATTAAAAGTCCTATGATTGGAACCTTCTATCGTAGGCCTTCTCCTGATAAACCCATTTTTGCTGAAATAGGAACTGAAGTGGCTCCTGGTAAAGTGGTATGTATCATTGAAGCCATGAAGCTGTTCAATGAAATTGAAAGTGAAGTAAGTGGCACTATTGTCAAAATTTTAGTGGATGATGCAAGTCCAGTAGAATATGACCAGCCCTTGTTCTTGGTGGAGCCTGCTAAATAGTAGCTCCTGCTTTATTTTTTCATCAAATTGAATCCATGTTTAAAAAGATATTGATTGCCAACCGTGGTGAAATTGCTCTACGTGTCATTAGAACTTGTAGGGAAATGGGTATCAAAACCGTTGCAGTCTACTCCACCGCTGATAAAGACAGTTTACACGTAAAATTTGCTGATGAAGCGGTTTGTATAGGTAAACCTCAGAGTTCAGATTCATACCTGAATATTCCCCATATTATGGCTGCAGCCGAAATTACAAATGCCGATGCGGTGCATCCGGGTTATGGTTTTTTAGCTGAGAATGCCAAATTCTCTCAGATCTGTGCCGACCATGGCATTAAATTCATTGGGCCTACGCCAGAGATGATTAATAAAATGGGAGACAAGATTACAGCTAAGGAAACCATGATTAAAGCTGGTGTTCCTGTAGTTCCTGGAGGAGAAGGTTTATTAGAAAGTATTGAAGAAGCCAAGGAATTAGCCAAAGTAGTTGGTTATCCTGTAATTCTTAAAGCAACTGCAGGTGGTGGGGGTAAGGGTATGCGTGTGGTTTGGAATGAAGAAGAAATTGAAAAAGCTTATACCACTGCCAAAATAGAAGCTGCTGCTTCCTTCAAGAACGATGGGATTTACATGGAGAAATTTGTGGAAGAGCCTCGTCACATAGAAATTCAAGTAGCCGGTGACCAATATGGAAATGTATGTCATTTGAGTGAGCGCGATTGTTCTATTCAAAGACGCCATCAAAAATTGGTTGAAGAGTCTCCATCTCCTTTTATGACACCAGAATTGAGGCATAAAATGGGAGAAGCTGCCATTAAAGCAGCTTCAGCCATTAATTATGAAAGCGTTGGTACCATTGAATTCTTGGTAGACAAGCACCGCAATTTCTACTTCATGGAAATGAATACTAGGATTCAAGTAGAGCATTGTGTAACTGAAGAAGTGGTAAGTTTTGATTTGATCAAAGAGCAAATTAAAATTGCCATGGGTGAGAAAATTTCTGGAAGAAATTATGAACCCCAAATGCACGCAATTGAATGTAGAATTAATGCGGAAGATCCCTATAATGACTTTAGACCATCACCAGGAAAAATCACTGTATTGCATACCCCAGGTGGGCACGGTGTAAGGGTAGATAGTCATGTGTATGCAGGATATGTAATTCCTCCTTATTATGATAGCATGATTGGTAAATTAATCACCGTTGCTCAAACAAGGGAAGAAGCCATTGATACCATGTATCGTGCTCTGAGTGAATACGTAATTGAAGGTGTGAAAACTACCATTCCTTTTCACTTGCAATTGATGCAAAATGAAGATTTCAGGAAAGGTAATTTTACTACCAAATTCTTGGAAACCTTTAAAATGAAATAAGCATGGGGATTACCCCTTGTAGATATTCTTGTTAACTGAATAATCCCCGCCACAACGGGGATTATTTATTTACAACCTGTTCTGGATAGAGTTGGTTTTCTTTAAAGAAGGAAATGGCCATAGTTATCTGATCTTCTGTAAGTCCACTTGCTTTGTGCCTGTTTTCTCTTACCTGATACATGGCAACAGTTTTACGGATTTTATTAAAATCTGTTTCAGGCATGGCTGAAATAGACAATGCTTCTTTTTGTTTGTAATACTCCGTTTCAAAAATCATATCGGCCTGCCGGCCATTAATACCCAATTTATCCATCAATGACTTTCGGTATTTGGGTTTCATTAATTGAAGTGCTCTGGCCAAACTCAAAGTGTCATAGGCTTTATTATAAGTTAGGGTGATGGCTTCACATGGAGTTGGATGCTCATCCCGATTCTTTTTAAAATCTGCCAATGATTTCAATTGTTGGTCCGAGAGTTTTAAAGCCTTATATCGTTTTATCACTTCTGTATTTAATTCTCCTTTTGTAGCATATACCTCATTGGTATTGTTCTCAACGCTAATGAGTTCCTTGGTAGCCCATAAATCAATATCACCAATCTTATTGGCAATGTCTTCAGCAATGCCAAATTGCTTCATAATGGCTAGTTTATCGCAATAGCCAAACAATTCTCTTTGTTCTTCTGGTGTTCTATTTTGGGCAATAGCCATATTGCTAAGAAGCATCATTGTCCATAAACCCGCCAATATTGTATACCCTATTTTCATAACTGCTATTTTATCCCTGAAAATACAACAACCCAACTAAAAAATAAGAAGGCGCTCCCATGGAAGCGCCTTCTTAACATCTTATTTAGGGATTGGCTTATTTTTTGCCTCCACCGCCACGTCCACCACCACCACCTGGGCCGCGTTGCATAGACATAGATTCAATTACTTTTTTGGCCAAATCTGCAGGTAATGCTTTTTCCAAACGCGTATTGCGCTCATCAGTCATGGCTTTCATTAAAGTTGGTCTGTCAGCTTCACTAGCTTGTCTTAAGGCCATCATTTTTGGACGCATGTCATTGTTAATAGCAATTACAGAGTCAACTTGTACGTCATTAAGCCCCATTCCTTTATACCTTTCTTTCATCATAGCGGTACGTTGTTCTGGAGTCATCTGCTGACCACCTCCTGGAGGCTGAGCCATTAAAGTGTTGAAGGAGCAAACTAACACAAGTGTTAGCAATGCAATAATTTTTTTCATATTTGGAGTTTTTAGTTTGATAACAAATTCAAGTTAGGAAATCATTTTCTACCTATTGGAATTATCGGTGGAACCCATTTTTTTGCCGACCAGTAATTGTTAAAAAAAAGCCCCGAACCAAATGGAACAGGGCTTTTTCACTCAAATCAAAAACAATTATCTCAACAATAACATTTCACGGTATTTAGGCAGGGTCCAGATTTCATCATCCACCAATGCTTCCAATTTGTCAACATGGTAACGGATCAAATCAAAGTAAGTAGCCTTAACCTTGCTTTCATAAGCGATGGCTTTTTCACGGGTATCAGAAATGTTGTTGGCAACTTTACGTGCTTCCACCATGGCCAATACATTCTCATGAACCACTTGAATATGCTCGCTCACTTGTTTCAACAAACTCAATTGGCTTGCATAAGCAGCTTCTGGTAAACCAGCTTCTTTTAAACCATTTACGTTCTTCAACAGATCGTTCTGGTATTTAATAGCTGCAGGAATAATATGGTTTAATGCAAGGTCACCAATGATACGTCCTTCAATTTGAACCTTCTTCAAATAGTTCTCCAATTCAATTTCATGACGTGCTTCCAACTCAATATGGTTGTAGATATTGTTGGATTCAAATAGGTGCTTAGCTTTATCAGTAGTCAAAGCGTCAAATGCCAAAGGAGTAGTTTTTACATTTGGTAAACCTCTTCTTTCAGCTTCTTGTGCCCACTCTGCGCTATATCCATCTCCTTCAAACAATACTTTTTTGCTTTCTACAATGTATTTCTGAATTACATGCATAATAGCAATTTCTTTCTTGTCACCCTTTTCTATTAAACCATCTACATCTTTCTTGAATTGCTTTAAAGTAGCAGCCATGATAGTATTCAAAGTAATCATTGGGTTAGCACAGTTGGCAGTAGAACCAACAGCACGGAACTCAAATTTATTACCAGTAAAGGCAAAAGGAGAAGTACGGTTTCTATCTGTATTGTCTAACAACAATTCAGGAATGCTACGGTGTAAATCTAATTTCAAGATAGCTTCATCTTGTTCGTCAAATTTATCACCTACCCTAGACTCAATATCTTCCAAAACCTTGGCCAAGTATTGACCAACGAATACAGAGATAATGGCAGGAGGAGCTTCATTTGCACCCAAACGGTGGTCATTACCTGCAGAAGCTATAGAAGCACGCAGGATATCTGAATAATCATGAACTGCTTTGATGGTATTAACAAAGAAAGTCAAGAACATGAGGTTGGTCTTTGGTGTTTTACCAGGAGCCAATAAATTCACACCAGTATCAGTAGCCAAACTCCAGTTATTGTGCTTACCACTACCGTTGATACCAGCAAATGGTTTTTCGTGCAACAATACGCGCAAGTGGTGTCTTTTAGCAACACGGCTCATGATGTCCATCAACAAAATGTTGTGGTCAACAGCAATATTTACTTCTTCAAAAATAGGAGCACACTCAAACTGAGCTGGTGCAACCTCGTTATGACGAGTACGTAAAGGAATACCTAATTTGTAAGCTTCAGTTTCGTAGTCACGCATGAATGCATAAACTCTTTCTGGAATAGAACCAAAATAATGGTCTTCCAATTGTTGACCTTTAGCAGGAGCCGCACCAAATACGGTTCTACCAGCTTGTACTAAGTCAGGACGGGCATTTGCCAAACCTTCGTCAATCACAAAATATTCTTGTTCCCATCCAAGAGTAGCAGTAATCTTAGTAACGTTTTTGTCAAAGTAGTTAGCTACCTCAACAGCAGATTTGTTCAAAGCTTCTAATGCTTTTAACAAAGGCGCTTTATAGTCCAAAGACTCACCAGTGTAAGAAACAAAGATGGTAGGAATACAAAGGGTTTTGCCATGTCCAATTTCAATGATGAAAGCTGGAGAAGAAGGATCCCAAGCAGTATAACCACGTGCTTCAAATGTTGCACGGATACCACCATTAGGAAAAGAAGAAGCATCTGGTTCTTGTTGAATCAAAGCAGCACCGTCAAATTCTTCAATAGCTGTACCATCGCTTTTTAGGGTGAAGAAGCTATCATGTTTCTCAGCTGTGGTACCAGTCAATGGTTGGAACCAGTGTGTAAAGTGTGTAACACCTTTTGATTCAGCCCAAGCACGCATACCGTTAGCAATGCTTCCAGCAACACTACGATCAATTTTTTTGCCACCTTTGATACTAGTCACAAGGCTTTTGTAAGCTTCATCGCTCAAAAATTCTCTTGCTGTCTTGATGGTGAATACATTTTCACCAAAAATTCCGGTGATTTTGGTACTTCCGGCAGCATTTACTGCGCCGGTATCAGCCGTCAGGCTCTCAATTGCTTGAAATCT
>NCHJ01000102.1 GCA_002256765.1 Bacteroidetes bacterium 24-39-8
ACTTGGAACAAACAAGTCATTGCTGGTCAGGATAGTTTGTATGCTTCTGCTGTTATTGATACCGTAACCAAAGAATTGATCATCAAATTGGTCAATGTTTCTTTGTCTGCCAAACAAACGCAAGTGCAATTGGAGGGGATTAAAAAAATGCTTCCTCAAGCAGAACTAATTCTTTTGTCTGGCAATGAACCCAATGCTATCAATAGTATTGACCAACCCATGTTGGTGGCTCCTACAACTTCCAGCATAGTCTTCAAAAAGAATAAGCTAGACTATGAATTGCCCGCTAGTAGTTTTGTGGTTATAAAAGTTAAAATGCAATAATCTTCTAAACTAATTTGCCCATAAAAAATGCCCCTCGACTTTATCGAGGGGCATTTTTGTATTCATTCACAACAAGGTTTACCAGAACCTAGCATATAAAAGCGTGATGATAATTAACGTTACCACAATCATGGCTATATGATTGGGAGCCAATTTGAACATGGTCTTGTCCAAAACAAAAGCTTTTGGATTTTCTTTTGGTCCAGTGGCAAAGCTTACGGCAATCATGGCAACCATGGTAAAGAAGAATGACCATCCCATTCCAATTAAGAAAGGAATTTCAAATCCACCTTTTCCATTAGGGAAAGCCGTATACAAAATGGTTTCATTACCCAATACTGCTGGTGCATAATTGTTAAAGAACAATGCCAACAAGAATCCTGTAACCAAACCTACAATGGCAGCAGATGCTGTTGTACGTTTCCAGAAGAAACCAAGGATAAACATGGCAAATACACCTGGGCTAATTAAGCCAGTATATTTTTGGATAAAAGTAAATCCACCTTCTCCGCCAATACCCAATAAATCATCCCAAGTAAAGATGATAGAAAGCAACATGGCTGCAAGAATGGTGATTCTACCAATCCATACCATTTGTTTTTCACTGGCATCGGTCTTAATATATTTCTTATAAATGTCCAATGTGAAAATGGTAGAAATACTATTGGCTTTACCGGCCAAGCTAGCCACAATAGCGGCTGTTAAAGCGGCTAGTGACAAACCTTTCAAGCCATTAGGCAAAAAGCCCAAGATAGAAGAGTAGGCATTATCTGTTAGGAACTTACCACCAGCATTCATCTCTTGTTGTAAAGAACCATTCTTATACAAGACATAAGCTGCAATACCTGGTAACATCACAATTACAGGCATTAAGAGTTTTAAGAAACCTGCAAATAAAATACCTGTTCTAGCTGTTTTTAAATCAGCACCCAAAGCACGTTGGGTAATGTATTGGTTACAACCCCAGTAGTTGAGGTTTACAATCCACTGACCAGCAAAATACATGGCAATACCTGGTAAGATTAAATATTTGTCAATTTCAGCCTGTGGCGTACTAGCCGTTGGTTTATCCAAGATCATATGAAAGTGATCAGGTGCTTGAATCAACAATTGGTTAAAACCTGCAATGGCGTCTTTACCCAAACCAAATTTTTCACTTACAAGGGTTAAAGCAATATAGGTTGTAGCCAATCCACCAATGATTAAAACGGCTACTTGTATAATATCGGTGTAACCAATTACTTTCATACCACCCAGTGTAATCACAATGGCAAATACTGCCAAGAGCAACATAACCAAGTGTAGGTTGGTACCACCAGTTAGGTTATTGATGGCAGTAGCACCCAAGAACATGATAGAAGTAAGGTTTACAAAAATGTATAGGAATAACCAGAAAATGGTCATCACCAAACTCACGGATTCATTGTACCTGGTTTTCAGGAATTGTGGCATGGTGAAGATTTTATTCTTCAAGTAAACTGGCATAAACCAAACAGCAATAATGATCAGTGAGATGGCAGCCAACCACTCGTATGCAGCAACAGCAATACCCACAAAAAATCCATTACCACTCATGCCTATAAATTGCTCGGCAGAGATATTGGATGCAATCAAGGAAGCACCTATGGCCCACCAAGTAAGTGATCCTTCTGCCAAGAAAAAGTCCTTGGTATCCATGGAACCCTTCTTTTTGCGTTGGTAGATCCAATAACCATACCCGGCTACAATCAAGAAGTAGATTAGAAAAATGATGTAGTCAATGTTAACCAGTTTACTGTTCATGTACAATCGTTTTTTTGTATTTGTGTGTGTGGTTTATGTGCAACTATTTATAAGCAACTTCGTTCCAACGCAATTCATTTTTGAATTGGTAGAGTTGCGTGTCTTTGCCAATGAGCAAATATTCAATACCTGCCATTTCTGCAAAGTCTTCTAAGTTTTCTGGACTTAGATTCTGACTATAACAGGTATGGTGCGCTCCTCCAGCTAAGATCCATGCGGCACAGCCCGTGTGCATATTTGGGTAGGGTTTCCATAAAACGCGGGCAACCGGTAAATTGGGCAATTGATTAAAGGGTGTTACCGCCATAACTTCATTCACCAATAAACGGAATCTATTTCCCATGTCTACAATAGATGCATTCAAAGCAGGGCCAGGACCTGAATTAAATACCAGTCTTACTGGATCGGCTTTGCCACCAATACCTAGTGCATGAATTTCACAACTGGGTTTGGCGTCTGCAATAGATTCGCAGATCTCTAGCATATGAGAACCCAAGACCATGCGGTTATCTGGATTAAAATGATAGGTATAGTCTTCCATAAAACTATTGCCACCCTTTAAACCGGATCCCATTACTTTCATGGCACGTACCAATGCTGCCGTTTTCCAATCTCCTTCTCCTGCAAAGCCATATCCCTTGGTCATTAAACGTTGAGCAGCAATGCCTGGTAATTGTACCAAACCATGTAGGTCTTCAAATGTGGTGGTGAATCCTTTGAATCCGCCATTTTTCAAAAAGGTCTCAATGCCTATTTCAATTCTTGCTGCTTCTCTTAAAGACTGGTGTTGATCACCGCCTTTTTGCAAAGCAGGGACAAGGGTATACTCATTTTCATATACGCCAACTAATTCATCAATGGCTTCATCTGATACAGCGTTTACTACTTTCACTAAATCGCCCACGCCATAAGTATTCACGGAATAGCCAAATTTCATTTCGGCTTCTACTTTGTCTCCTTCGGTTACGGCCACATTGCGCATATTGTCTCCAAAACGGCAGAATTTAGCACCCTGCCAATCATGCCAACCAGCAGCAGCACGCATCCATCCATTGATTTTTTTCAATGACTCTACGTCTTGCCAATGACCTACTACTACTTTTCTATTGATGCGCATACGCGTCATCATAAAACCAAATTCGCGGTCTCCATGTGCACTCTGGTTTAAGTTCATGAAATCCATATCAATGGTAGCCCATGGAATATCCCTGTTAAATTGCGTATGAAAATGGAGTAGGGGTTTACGAAGCATCTTTAGCCCAGTGATCCACATTTTTGCAGGAGAAAAAGTGTGCATCCAAGTCATAACCCCAATACAATTGCTTTCATTATTTGCCGCTTGCATGACCGCATTAATTTCTTCTGCAGTTTTAACAGTGGGTTTGTAAACAATGCTTACGGGGATTTCTGGCGACTCATTTAAATAGCTTGCAATGGTTTTAGAATTTTCTGCAACCTGAAGTAAAGTACTTTCTCCATATAAGTCCTGGCTTCCTGTAATGAACCAGACTTCCAGTTTTTTCAAATCAATCATGGGTATTTTTTTAAAGTGTTTAGTAAAGTTTATTGTCCGTAATAAGCACCCGCACCGTGCTTTCTTTCAAAATGTTTTTTAATCAGGGTTTCTTTTAATCTAGGTGCTGCGGGATTAATCTGTTCCGTGAACATGGCCATTCTTGCTACTTCTTCTAATACCGCTGCATTGTACACCGCTTTTTGCGCATTCTTACCCCAAGTAAATGGTGCATGGTTACCAACCAATACCATTTCTACTTCTTGGTGTTTAATACCTAATAATTCAAAATGTCTAATAATCTGCCATCCTGTTTCGTGTTCATAGTCCCCCTCAATTTGATCATCGGCCATGGGCGGTGCACAAGGTACATCGGTGGTTAAATGATCTGCATGGGTAGTGCCAAATATTGGGATGGGTCTTTGTGCCTGTGCCCAGGCTGTTGCATAAGTACTATGGGTATGTACAATGCTTCCAATTGAGTCCCATTGTTTATAGAGTAAGGCATGGGTCTTGGTGTCTGAAGAAGGTCTTAGACTTCCTTCTAAGATCTTGTTATCAAAATCTAGTACCACCATTTTGTCTACTGTAAGGTCTTCATAAGGCACCCCACTTGGCTTAATGGCAAATACGTGTTTTTCTTGATCAGCCACACTTACATTGCCAAAAGTGAACAATACCAAACCTAGTTTGGGTAATTGCATATTGGCCTGGTAAGCGGCTTCTTTTATGTCTTGATAATAACTCATTGGTATTCGGTTTCTAAGAATGCACCTAGTCTGTGATATGCTTTCATTCTTGTTGCATAATAATTGGCCGTACTTGTATCAGGTTGATAAATAGCGTCAAAACCTTGACCCATAGCTGTCATAGCTTGTTCAACATTTTCAAATACCTGCGCAGCTGTTGCGGCAAACATAGCAGCACCTAGTGCGCAAGTCTGTTCACTTTTATGAATTCTAATAGGCATTTGCATCACGTTACTCATTACTTGCATAATATACGGAGATCTTTTGGCAACGCCGCCTAGTCCAATCAATCCTTTAATAGGAACTCCTTCTAATACAAATCTATCAACTATGGCTTTTGCTCCAAAGCAAGTGGCTTCTACAATGGCTTTAAACATAGCGGCTGCGTCTGTAGACAAATTGAATCCACTAAATCCCGCTTTTAATAATTGATTGGCATCTGGTGTTCTTCTACCGTTTAACCAGTCTAGTGCCAATGGGTCATTGTCTTTTAAAGGCAATGCAGCTGCGGACTTGGTGAGTTCTCCAATCATCTTTGAAGAAAGCTCTTCTAATAATTTTGTCTTGGTTTGGGCATCAATCAATGTGCTATTGACAATGATTTGCTCCGTTGGTCCTAGTAAGAATTTCTTGAACCATGCATAGCTATCGCCAAAGGCAGATTGGCCAGCTTCTAGTCCAATCATGCCTGGTAAGACTGAACCATCTACTTGACCACAGATTCCTTTTACCAAGATCTTGTCCATATCGGCCCTTGGGGCCACCAACATATCACAGGTAGAAGTACCCATGACCTTGCTCAAATGATAAGGCTCAATTTGGCCACCCACGGCACCCATATGTGCATCAAAAGCACCAACTGCTACAATGGTATTTGAAGGAAGACCCAGTTTGCTTGCCCATAAGGGCGATAGGGTTCCTGCAGATTGATCAGAAGTATAAGTGTCAGATCCCAATGAAGTGGTATAACCATCTAATAAAGGATCCAGACTGGTAAAGAATTCATTAGGGGGATATCCGGCAAATTCTGCAGACCATAAACCCTTGTGTCCTGCGGCACAAACACCGCGTTTCATTTGAGAAAGTTCTGTTTGGCCCGTGAGTATGAAAGGAATCCAATCACAATGCTCAACCCAAGAATGACAGGCTGCTCTTACTTGTTCGTCTACACGAATAATGTGTAAGAGTTTTGACCAGAACCATTCTGAGGAATAGATGCCACCCACAAATTGTAAATAATTGATGGGAAATTTTTTGGCGTGTTCATTAATGGCCGCAGCTTCATTCACAGAACTATGGTCTTTCCAAAGCACAAACATGGCGTTTGGATTTTGGGCAAATGCTGGGTCTAGTGCTAGGGGAGTACCCGTTTTGTCTACAGCAACTGGCGTGGAACCTGTGGTGTCAACACCAATACCACAAACGGCTGCAGCAATTGCTGGTCCTACTTTTGTTACGCAGTCTTTGATGGTAGCTTCTAAACCTTCTATATAGTCAAGTGGGTGTTGTCTAAATTCGTTGGCTGCTGGATTGCAATACTGTCCTGCTTTCCAGCGTGGGTAATGAAATACAGATGCAGCCATTTCAACTCCGTTGCTAGTGTCTACAATAATTGATCTAACAGAATCAGTTCCAAAATCAACACCTATAGCATATTTTTTCTCGGGCATACAACAATCGGTTTTGTATTCGTGTCAAATTAACACTTATTAAAGCATAAAATCAAATTTTATTGATTGGCTTACTTGATATTATCTGGATTGGGGATGAAATTGAGGAATGCGTGAAAATTAGCAGCATACTTACGCTTATCTAGTTTATAATAGTAAGCACCTTTTTTGCTGTTCTCCTTGTCCTTGTCTTTCTGTTTAATGAGAAGATTGGTTGACTGAATCTTTCTGCTAAAATTTCTTTTATCAAATACGGTATCAAAGATTCCCTCATAGAGATTTTGCAATTGAGGAACCGTAAATTTCTCTGGCAATAATTCAAACAAAATGGGGTGAAAAGCCGCTTTATAACGCAAGCGTTTTTTAGCCATTTCTACCATTTGTTCGTGGTCAAAAATAAGTCTGGGTGCGGATTTGATGGGAAACCACTCGGCATGGTATTCATCATTTAGCTGACGTTCATACTGATGAATATCAATCAGTGCAAAATAGGCAACCGAGATAGTTCTTTCAATGGGGTCACGGTCTGGTTTTCCAAAAGCGTGTAATTGTTCTAGGTACACCCCTTCTAGTCCTGTCATCTGATTCAGGATCCGGTTGGCACCTTTTTCAATGTCTTCTTCTTCTCGGATAAAACTTCCAATAAGACTCCATTTACCTTTTTCGGGTTCTAGTTCTCTTTGAACAAGAAGTAGTTTTAATTCAGTGCCGTCAAAACCGAATATAATGCAGTCTACAGCAACCAGGAAACGTGTTTGTTTTTGATACTTTGGCATAGCAATGGAAAACAATTTAACTTCTTGAAACGGAATTTGGTGCTTTTTTGCCACGAATTTGTAAAAAAGTTAAAAAATAAGTGTAAAATGTACATTTAATATCAAAATCCCCTAGATTTGTACTGCTGTTTTACATATTATTTTGAGTGAGTAAGTAAGATTAGCAGATTCAGAAATTGAGCTGAGGCGTGCCTCGGCTCAATTTTTTAGAAGTTTACTTAAATTGCCTGTCATGTCTGAAAAAAACAAATGCGCCACTTTGGTGCAAACCCAATACACCAACGCATTTGGTAGTCCAGAACTCATGGTCAAGTCTCCAGGAAGAATCAATTTAATTGGAGAGCATACTGATTATAATCTTGGATTTGTATTACCCGCGGCCATTGATAAAGCCATTTATATAGCCATTGGCAAAAGAACAGATCAGAATATTTGTCTTCATGCTGCGGACTTGGATCAGAGCATAGAAATGAGTCTTGATTCCTTAGAACCATCGCCCAAGCAATGGCCTAATTATTTATTGGGGATTGCGGATCAATTAAAAAAAGCAGGGTATCCCATTTCTGGCTTTAATGCTGTAGTAGCTGGTGATGTGCCACTTGGTGCAGGACTTTCTTCTTCAGCGGCAGTAGAATGTGCTACTGTATTTGCATTGAATGAATTATTTGTTTTGGGCATGTCCAAATTAGAAATGGTTCGAATGGCTCAAAAAGCAGAAAATGAATTTGTGGGTTTAAAATGTGGTATCATGGATATGTTTGCCAGCATGTTTGGTAAAGCAGATGCTGTGATTCAGTTAGACTGCCGATCATTGGATTATCATTATATGCCTTTTCATCAAAAGGGATTTCAAATTGTTTTATTAGACACTTGTGTGAAACACTCATTGGCTTCTACGGAATATAATACCAGAAGAGCCGAATGTGAAGCAGGTGTTGCCATCATTGCTCAACAACATCCACAGGTGAAAAGTTTGCGTGACGCGGATTTGGGGATGGTTGAAAGCCTCTTGGCCGGGGGCGATGTTAAAGTGTATCAGCGTTGTAAATTTATTGTAGCGGAGATTGCTAGGCTGCAAGCCGGATGCCAAGATTTGGTAAATGACAATATAGATGCTTTTGGTTTGAAAATGTTTGAAACACATATTGGTCTTAGCAAAGAATATGAAGTGAGTTGTGTGGAATTGGATTTTCTAGCAGATTTTGCCAAAGACCAAAATGGCGTTATTGGCGCTAGAATGATGGGTGGTGGATTTGGGGGCTGTACCATTAATTTGGTCAAAGATGCTTCAGTAGATACTTTTATTACAGGTGCGGCTACAGCATTTAAAAACAGGTTCCAACAAGATTTGAAATCGTATATTGTAGCCATTGGTGATGGCACCAGTTTGATTAACTTTTAAACAATACATATGAAACATTGCTTTGCCGCCCTAGCCATCCTTGGCTTTGCTGGACTAGTTGGATGCGCCAATCCGGAAGCTTCCAATACAGAAAAAACTGATAGTGCAACTGTTCCCAACAAAGGATCTTACGCGCAAAAAGTAGACGAGAAGCAAGTGGAATTATATGAGCTCTCCAATAAAAATGGACTTAAAATTGCTATCACCAATTTTGGTGGAAGAATTGTCAGTTTTATGGTGCCCGATAAAGTTGGAAAGCCCACTGATATTGTCTTGGGCTACGATAGTCTGAATCATTATTTACACAATAATGAAGCCTATTTTGGTGCACTGATTGGCCGATATGGGAACAGAATTGCCAAAGGCAGTTTTCAATTAGAAGGCAATGCCTATCAATTACCCATTAACAATGCGCCCAATAGTTTGCATGGTGGTCCAAAAGGATTTCACAACCAAGTTTGGGATGCCAAATTAATTGATGCACAACACTTGGAATTACAATATGTTTCTAAGGATGGAGAAGAAGGATATCCTGGTAATCTTACAGCCAAAGTAATCTATACGCTTACAGAAGAGAATGCTTTGCAAATTGACTATACCGCTACAACAGATAAAGCAACGGTGGTGAATTTGACCAATCATGCTTATTTTAATTTGAACGGTGCTGGATCAGCTACCATCAATGACCATTTATTACAAATTAATGCCGATCAGTTTACCCCTGTAGATAGTACTTTAATTCCTACTGGTGTATTGGCTTCTGTAAAAGGAACAGCATTTGACTTTGCCAAGGCACATGCCATTGGTGATAGTCTTGGTTCAAAAGACATTCAAATAATCAATGGAAAAGGCTATGACCACAATTTTGCTTTGAATAGAACTGCTACCCCAGGTTTGCAAACAGCCGCCACAGTGTATGCTCCTAGTACGGGTATTCTAATGGAAGTATTGACCTTGGAACCTGGTATTCAATTTTATGGGGGAAATTTCTTAGACGGTAGCTTGGTAGGTAAACAAGCCAAGCCCTATGCTTTTAGGTCTGCTTTTTGTTTAGAAACCCAGCATTTTCCTGACGCGCCCAATCAGAAAAGCTTTGCAAGTACTGTTTTGTTGCCAGGCAAAACTTATAGCACACAAACTGTGTACAAATTCAGTGTAAAATAAAGCCAAAAAAGGGCTGATAACAGGATTGAACAGGATGCATTGCAGCTAAGTTGGCTTTAACTTTTGCACTTTATTCGGATAGCCATTTTGGTTTTAAATACGATTGATTTGCTTATGAAAAGTTTAGCCTTCCAACCTATTGCCCAAACTCGTTTTAGAAAAGCTTTTTTTGCAGTACTTATATGCTTTGTTTTTGCGATTCCTTCCATTGCTCAAACCAAGTGGCCAAGCATTACACAAACCAATAAACCATGGACAAGATGGTGGTGGTTGGGTAGTGAAGTCAACAACAAGGACTTGACTACAGTGATGCAGGACTATCAAAAAGCTGGCTTGGGTGGATTGGAAATAACACCCATTTATGGCGTTACTGGAAATGACGCAAAATGGATTCCATTTTTGTCAAAAGAGTGGATGGGTGTGTTTGACCACACATTGGCTGAGGGTAAAAGATTGAATCTAGGGATTGACCTAGCCAATGCCACAGGATGGCCATTTGGTGGTCCTTGGGTGGGTGAAGATGACGCCAGTAAAAACATGCAATTCACGCGCTATCAAGTAAAAGCTGGGGAACGTCTCAAAGAAAAAGTAGCCTTACAACAAGAGCCCTTGGTAAGAACAGAAAATTACAAACCAAGAGATATCTCGGAAATTAAACAACCACTTTCTGCCAATAACAATATGCAGGCTTTGTCTTTAGACCAAGTACGGTTTAAAATTTGGCTACCGTTACAACGTTTAATGGCTTATGCCGATGGGGGCGGAAGTTTGGACCTGACTGCTAAAGTAGACAAAGAAGGAAACCTAGACTGGGTAGCTCCTGCGGGCAATTGGACCTTGGTTGGTCTTTTTATGGGTCAACACGGAAAGCAAGTTGAAAGGGCTGCTCCAGGTGGAGAAGGCAATGTGATAGACCATTTTTCTAAAACTGCATTAGACCATTATCTCTC
>NCHJ01000103.1 GCA_002256765.1 Bacteroidetes bacterium 24-39-8
TATCTTAAAAATCAAAGGCCCAACATTAAAATAGCTACCATCACAACCGTTTCTCAAAAAGATATTAAAACCTTATTAGCAGAAAATATGGGCAAGGCGGATTATATTATTTGTGTGGACGCAGATATGACCAATACTTATTGATAAAAATTAAAAACTCCATTCATAAAAATACCCACTAGGGGGTATCCCTAGCATCTAATCTTGTATTAGATTTGCTTTGTGAATGAGAATTCACACTCCGGGGGGAGGTAGGCTTTTAGCCTAAAAAAAGTTGCGGCATAGAATCTATGCCGCACTTTGTTTTATATAGGGTTGTCTGAATAGAAGAATTTATTATCTTCCTATTACAAATCCCTATATATGGAGCAAACCCTATCTAGCACTGAATCTCAGTGGTCTTTTACCAGGAAATTGATTTTCCGTTTTAGCGCTATTTATTATGTATTCTTTTTTGAACCTTGGACCTATATACAACAAATCCCAGGAACCAGCTATTTGTTACATTACTGGACTGATTTATTGGAATGGGTAGTGCAAGGATTGAATAAATCTTTATTTCATATAAAAGAAGTATTAGTATATCCAAACGGAAGTGGTGATACATCTTATGGTTGGGCTCAACAATTTAGTGTTTTACTAGTTGCTTTAATTGGATCATTCATTTGGGCTATTCTAGATAGAAAATCCAGCTCCTTTGTAAAATGGGAATATTGGTTGCGAATCTTAGTCAGATACAGTTTGGCCATGATAGCCATGACTTATGGGGTTCTAAAAATTTTCCCTTTACAAATGCCTTATCCATTGCTTAGTCAAATGGCTACTCCCTTGGGCGATTTTTTACCCATGCGTTTCTCATGGTTATTTATTGGTTATTCGCATCCATATGAAACATTTTCAGGTGTACTTGAAGTTCTAGCAGCCCTATTCTTATTTAATAGAAAAACGGTTAATATTGGCATCTTCATGGCTTCTGGTGTTTTCCTAAATGTAATGATGCTCAATCTTTGTTATGACATTCCTGTTAAGATTTATTCTATCAACCTTTTTATTGCTAGTCTCTTTTTACTCTTACACGATGCAAAAAGAATGTTCGCTTTTTTTGTAATGAATCAACCAGTAGCACCTAGTCATTCATGGGAATGGGTGCCCAATAAAAAATGGAAAAAAATTGGCAGATGGATCTT
Organism: Bacteroidetes bacterium 24-39-8; assembly: GCA_002256765.1. Classification (GTDB taxonomy): domain Bacteria; phylum Bacteroidota; class Bacteroidia; order Chitinophagales; family Chitinophagaceae; genus Sediminibacterium. The sequence continues at coordinate 1,188 of NCHJ01000103.1, forward strand.
GAAAGCTGCATTTTTTCTAGTAATTATGGCAATTCCATTTTACCAAGCTTATGACTCTTACCAACAAGAAAAAAACGAAGCTGATTCCAAGCCCATCCCCTCTGGCATATATGATGTACCCGTATTTGTACGCAACCATGATACCATTCCCCCTCTGCTTACAGACACCCTTCGTTGGCAGAATCTAATTATGGAAAAAGGGAATTTTGGTAGTGTGGGTTCAAAAGACAGTCAGTTCCGTCAACGATATGGACGTGGTTATTTTAGTATCAAAGAAGATAGCACAAGCAAACAGTTGGAATTTAGAAAAAATGCTTCTGATAGTCTTCCTTTAGCCAGTTTCAAATACCGATTTGCAGATAGTAGTTTTTACTTATGGGGCAAGTTCCAAAACGATTCTTTACACTTGGTACTAAAAAAGTCTAAGCGGCATTTTCAACTTTCCGAGAACCAGTTTCATTGGTTGAGTGAGGCAAATAGGTAATACTAATTGGAATGGGTAATGCGCTGATTTATTTGTAATTTTAAGTATCCCTTTACTTAAAAGATTGCTCATGAATCAGTCATTCTTGACCGTCATTGCCTTTGCAATTTTGGCCATACCCAGCACATCAAAAAAAAATACAGATCCTATTAGCAGCCCAACAAAAACTGCACAGGTAACTGTATATACAACGGCGGAAAATAGTAGTTTAAGACTAACTAAAACAGCTACCCTTCAGTTTAGCCCCTATGGACAACCATTTGAAACGGAACCAGCTGTTTTTGTTGATCCAAATAAAAGCTTTCAAACATTTGTGGGGATTGGAGGAGCATTAACAGATGCTTCTGCCGAGACCTTTGCCAAACTACCTAAAAACAAGCAAGCTGAGTTATTGGATAAACTATATGGAAGGGTTAATGGTATTGGCTATTCTCTAGCAAGAACCAATATAAATAGTTGCGACTTTTCAAGCGATACTTATACCTATGTTGCCGAGAATGACAAGGATCTGAAGTCTTTCAATATTGAACATGACCTAAAATATAAGGTTCCTTTTATCAAAGAAGCCATTGCTGCTGCCGGAGGAAAACTTACTTTATTTGTTAGCCCTTGGAGCCCACCAGCATGGATGAAGGATAATAAGTCAATGCTTCAGGGTGGAAAATTATTGCCAGCCTATTATCAGTCTTGGTCTAATTACTACGTGAAGTATATCTATAGTTTGCAAAAATTAAATATCCCTGTATGGGGTTTGAGCGTACAAAATGAGCCCATGGCCAAACAACGCTGGGAATCTTGTTTATATACAGCTGAGGAAGAAAGAGATTTTATCAAGAACTTCTTAGGGCCAACCCTCACCAGATCTGGACTTGCTGATAAAAAGTTGATTGCCTGGGACCATAATAGAGACTTATTGTATCAACGCGCCAATACTATTTTAAGTGATCCTGCTGCCGCCAAATATGTTTGGGGCATAGGTTTTCACTGGTATGAAGACTGGACCGGTGGAGGAAAGTTATTTGACAATGTTAGGCGTGTAAACGAGGCTTTCCCTAAAACCAATTTAATCTTTACGGAAGGTTGTGCAGAAAGTTTTGATTTAAAAAAAATCAATGATTGGAAATGGGGAGAAACTTATGGCAGGTCATTGATCAATGATTTTAACAATGGCACCGTAGGTTGGACTGATTGGAATGTATTATTGGATGAAAAGGGTGGCCCCAACCATGTGGGAAATTTTTGTTTTGCACCTGTGCACGCAGACACCAAAACAGGAGAACTTACTTATTTAAATTCCTACTATTATATTGGTCATTTTTCAAAATTCATTAGGCCAGGTGCCAAAAGAATTATCAGCTCTACTAGTAGGGGCCAATTACTAACCACGGCTTTCAAAAACCTGGATGGAAGCATTATTGTGGTAGTTATGAATCAAAGTAATGAAGCTATTCCATATCATATGGGTATTGGTAATAAGGCGGTTGCCTATACTAGCCAAGCTCATTCCATACAAACATTGGTTGTGAATTAGGGTTAGGGTTTTCAATAAAGAATTGCCAGTATATTTGAGTAAAGCATTGCAAATGACAAACATTAGAACCGCCATACTTTCTTTTGGTATGTCTGGCCGCGTATTTCACGCCCCATTCATTGCACTTGACCCACAATTTGAATTGGTGGGTATTTGGGAAAGAAGCAGTTCTGCTTCTTTGGAATTTTATCCCGGCATCAGAATTTATAGGTCTTTAGAAGAAGTATTGGAAGATGCAAGCATTGATCTAGTCATTGTTAATACACCTACTTATACCCATTTTGACTATTGCAAGAAAACCCTGCTTGCAGGCAAACACGCGGTAGTAGAAAAAGCATTCACCAATACAGTTGAAGAAGCCAAGGAATTAGACCAAATTGCCACTGAGAAGGGATTAAAATTATCTGTATTTCAAAACAGGCGATGGGACTCTGATTTCAAAACTGTAAAACAGGTCATTGACCAAGGTTTATTGGGCAATATTGTAGAAGCTGAAATACATTTTGACCGTTTTAAAGAAGAGCTCAGCCCCAAATTACACAAAGAAATTCCAGGACCAGGTGCAGGAGTGTTGTATGACCTTGGACCACATTTAATAGACCAAGCCTTGGTTCTTTTTGGAATGCCAGAAGCTGTTTTTGCAGACTTGAGAATTACCAGAAAGGGTTCGCAGGTAGACGATTATTTTGAGATATTGTTGTACTATCCTCAATTGCGGGTGCGATTGAAATCTGGATATCAAGTTAGAGAGCCCTTCCCATCTTATGTGATCCATGGTAGTTTGGGTTCTTTTCATAAATCAAGGGCCGATATACAGGAAGTAGATTTAGTTGCCAATCAAAAACCTAATAAGCCAGACTGGGGTGTTGAGCCTGTAGCAGAAGAAGGCTTGCTACACACTGAAAAAGACGGGATTTGCATCCGAGAAAAGATTCCCACTCTTGCTGGAAATTATGCGGCTTATTATCATGCTGTTGGCCAAGCCATTTTGCAAGACAAAACAATGCCTGTAAGCTCCAAAGACGGCATTCAAGTCATGCAGATTATTGCATCAGCAAGTGCCAGTCATCAATCCAGATCTGTTATTCCAATTTAATAAATACTACAACCCTCTAATATGAAAATTTTCCAAGGTATTTTGCTGTTGGCTTTTGCATCATTGGGTTGCAATACCCAGCAGTCCAAAACAAATTTTAAATCCATTTCTGTGACTTATCCCAATACGCTCAAAGACAGTACTGTTGATCAATATTTTGGAACAGCCGTTCCAGACCCCTATAGATGGTTAGAAAATGATACAGCTGATAACACCAAGCAATGGGTAGCAGCACAAAATAAAGTAACCGCAGATTATTTAAATCAAATTCCGTTTAGGTCAACTATTCATCAAAGACTAGAAGAATTATGGAATTATGATAGCTATTCGGCACCCTCACATGAAGGAGACTATATTTATTTTTATAAGAAAACAGGATTACAAAATCAGTCCGTTTTGTATAGACAGAAAAATGGAAGTCAGGAATCTGAGGTTTTTCTTGATCCAAATAGTTTTTCAACAAATGGTACCACTTCATTGGCCGGTGTTAGTTTTTCAAAAGACGGCTCTCTGGCGGCCTATCAAATCTCTGAAGGAGGAAGTGACTGGAGAAAACTCATCATCATCAATGCTATAACCAAAGAACAAATTGGAGATACATTAATTGATGTCAAATTCAGTGGCATTGCTTGGAAGAAAAATGAAGGTATTTACTATTCCAGCTATGATAAACCCAAAGAAGGAAGCCAATTGGCAGGCAAAACAGATCAGCACAAATTATATTTTCACAAACTAGGCAACAAACAGCAAGAAGACCAATTGGTTTTTGGAGGTACTACTACCCCTAGAAGATATATTGGTGCTGAAGTGTCTGAAAATGAAAAATGGTTAATTATTTATGCCGCAAATAGCACTTATGGCTCTGAGGTTTATGTACAAGACTTGACAAAACCTAGTCCCATTGTTACAGTAGTTGACAATATGAAAAATCAGTCTGGGATTCTTACTGTTGATGACCAGTATTTTTATATTCAAACAGACCTGAATGCACCTAAAGGTAAAATGGTGATTGCCCCATTGGAACACCCTGAACCAACCAATTGGAAAACCTTAATACCAGAACAAAAAGAAGTGCTTTCTGTAAGTAGTTCTGGTTCTCAAATCTATTGCAGTTATCTTAAAGACGCCATCACCAAAGTCTTTCAATATGATTTGTCTGGTAAACAGATTAGAGAAATTGCACTTCCAGGTCTAGGTTCAGCTTATGGTTTTTCTGGCAAAAAAAATGACAAGGAATTGTATTTTACTTATAGCTCTTATACCACGCCTTCCACTATCTACAAAATGGATATCGCCTCTGGCAAAGCTGAAGTATATAAGCATTCTGGTGTTAAATTCAAATCGGAGGACTATGAATCAAACCAAGTTTTTTATACTTCAAAAGATGGCACCAAGATTCCTATGATCATCACCCATAAAAAGGGTATCAAACTAGACAGTAGCAATCCTACCCTATTATATGGCTATGGAGGATTCTCCGTGAACATCACGCCCTATTTTAGTACCAGTGATATTATCCTTTTAGAAAATGGCGGTATTTATGCTGTTGCCAATTTAAGAGGTGGTGGCGAGTATGGAGAGGAATGGCATGTGGCTGGAACCAAATTAAAGAAACAAAATGTCTTTGACGATTTTAGCGCAGCAGCCAAATACCTGGTAGACAACAAATACTGTAGTAGGGCTACTCTTGCTATTCAAGGGGAATCCAATGGCGGTTTGTTGGTGGGAGCTTGTATTACGCGTGAACCCAGTATTGCCAAAGTAGCTTTTCCTTTTGTTGGGGTGATGGATATGCTCCGTTATCACAAATTCACTGCTGGTGCAGGATGGGCTTATGACTACGGCACATCTGAAGACAGTAAAGAAATGTTTGACTACTTAAAAGCCTATTCTCCCATACATAATTTTAAACCCAATACTGCTTATCCAGCTACCTTGGTCATGACAGCCGACCATGATGACCGAGTAGTACCTGCGCACAGCTTTAAATTTACTGCTACACAGCAGGCAAATCATCAAGGTGAAAATCCCGTTTTAATTAGAATTGAAACCAAGGCGGGGCATGGTTCTGGAAGGTCTACTGAACAAGTGATTAAGGCAGAATCGGATAAATGGGCTTTTTTATTTTACAATATGCAGATTCAACCAAAATAATTCATGCACCCTTTTGTAAAAGGCATTCAAAAAAAATTTCAAATTCATGCCAACCCAATATTGGCGGTTGGCATGAAAGCCTATATGTTGCATCAGTTTGAATTTTTAGGTATTAATACCCCTCTTCGAGACAGATTAACTAAGGAATATTTGCAAGCAAATCCATTGCAAAATTGGGAGGATTTGGAATTAGTAATGAAAGAGCTTTGGGCCTTACCCAAGCGGGAATTTCAATATTTTGCCATTGATGTTTTGAAAAAACACAAGCCACTTTGGACCATTCATAGTATTCATTTAATGGAATACTGCATCTGTGAAAAATCTTGGTGGGACAGCGTTGATGGCATTGCTAGTGATTGGTTGGGAGGCTATTTTGTACAATTCCCTACACTGGTTCCTAAGGTTCCTACTCATTGGAATAGCTCTTCCAATATCTGGTTACAAAGAAGCAGTATCCTGTTTCAGAAAGCCTATAAAGCCAATACCCAACTAGCACTATTGTCTCAATATATCTTGCATTGTAAAGACAGTAAGGAGTTTTTTATTAGAAAAGCCATTGGCTGGGCTTTAAGAGAATATAGTAAGACCAACCCTGTTTGGGTAAGACAATTTGTAGCAGAGAATGCCCTTTCTAATTTAAGTACAAGGGAAGCTTTGAAAGTATTAAATAGGGAAGCTTTGAAAAAGAAAAAGGGCTGAACATTGTCTGTTCAACCCTTTTATATATTTGATGTAATCCATTACATTTTCTTAGCGTCTTCCAAGAATTTAGCCAAGCCAATATCGGTTAATGGGTGCTTTAACAAACCAAGGATAGAATCTAATGGGCAAGTGCAAACATCGGCGCCAGCCTCAGCTGCTTTGATAATATGCAGGGCATTGCGAATTGATGCAGCCAAGATTTCTGTTTTGAATCCTTGAATGTCATAAATATGACGCATTTGACCAATGAGTTCCATTCCGTCCCAACCACTATCGTCAATTCTACCAATAAAAGGAGATACATAGGTAGCGCCTGCTTTAGCAGCCAAAATAGCTTGACCAGCAGAAAATACCAGGGTACAATTGGTGCGGATACCATTATCGGTAAACCATTTTATGGCTTTAATCCCGTCTTTGATCATGGGAACTTTTACCACAATATTGGGGTGAATGGCAGCTAACTTTTTACCTTCTTCCACCATAGTAGAAAACTCAGTAGAAAGTACTTCTGCACTAATATCACCGTCAACCAAGTCACAGATGGCTTTGTAATGAGCAGCAATGGCTTCCTTTCCTTTAATACCTTCTTTGGCCATTAATGATGGGTTGGTGGTTACGCCATCCAAGATTCCCAATTCATTGGCTTCCTTAATTTGGGCTAGATTACCCGTGTCAATAAAAAATTTCATGTATAATGTGTTGATAGATAAATGAACACTTAGCAGTAGATATTTGCAAACCCTTACACTAGTTCACAAAAAGAAAAAAAATGGCAGGCTACTCACATCGCACCGCTCAACCACCTATCCTTGCTGTATTCCTACCCTGGGGAGTTTCAGCAGGAGCTGGTCGTGTAAGACCTGCCGGCGCAAAAGTAAGGTTTGAAAATTAATTTTGGCGCTTTTTTTAAATAAATCTCTAGTTGGTTCATTGATTTGCGGTCCTAATAATATCTTTAAAGCGTTAACCACAACTGATATGCGCTTATCCAAAATTTGTCTTTTTCTATTGATCCTTTTGCTTTTTATTCAGAAAAGTCAGGCACAAACAGCTTTATTACAACCCGGATTTGATAAGAACGAATACCTAGAATTACTGAAAATTACCGCCCGCCAAATAGATACCCCCTGGAATAAAGTGCAAACCCCTGCTTCTGACAAATTTAAAATGGTATACCGCTCCCCTACCATGGGACTAGATAATCGCTGGGATCTTTGGGTAGCAGATAATGGCATTGCCGTGATTAGTGTAAGAGGAACCACTTTAAAAATGGAGAGTTGGGTAGAAAACTTTTATGCAGCCATGGTTCCAGCCACAGGTAGTATTAGGATTAGCCAAACTGATACTTTCTCTTATCAATTAGCCAAAAATCCAAGAGCTGCGGTTCATACGGGTTGGTTGATTGGAACGGCATTTCTTTCAAAAGACATCTTACCCAAAATTGACTCCCTCTATAAAAATGGCTATAGAAATATGATCATTTTGGGACACTCCCAAGGAGGAGGTATTGCCTATTTACTGAGTGCACATATAGCCAATTTACAGGAGCGCAAACTACTTACAACCGATATTCAATTCAAAACCTATTGTAGCGCTGCACCAAAACCTGGCAATTTATTTTTTGCCTATGAGTATGAACGTCGCATGATGTCTGGATGGGGATTTAATGTGGTCAATAGTGCAGATTGGGTGCCAGAAACACCTTTGTCTGTTCAGGCGCTGAGCGATTTTAATCAGACCAATCCCTTTTCTAACGTTAAACCCATTATTAGCAAGCAACCTTTTCCAAAAAATTGGGCGCTCAAATATGCTTACAACCAATTGAATAATGCGTCTATTAGGGCCAATAAGCGATATGAAAAATATTTGGGTAAAACTGTAGCCAGTTTGGTTACCAAAAGTCTAACCGGATTTGAAGCACCTGAATACGCCACTGGATTTAATTATGTGCGCGTTGGACCAACCATTGTTTTATTGGCCAATGATGTCTATTATCAATCCTTTCCTGATAATCCGGAAAAAATTTTTGTACACCATTTCATTGATCCTTATTGGTTCTTGGCCAACCAATTACCAGAGAAACACTAGCGCATACCCATTCTAGAATTTAATTGGCTAATGCCCACTAATTCATCATGCCTACCACTAAGTGAACGATAATAAAACAGAATGCAATACTCATTTTCTGTTTCCCAATAATTACCATCCGTTTGGCTTACATCAAGTGGTGCCAAGGGGTTTCTAAGGTCCTTGAGGGCCATGGTATAACTATAATAACCTTGTTTGAGTAATAGACGTTTGACAAATTTTCCTGCAGTAGCGTCAAATTGCATAAGTGAAGAATCACTGGTTTGATTGCCCGTAAGCTCTCCTATCAAATGCAGTTGTTTACCAGACATGGCCAATAGATCTGAAGGTTGATAACTAAAGTCTACCCAGGCATAATCGCTCTGCCACCATGGGTTTACAGACTCCGTGCAATTGATTTCTGTATAACCGTTTCTGTCTTGAAAATTGATATAGGAAAAACTATTTCTAGGCTGGTCTGTTTTTACTGTAACAATCACAGGTTCTGTGGTTCTATCCACTTTGACAATCCTATCACTTTCAAATCTAAAACTTTGCAGATCGGCCCACCTATATTCTTTGCCAGCTGGAAAAACAAAGTCCTGCTCGCCATTGTATTCTAACAAATGTCCACGAACAAAAACGGGTTCCTTGTTAATGACGGCATCGCTCCAGCGATTGTTTTGCATGACCAATACTTTCACTTGCTGTGGACTCATCAGGTTTAGTTCTTTGGTATCAACTGAAAACTGAATTTTTTGGTGAGAACGCAATAGCTGGTTGTCATAAGGTTGTTGTACTTGTGCACCAATAGTCACACGTTTGTCAACCACCAACACTCTTTTGGTGAATGCCAATTTAGCCGTATCACCATCTAGGTATACTTTTAATAAATAATTGCCACTTAAAATAGGCATGGCATTTCTATCGGGTAATTGGGCTTGGTAATGCACGTATTTCTGAGCTGCTATTGATGCTACCCTTAAAGCCCTTGATATAGTCAAACACATTCACATTTGCGGGAGTCCAATCTGCATTGCAGAGTTGGTAGGTATAGAAGAAGTTTTTGGGATAATTGTTAAAATCGTCAAAATGCAGTTCTAACTGATCGCCTGCATTGAGTTGTAAAATGGGTACACTGGATTGGTTATTTTGTTGAAATAGCTTTACGCCATGGATACTAGGCTGATAAATCTTATCTGGTAATCGCTGAGCGATGGCATAGCTGCATATTAGCCATAGAAAAAGGCAGGCCCTTAGTTTCATGTAATGGATTGTAGTCAAACTTACAGCAATTCCACTTACTACAAAAGCATTTGCTGCATTGAAGCACTGGGCGTAGTTTTGACAAAACCTCGGAAACTGAGCCTAGCCTTTTTTATAGCAAAACGAATAGCATTCACCAAACAACGGTCATTTGCCCGTTTTATCATCCGTTTGTCCGTGATTGCCACTGCGGTTAGTGTCATGTCAATGATTGCCACACTGGCTTTTGTAAACGGTTTTCAGCAAACGGTATCATCAAAGGTCTTTAGTTTTTGGGGGCATATTCGAGTACAAAAATTTGAACCCAATAAATCATTGGTTGCAGAAGAAACACCCATTAAAAAAAGTCCGAAAATTGAAAGTATTTTAAGATCAGAACCGGGTGTAGTTCAAGTACAGACCTTTGCCACCAAGAGCGCCATCATTGAACAAAACAAAGA
>NCHJ01000104.1 GCA_002256765.1 Bacteroidetes bacterium 24-39-8
AGTAATGTTGTGCAACCCTAATCTTGTTCTTCATATAGGGTATTAATTTGGTGGGGCATAATCTGTAAAATGATTATGCCCTCTTTTTATCATAGAAAGATTGAAAAATGATTGTAAGCCAAGGTGTCAATAAAAGGAGATTGAATGCTATCTCTATCAACTCTGATTTGGTGGTAGTTGGTGGAGGTATTTCTGGTGTTTGTGCTGCTATTTCTGCAGCAAGATTAGGTAAGCAAGTGACTCTAGTTCAAGATAGACCTGTTTTAGGAGGTAATTCTTCAAGTGAGGTGAGATTGTGGATTCTAGGTGCCACTTCTCATATGGGCAATAATAATAGATGGTCTAGAGAAGGGGGGGTAATGGATGAAATCCTTGTTGAAAACATGCATCGAAATCCAGAGGGGAATCCTGTAATCTTTGATACAATACTTTTAGACAAGATAATACAGGAACAAAAGATCAGATTATTGTTGAATACTGCCATTTATGATTTGACCAAAAGGGACTCAGATACCATTGAATCTTTATTGGGTTTTTGTAGTCAAAATCAAAGCGAGTATCTATTGAATGCGCCAATTTATATTGACGCTTCTGGTGATGGTATTTTAGGATTTCTTTCTGGTGCAGCATTTAGAATGGGCGCCGAATCAAAAGAGGAATTTGGTGAATTGTTTGCCCCTACAAAAGCTTATGGTGAATTACTAGGGCACTCCATGTATTTTTATTCAAAGGATGCAGGGAAACCTGTTAAGTATATAGCTCCTTCCTATGCACTAAGTGATATTACTAAAATACCAAGATTTAAAACCTTTAATTCAAAAGATTTTGGTTGTAAATTATGGTGGATTGAGTATGGAGGAAGATTAGATACGGTTCATGATACAGAACAGATTAAATGGGAGTTATGGAAAGTGGTTTATGGAGTATGGAATTATATTAAAAACTCTGGCGAATTTCCGGAAGCTGAAAATTTGACATTAGAATGGGTAGGTTCTATTCCTGGTAAGAGAGAGAGTAGGAGATTTGAAGGAGATTACATGCTGATTCAACAAGACATAGTTGAGCAAAGAACACATGATGATGCTATTACCTATGGTGGTTGGAGTATAGATTTACATCCAGCAGATGGAGTGTTTAGTGAAAAACCAGGTTGTAATCAATGGCATAGCAAAGGCATTTATCAGATTCCTTATAGATGTTTGTATAGTAAAAACATAGATAATCTGTTTTTAGCAGGAAGAATAATTAGTGCTTCTCACGTGGCATTTGCTTCAACAAGGGTTATGGCTACTTCAGGTGCCATTGGTCAAGCTGTTGGAACTGCTGCTTCAATTTGTATTGACAATCAGTTTAATCCAAGAGATTTATTAAACACAGGAAGGATTCAGGAATTGCAACAACTTCTCTTAAAACAAGGACATTACATTCCTGGAATTCAAAGAATAGACCAATTAGACTTAACAAAAGAAGCACAGTTAGAAGTAAGTAGTACTTTAATATTGTCAGAGCTTTCTGAATCAGGGCTTGTTAAATCGTTAGAATCATCTGTTGCACAAATGATACCACTTAAGTCAGGAAAAGTACCTTCTTTTATTGTACATGCAACAGGAGAGGAATCCACTGAATTGGGTATTGAGTTAAGATTGAGCTCAAACGCTTTAAATTATACCCCTGAAATAATTATAGCTACTAAAACAATTTCTATTCAACCAGGTAGAAACTGTATTTCTGTAGATTTTAATGTCACTATCTCAAAGGAATGTTATACCTATCTAGTATTCTTAAAAAATCCTAAAGTTGGCATACATTTTTCTGATCAAAGAATCACGGGTATTTTATCTCTCTTCAATCATGTAAACCCTGCTGTTTCAAATTTTGGTAAACAAACGCCACCTAGTGATATTGGAGTAGATTCTTTTGAGTTTTGGTGTCCTAAAAGAAGGCCAGACGGTCAAAATATTGCTTTTAAAATATCTGATAATATCAATTGTTTTAAGGTAGAAAATTTGATTAATGGAATGGAAAGACCTACTAATCAACCAAATGCATGGGTATCTGACTATAGTGATCCCACACCTACATTAAGTTTAAAATGGGATCAGCCTCAAAAAATCAAAACAATTCATCTTTCATTTGACACAGATTTTGATCATCCTATGGAATCTGTATTAATGGGACACCCTGAAAGGGATATGCCTTTTTGTGTTAGGGAATTTGAAATTTTTGATGAAAACGGCAGATTATTGCATCAAGAAAATGAAAATTATCAAACCAACAAAAGGATTCAATTTTCTACCCCAATTACTACAAACAGATTAATCATTAAATTAATGCATCCTTCCAAAGCAGTACCTGCATCGCTATTCGGTGTAAGGTGTTATGAAAATTAGTTTTATCATGAAGCTTAATTTTTATTAAAAAGGACAAAACAAAGCAATGAAAATAAAAGGAATGCGATGGTGGATTGTGGGGTTGCTTTTTGTTGCGGCCGTGCTTAATTATGTAGATAGACAAACCTTGTCAGCATTAGCTCCAACTATTCAAAAGGATTTGAATATGAGCGAACTGGATTATGCAAATATTGTAAATATTTTCCTTGTAGCATATACCATTGCCTATTTATTGAGTGGACGCATTGCAGATAAAATTGGAACAAGGAAAGGCATGTTTGTTTTTGTAGCATGGTGGTCAATTGCCAATGCTTTTACTGCCGCTGCTAATAGCATAACCTCTTTGAGTGCATATAGATTTGCATTGGGTTTAGGAGAAGCGGGTATTTGGCCTGCTGCTTCAAAAGCTGTTTCTGAATGGTTCCCAAAAAAAGAAAGGGCATTTGCCATTGGTCTTTACACTATGGGAGCAACCATTGGAGCAACAATAGCACCATATATTGTTATCCCACTTGCAACATATAACTATGCTTCTATACCTGTTTTAGTTAGTTGGCTTGGGCAAGGAACTGGATGGCGATTGGCTTTTATAATAACTGGTGTGGTGGGGTTGGTTTGGCTAATTCCATGGCTAATTTTTTACAGACTACCCCAAAAATCTAAGTTAATTACTAATGCAGAACTTCAATTAATTAGTGATGATCTTGCTGAAGAAACTACAGTAGCAGATAAAGAAAATACATGGTCGTGGAGACAAGTTTTATTATTTAAAGGTACTTGGTTACTACTAATAGGACGCTTGGTTACAGACCCGGTATGGTATTTTTACCAGTTTTGGTTTCCAAAATATTTAAGTAGTGATCGCCATCTTTCTCAAGAGCAATTAAAAATTACTTGGGTAATTTATGCAGCGGCGGGTGTTGGAAGTTTATTGGGAGGCTGGCTATCTGGTAGGCTTGTGAAAAAAGGAGTAGCACCTGTAAAAAGTAGGTTGTCAATAATGTTGGGTTGTGCTCTGATCATGCCACTTTCTCCTTTTATTAGTCAGGTAACAGGCTTGAATCTGGCCCTGACTATTACAGTTTGTGCAGTTATGGCATCATTGGCATGGTTAATTAATATTACTTCCTTAGTATTAGATGTAGTTCCAAAGCATTCACTTGGAACTGTTTTTAGTATTGTTGCAGCTGGTAGTACAATTGGTGGCATAATGATGAATACTATAGTAGCTGCTATGGTATCAGGTGCATCTACTAAAGCTGTAGGATTTTTAGATAAGGGGTTACATGTATTACTCAATCCCATACTTAATGCAGTGCAAGGTCATGGGTATGCTTGGTGGTTTTTTATTATGGCTTTTTTGCATCCAATTGGTTGGTTGATATTGAAATTTGGTGGGATCCAAAAATTACCAAAAAGTTAAATACAATTTCAATTTAACAATCATTCATCTGCTAATGAAAGTCCAATTTTGTCAAATCTGGTTTTTGCCATTTTCTTTTTTAGGGTTGCTTCTATTTCTTAATAATCCTTTGCATGCTCAACGGTTGTTTTTGTTAGCAGGACAAAGTAATGCTGGTGGCTTAGGCGATAGCGCATTGAGCAATCAGCATCTAACTAATAGGGCCTTTGAATATGATGTTCTAGTAGATCAAATTAAGCCACTAAGGGATCCTGCAGGACAAAATTGGAAAAGCCTAGAATCTGTAAGAGGTAGAGGAACCATACTTCCGTCATTCACCAAAACCTTTTCATTGTTGCAACAGGAAGATGTGATTGTTGTACATGCAGCAAGAAGTGGTAGTTCTTGCAGTGTTAAAGCAGAATTAGACAATTATGGTACTTGGGATAGTAGTGGAAAATTAATCTGGTCAGCCATTGAGAAAACTTCTAAAGCTGTGTTGGCAAGCAAGGTTAATCTCTCTGGAATTATTTGGATGCAAGGTGAGCGTGATGCCAATGGCATACATGCGGGAAAACTAACGGCATTGGAATATAAAGCTGCTTTAATCTGGGTCATTAATGCCTTTAGAGAAAAATTTGGTAAAACAACCCCTTTTTTTATTGTTCAAACTGGATACCAGTCCGGTCGTGAGCAGAATGGAAATGATGCTGTTAGATTGATGCAAGAAACAGTTTCAAAGGAATTAGACAATGTTTTTATAGTGTATACAGAAACCAATCTTTTTTTTGAAAGGGGATGGATGCGGGATTTTGTTCATTACAGCCAACAAGGTTTAAATGATATAGGGTTTAAATCGGCCATAGCCATTGATAAAATTGTTCATCATTAATAAATTATATTTCTATGAGGTTTCTTCTATCTGCTTTAAGCTGTTTTATTTTAATCAATATTTCCATTGCCCAACCACCTATTGGAAAGGGATATGAATTGCTTTTTGATGAATCTTTCAAGGGTGGTAAATTGAATGAAAACGATTGGCGCTATAGAATTGATAGAAGAACTGGATTTGGATATATGGATGGCCTAAATAGGAAAGAAAATGTAATGGTTAAAGACGGCGCCTTGCACATGGTACTCAATCATGAGATGATTGATGGTAAATGGGAAAATACGGGCGGAGGAGTCATTAGTAAACACAATTTTGGTTATGGCTATTATGAATGTTTGTCTAAACCTTTTATGGAGGGGCACGGTGTACATACTTCATTTTGGCAACGAGGAGCAAAGAATCCAAACAATGACATATTTGAGATTGATTCGTATGAGATTGATTCAAAGACTTGGGTAGCTACCAATAATTTATACTTTGACTTGCCGTATAAAGGGTTAGATAGAAGACCATGGCCACATAGAGCACAAGTTCCTTTTAGCTTAGATAAAGATGGATGGTTTTTAGATGCGTATGAATTCACACCAGAAGGGGTGATCTTCTATGACAATGGGAAAATTGTAGCTAAAGCTGAATGGGATCAATTGAATGCACACCAAGCTGTATGGTTAACCGCTTTGAATGGTGTGGGAAAAGTTGATAGTACCAAGCAACCAGCAGAATCAGTGTTTAAATACTATAGGTATTATGCAAAAGACTATCCTGGCATTACTATATTACCAAATGGGAATTTTGAATACAATCAAGCAAAATATAATCCTCAAAAACCATTGTGTTGGAATAATGAAGGGACAAATGGTGCTATACAAGTAATTGAGGGAGGAGCATATTTAGAAAACTACAAATTACGGATTGGGGCACTAGCTCCATTCAAAGCCAGCATTAAGCAACAGTTGGAATTTATTAGAAATGGGGAATATCAATTTTCAGCAATGGTTAGAAGTTCAGGAGGACAAGATGAGGCTTTTGTCAAAATTTCTGAATATGGTGGAAAAGATTTGATATTGAAAGTGCCTGCTTCTGAAAAATGGATGAAATTGGTAGTACCTGTTAAAGTTTCCAATCATCAAGTAACCATCAGTATTGGAAGCCAAGGATCAATGGGTCAATGGATGGAAGTGGATGATGTACTATTTTATAAGCCCTTGGCAGATGTTAATGAAATTGTCCGAGCCAAGCCTTTTGCAACACCTGCAGCCCCTATTTGGAAATTGGCTGAATCAGAACCCATAGAATTTATAGGGGATCAAAAATTTTACTTTTTTGATAGAAATGTTGGTTTTGGTGACAGTATTGCTGTATCAGTAGATCTAGTAGCCAATGAACTAGCTAATATGACGCCAATAGCAAGAATTCCCAAGAAAGGAAATTCAGGATGGTCCATTCAATTAAAGAAAGACGGAGGTTTAGTCTTTAGAATTGGGAGTATTGAAAACCATACTGATATTATTGCCAACAATATCTACCAAGCTGGTCAGAAAATTCAATTGATTTGTGAGTTTATAAATGGCACCGCCTTTATTTATAAAGGGAAAGACTTAGTTAAAAAACAATCGGGAATTACTCAAAATACAAAAGATGCAACCGCTGCTGGTAGGGTAGGTACAGTTGGAAGAGATTTTGAGGCTGTTGGCGATGTTGTCATGCAAGTGGGCAATACAGATAAAGAAAGTCAACAATTGAAAAACTTTAGAGGAAGCATTCAATATTTAAAAATCTACAATCGAAAACTAATTCAATAACCAAGATTTATTTGATTTAGTACAAATTTTGAATTCGAAACAATGATTAAATATTGGAAACTAAAACCTAGCAATTCATTTTTATTATTCTAAGATTAATAAGTAGCTATATGAAAAAAATAATAACCATTTGTTGTTTGTCTTTTAGCTTGATGGCATTTTCACAAAATGGCGATGGCGTTGCTCAATCTAAAGTGAATGACCCCAAAATGCAATGGTGGAGAGACTCCAAGTTTGGGATGTTTATACATTGGGGTATCTATTCAGTTCCTGCTGGTAAGTGGGATAAAAACACTAACTACGGTGAATGGATTATGCATAGTGCAAAAATTCCAAGATCTACTTATTCTGCATTAGCTAAAGAATTTAATCCTACTCAATTTAATGCGGAAGAATGGGTTAAGTTGGCCAAAGCCGCCGGTCAAAAGTATATGGTCATTACCAGCAAACACCATGATGGATTTGCCATGTACGGATCAAAAGCATCTGCTTATAATATTGTTGATGCAACACCTTTTAAAAGAGATATTTTAAAAGAGTTAGCAGATGCTTGTAGAAAGCATGGAATGAAACTTGGTTTTTATTATTCTCAGGCACAGGATTGGTATCACCCTGGTGGAGCTGTATCTGGCAACAAAGATTGGGATAGTTCGCATATTGGCAGTATGGAAAAATATATTGATGATATTGCCATTCCACAAGTAAAAGAAATACTAGCTAATTATGGAGATGTAGCCATATTATGGTGGGATACACCTACTAATATGACAAGTGTAATGACCCAAAAATTGGCCGCTATTGCCAAACAATATCCCCAACTTATTACTAATAATAGATTAGGCGCTGGAATGGGAGGTGATTTGGAAACACCTGAACAATTTATTCCTGCTACAGGATTTCCGGGTAGAAACTGGGAAGTATGTATGACTATGAATGGTCATTGGGGTTATAACGCTTGGGACGATAGGTGGAAATCAACAAAAGAGTTAACTCAAAAATTGGTAGATATAGTAAGTAAGGGTGGTAATTTTTTATTGAATGTTGGTCCCAATGCCTATGGCGTTATTCCTGTTGTTTGTCAACAAAATTTATTGGAAATGGGCGAGTGGCTTCAATTAAATGGTGAATCTATTTATGGCACAACAGCTAGCCCATTCCCTTATTTATCATGGGGTAGAGCAACTAGAAAAGGACAAACTATTTATTTGCATGTATTTGATTGGCCTACTAATGGAAAGTTAGGGGTGCCTCTAGGAAATAAAATAAAGAGCTCCTATTTGCTTGCCGATAAAAATCATGCATTAACCATTACTGCACAAAAAAATAGCAGCGTACTTCAATTGCCTGCATATGCACCCGATAAAATGAGTTCGGTCATTGCTATTGAATTTGAAGGCGAACCAAATGTCTTGCCAATTGTTACTTCAGGCAAGTCCATCATTGCTTCAAGTACGGATGTTTCAACAATTACCAAGCATTTAAATGATGGCAATCCAAATACAAAATGGCAAGCTCAAAAGGGTGAAACCAAAGCTAGTCTTGAAATTGATTTAGGATCTGTTGTAGCTATTAATGCTATGTCACTGGTTGAACCATGGCATCCTTGGTCTGGAATTAAACAAACGCATGAGTTGCAATATTTAGATGCTGGAGTATGGAAATCAATTACTAAACTTTCTACTGATGGTACAGGAAGTACTGAGTCATTTAAGGAAATTAAAGCTCAGAAGTTTAGACTCTTATTGGAGAATCAAAAAGAAGCGCCTTCTATTGGCGAATTCATACTTTATAGAGCAGAATAATGTTTATTATGAAAACTGTAAAGTATTTATTGATAGTGCTACTATTTCAAATTAGTGCTACTGTTTTGGTTCGTGGACAAATTAAAATGGGCATGGATTCAGTAGAACAAAAATTTAAGAATCCCCCAGCCGAGACAAGACCTACAGTTTGGTGGCGATGGTATGGCAGACAAATTAGTAAGGAAGGCATTACAAGAGATTTGGAAGCCATGAAGCAAGCAGGTATAGGCGGTTTTTATCATTTTCAATTAAAGCCCGGAGTACCTGATGTTTTAAACGATTCGGAAAGTGTATTACCAAATGTGACTACTTTAAGCAAAGAATGGTGGGATTTGATTCAGTTTTCAATTAAAGAAGCTGATAGACTTGGTTTGGAAGCTACATTTCATAATTCCCTAGGTTGGTCATCAAGTGGGGGGCCTTGGATTAAGCCAGAAAATTCTATGCAAAAATTGGTTTGGTCAGAAACTACAGTAGAGGGAGGAGTTGATTTAAAACTAAAATTAATCCAACCAAATATTGATCCAAAGTGGAATTATTATAAAGACGTTGCGGTATTAGCAATCTCTCCCGATAATTCTGGATTGGTTTCTCAGGAAAAGGTGTTGGATATTTCTCATTTATTACAAAAAGATGGTACCATAGCATGGAGTGTACCAAATGGTCATTGGAAACTGATCCGCTATGGACATACTACCACAGGAAAATTGCCAGTTCAAGCCCCATTTGACGTAGCTGGATTAGAATGTGATAAGCTGGATCAAAACTCATTAAAAATTCATTTTGATCAATATCCTGGAAAAATTCTGAAAGAGGCAGGAGCCTTGGCTGGAAAATCATTAAAATATATTGCAATAGACAGTTATGAAGCTGGATTGCAAAATTGGAATCCGCAGTTTAGAAATCAGTTTATTAAAAGACGTGGATATGATCCCATTAAGTGGTTACCAATAATCACTGGTAATCAACCAGAAAATTTTGATCCAAGAACTAAGCCCGCAAGCCCAGGTATTATTATAGAAAGCCAAGAAATATCTGAACGGTTCCTATATGATTTTGAAAGAACTATTTCAGAATTATATATGGAGGAATATTATTCAGCCATGAACCAGATGGTGCATCAATATCCAGGTGTAAAACTTGAGGTTCAGTCTTATAACGCTCCATTTAATTTGGTGGAAAATGCGGTTAGAAATGAAATGCCGGCTGGAGAATTCTGGCATGGTAATAAAAATTATGGATGGTGGACATTGAATTTAGCTGCATCTGCTGCACATATTGCGGGTAATAAAATAGTATCAGCAGAATCATTTACTGCAGAACCTCAAAGAGGTAATTGGAGCATTAGTCCAGAAAATCTTAAAGCGGAAGCCGATTTGGCTTTTTCAAAAGGGATTAATAGAATGGAATTGCATATTCAACCCCACCAACCCTGGGGTGAAAAAGCCATACCTGGAATGATTGGTGGGAGTTATGGATTACAGATTAATCCAGCCAATACTTATTGGAAACAATCCCTTGCTTGGAATACTTATTTAGCAAGGTGTCAATACCTTTTAAGGCAGGGGCAATTTATTGCTGATATTTGTTATCTCTATCCCAAAAGACAAAGAGGCTTTACTGTTCCAGAAGGATATAATGGTGATGCCATAGATGAACAAAGTCTTATCAAATTAATGTTTGTTAAAGATGGTAAGTTATGCTTACCAAGTGGCATGCAGTATAGGATTTTGGTTTTACCCAATACTAGTGTCA
>NCHJ01000105.1 GCA_002256765.1 Bacteroidetes bacterium 24-39-8
ATTTGAATTAGTTAAATTCAATGATTTACAAAACAAATTAAACTTTAAATGAATAAGCCAGTCAAATGCTAAAATAGATAATATGCTTAAAGCTATATCCAATTTTATGCTGGCATGTTTAATGCTATTTACATTGGGTTGTAACAAAACCAATCTTCCACCTGCAAGTTCTGGTACCACCATGTATTTTCCATCCAACTCAGATGCAAATTGGGAAACCAAATCATTGGAAAGTTTGGGTTGGAATCAAACGGCCGCAACTGCATTAAAGACCTATTTGACTCAGAAAAATACTAAATCCTTTATGATCTTGGTGAATGGCAGGATTGTGATGGAGGAATATTTTAATGGACATTCACAAAATGCAACATGGCAATGGAATAGTGCAGGCAAAACCCTTGTTGCTAGTACCACAGGAATTGCCCAACAAGAGGGTTTATTAAATATCAATAACAAAGTTTCTCAATACTTAGGAATTGGTTGGACAAGTGAACCCATTGATAAAGAAAATTTAATCAGTTCTAAACACTTGCTCACTATGACATCTGGAATTGATGACGGCAGTGAATTAATCATCAAGCAAAACCTTACTTATTTGGCAGATGCGGGTAGCAGGTGGTCCTATCATAATGTATTTCAAAGACTAATGGATGTAGTTGCTTCAGCCAGTAAACAGGATTTTGAAACCTATTTCAATGCAAAATTGAAATCTAAAATTGGAATGGATGGGTTTTGGAATAATGGACTCATTTTTAAAATATATCATAGCAGTACCAGAAGCATGGCAAGATTTGGATTATTGGCGCTGAATAAGGGCAAGTGGAATAATGAACAAATTTTGAATGAAACCTATTTTAATGAAAGTACCAGTTCTTCCCAAACAATCAATCCTTCATATGGATACCTATGGTGGTTAAATGGAAAAGCAAAATACATGGTGCCTGGGGCACAAACGGTCTTCCCAGGTTCACTAGTTCCAAATGCTCCTGTGGATATGTTTGCAGCAATGGGTGCAGAAGACCAACGTATCTATATAATTCCAAGTAAAAATATGGTGGTGATTAGAATGGGAAACGCCTCAGATCCTGCAAATCCAAATTTTGCAGTTTCAGGTTTTGACAATGAGTTATGGCAAAAAATCAATACCGTTATCAACTAAGCCTGAATGTTCATCTACCATCCTGTGAATTACTAAAGTTCTTTTCTCAATTGTGTACTTACTAAGATTTGTCCTTGACTAGCTTTGTTAGTAGTAGTCTAACAAATACACAATTACATGAAAAAAATTGTTTTCAGATACAACAGAATCCTATTTTGGACAAGTTGTTTGATCATTAGTTCTTGCGCTTCAAAAGAAACCCTTCCAGAAATTACTACAAAAGAACATATAGATGCTGGAATAAAAACCATTGAAAACATGCAGACTGCTTATAAAGGTGAAAAGACTGCAACGGCTAAATATGAGGCGTTTTCTAAAAAAGCGGAAGAAGAGGGTTTTCATAATATTGCATTGTTATACAGCGCTGTATCCGCAGCCGAAAATATACACGCTATAAATCACAAAGCAGTGATAGAGGATGCTGGTGGAATTCCTGCTATCATTATTCCGGAATTCAAAGTAAAATCTACTAAAGAGAATTTATCTGAAGACATTAATGGTGAAGCTTATGAAGCAACCACCATGTACCCCGATTTTCTAAAAACTGCTGAAACCGCAGGTAATCAAACAGCCTATGTTAGTCTAAGCTATGCCATGAAGACGGAACAAAAACACAAAGTTTTTTTTGAAAAAGCCCTTGGTGATTTGAATAGCAATACTCTTTTGAGTTTGCCACCTAAATATATGGTTTGCCCTATTTGTGGAAATACTTATACGGATGCTCCCAAACACTGTGACTTATCGCTTACAAACAGGGACTCCTTTATTATTTTTCAATAATACCATCATGACTCAGACCCATATACATTTACTCATCACCCATCTTCCCATTTTTGGTTCTTTGTTAGGTGGTCTTGTTTTGGCCCATGGCATTGGCACAAAAAGCATTCAAACCAATATTGCAGGTTACTATATTCTAATTCTCTCTTCCATTGGCGCAGGCATAGCTTATCTTACAGGAGAAGCAGCAGAAGAATCCATTGAAAAACTTCCAGGAGTTATTGAATCAACTATTAAGCAACACGAGGAATTTGCCTTGTTTGCACTGATCTCACTCATCATACTTGGGGTAGTTGCATTAGTTGGCCTGATTCTCACCATTAGACAATCAAGTTTTACAAGAACTATTGCTATTTTAGTTGTTCTCATTTCAGCATTCAGTTTTGGTCTAGTTGCAAGAACAGGTTACTTAGGTGGTCAAATAAGACACACAGAAATTGTAAATACCAATACCAATACCATAGACAATGATGATGACGATTAAGGTTAAATTGAATCATTTATAAACATATTTTATGGCAAACGCAATAGCAATTAGTTTATTTATTGGTTTAGCATTAGTAATTATTATTTTGCTTTTCCTCAGGAATAAGAAAGATGAAAAGCTAATAAATCCTGATGCAGAAGATGCTGTTGATGAACTGATGATGAATCAACAGCGCAGAAAGGATAAAATCTAAACTAAAGACAAGTTTCAGTTAATACCATTACTTTTAGTTACTCATTCAATTTGTAACTATTGATGGTAATCATGAAACAAAGAATCATTGGTTTTGATTTAGCTAGGGCCTATGCCATCTTTGGGATGTTCATTGTCAATTTCAATTTTTCGTTTGGATCAGTCATGGCTCCTACGGAACCAGTTGGTCATTTTCTAAACATCTTCACAGGAAATAGTACAGCCATTTTTATTATTTGTGCTGGTATGGGGCTTTCCTTAATGACAAATAGAAAGGATTATAGTATAGAAGAAAAATCCGCCCTCAAATCAAAAGTCTTAAAGCGTTCATGGTTTCTTTTTGCCATGGGATTGATACTATTTAATTGGTGGTCTGGTGATATTCTTCATTTTTATGGCGGTTATATGCACGTAGCAGCATTTCTTTTATTTGTTCCAAAACAATACTATTTATGGGGTGCACTAATTGCCGTAATTGTTTTTCATCTGTTACTCAATATAATTCCCATACAAACAGGCTGGAATTTTACAACTTACCAATATGTTGATTTTTGGACGCCAATTGGCTTCCTAAGAAATAGCTTATATAACGGTTGGAACAGTCTATTCCCATGGATTTCCTATTTTCTACTAGGTATGTGGCTGGGTCGATTAAATTGGCAGCAAAGGAAAACCAAAGAGCAAATTTTTATCACGGGTTTACTTATTTTTTGCCTAATCCAAGGTATACGCTTACTTACCAAACAGCAATACTTTGGGTCATTTTGGACCGAATATATCATGGCCGAATATTTTCCACCCTATCTACCCTTTGTGCTGGTAACCATGGGATTTGCCTTAATGGTTATACCCATTTGTATGATGGTTGGAGAAAAATTTGCCAACAATCCACTCATCTTGGCCTTGCAAAAAACAGGTCAAATGACCCTCACGCACTATGTTGTCCATCTAACCTTAGGTATGGTAGTACTAGCAACTCTTACAGGTAAACACTATACTGGGTTAATAGAAGATGAAACACCTACCCCCGCTATCTATATTCTTGCCTATTCCATTTTCTTCTATACTATTAGTGTGGTATGTAGCATTTATTGGCTGAAGAAATTTAAAAACGGACCATTAGAATCCCTCATGAGAATCATCTCCAGTTAGTTTGGTACAAGTCAGCTAACAGGACGGTTAAATGCGCCTATTTTAGTACATTTCAGGACTAAATAGATGCCTCATGTTAGCCAGATTTTGCGCCGCCATTTTAATCCAATTGGTATTATTACAATCGGCCATAGCCCAGACCAGAACCGTTTTAGAATTAAAAGAAGGATGGAAGTTTGCCAAGGGTAATCAATCCCAAGCCTATCAAACAAATTTCAATGACAAGGATTGGCAAACCGTTAGCGTTCCGCATGACTGGGCCATCTATGGACCCTTTGACAAAGAGATAGACAAACAAGTAGTAGCCATTACCCAAAATGGAGAGAAAAAAGCCACAGAAAAAACAGGAAGAACAGGTGCCCTACCCTATATAGGTGAGGGTTGGTATCGGAAAATTTTTGATCTACCTGCACTCAAGCCAGGACAAAAAGCCACGGTGATTTTTGATGGCGCTATGAGCGAGCCTAGGGTTTATCTCAATGGTCAAAAAGTTGGTGAATGGAATTATGGCTACAATTATTTCTATTTAGACATTACCCAACAATTGGCATCCAACGGCAAAAATGTATTGGCTGTACAATTGAATAATGTACAGGAGTCTTCTAGATGGTACCCCGGTGCAGGACTCTATAGAAATGTGCGTATAGAAGTAAAAAATGACATAGGCATTGAACAGTGGGGCACTTATATTACTACGCCTTTTATTAGCAAAGAAATAGCCAAAGTAAAAATCAAAACCAAAACAGCAGGTAAAGACTTGCTATTGGTTACAGAAATTCTAGACGCCAATAATAAACGTGTTTCCATAGATACTGCAGGTGCCAAATTTGGAAACGAATTTGAACAGGATCTTGTGGTTAAAAATCCAATGCTCTGGAGTCCAGAAACACCCTATCTCTATAAAGCCATTTCAAGGGTCTATGTAAAGGGTCAATTAAAAGACCAACTAACCAGCAGGTTTGGGATTCGTCAAATTAGTTATTTACCAAGCACAGGTTTTAGTTTGAACGGACAAAGCAGAAAATTTAAAGGTGTTTGTTTGCACCATGATCTTGGACCCTTGGGTGCAGCCATAAATATAGCTGCCCTGCGAAGACAATTGCGCATTTTAAAAGACATGGGTTGTGATGCTATTAGAAGCTCACACAATATGCCATCGCAGGAGCAATTGGATCTTTGTGATGAAATAGGATTTATGTTCCTAGCAGAAACATTTGACGAGTGGGCCAAACCAAAAGTGAAGAATGGCTATGCGCGATATTTTAATACCGATGCAGAAAAAGACGTGGTGAATATGGTGCATGCCACTAGAAATCATCCTTCTATTGTGATGTGGAGTTCTGGTAATGAAGTACCTGATCAACATTATGCAGAAGGCGTAAAACGCGCCAAATGGTTGCAAGAGATTTTTCACAGAGAAGACCCAACCCGTCCGGTAACCGTTGGCATGGATCAAGTAAAAGCCACTATTCAAAATGGTTTTGGTGCCATACTAGATATTCCAGGATTAAACTATAGAACCAAACTCTATGAAGATGCTTTTAAAGCATTCCCACAAGGGTTCTTGCTTGGCTCGGAAACCGCGTCTACCGTGAGTTCTAGGGGTATTTATAAATTCCCAGTTATGGAATATAAAAACAAACAGTACCCAGACAACCAATGTTCTTCTTATGATCTGGAATACTGTGATTGGTCCAATTTACCCGATGAGCAATTTGCATTAATTGATGACAAGCCCTGGGTGTTGGGAGAATTTGTTTGGACGGGTTTTGACTACTTGGGTGAACCCACACCTTATGACGAACAATGGCCTTCTAGAAGTTCTTATTTTGGCATCAATGATTTAGCGGGTCTACCCAAAGACCGATTCTATTTGTACAAGAGTAGGTGGAATACCAAGGAAAATACCTTGCATATGCTGCCGCACTGGAATTGGGCTGGCAGAGAAGGACAAACCACACCCGTATTTGTTTATACCAATTATGACAAAGCAGAATTATTTGTCAATGGCAAGAGTATGGGCATGCAACAAAAAAGCAATGCTACCTGGTTGAATCGTTATAGGCTTATGTGGATGGATGTGAAATATGAACCAGGTACTATTAAAGTAGTGGCTTATGACAAGCAGGGAAAAGCAGTTGCAGAGCAAAGCATAGTTACAGCAGATAGTCCCAACCAATTGGTCTTGGAAGCAGATAGAAACTAGTTAGATGCCAATGGCGATGACTTAAGTTTTGTAACCGTTACCGTAGTTGATAAAAATGGCAATCCCTGCCCAACTGCTGACACTGAACTAAGTTTTAGTGTAAAGGGTGCAGGCATTTACAAAGCCGTCTGCAATGGCGATGCCAGTTCTTTGGTGCCTTTTCAATCAACTACTATGAAAGCATTTAGCGGCAAATTGGTAGTGCTGGTTCAGTCAACCAAGCAAGCGGGTGCCATAGAATTAACAGTTAGCGGAAAAGGGATTCAATCAAATTCTGTAGTATTGCATTCGTCTAAATGAACATTCAACAACTAGAATATATTATTGCGGTAGACCGATTCAAAAGCTTTACCAAGGCTGCAGCGTATTGTCATGTGGCACAGGCAACTTTGAGTGCCATGGTAAAAAAATTGGAAGAAGAATTGGGAGCCGTGATATTTGATAGAAAACAAAATCCCATTCTCACTACTGATATAGGTTTACAGATTTTAAAAGAAGCCCATAGCATTTTAGAACATAGTAGAATCTTAAAAGAAAAAGCCAGACAGGATCAACCAGAGATAGAAGGCCATATTAAAATTGGGATTATACCCACCATTGCCAATACCCTACTCCCTAAGATTATTCAAGAATTACTAAACAGTTATCCCAAACTCAGTTTTGAAATTCTAGAAATCAATACCAATGCCATTTTGGAGCAGTTAAAAGAAGAAAGCATTGATATGGGTATTCTCTCTACCCCCATTGAACACGCTGGTATGGAAGAAGAGATTTTGTATTATGAGACCCTCTTGGTCTATGGTAAAACCGATTCCAAAAAGAAATACTTGCTTCCAGATGAGATCAAGGATCATAAGATTTGGTTACTAGAAGAAGGGCATTGTTTGCGTGAACAGTTTATCAATCTCTGTGCTTTAAAAAAGAAAGAACTCAAACACAAGAACCTACAGTTTCAAGCCAATAGCTTTGATACCTTACTAAATATGGTGGATGAATTTGGTGGGCTAACTTTGATTCCAGAACTCTATTACCAAAGTTTGTCAGCAGAAAGAAAATCTAGAATTAGCTTTTTTCACAAACCATTCCCAGTAAGAGAAGTGAGTATCTTATACTATCGGCCCTATGCCAAAAAGTATTTGATCTTGGCCATTGCTGCACTGATAAGAAAGATGGTGGGCAAACAACTAAAAGCCAACAAATACAAGAACAACGAACTCAATATTGTAGAGATCTAACAAAAAGAGCCCAGACAATGTCTGGGCTCTTTGATTATAATTGCTAGTATATTATGCTAAATCAAAACGATCAAGGTTCATCACCTTGGTCCATGCTGCAACAAAATCTTTTACAAATTTCTCATTTCCATCGGCGCAGCCATATACTTCAGCAATAGCACGCAGTTCAGAATTTGATCCAAAGATTAAGTCAACACGTGTACCAGTCCATTTAAGTTCTCCGGTCTTTCTATCATGTCCTTCAAATACATCTTTGGTAGCAGATATTGCTTTCCAAGTAGTACCAAAGTCTAAAAGATTTACAAAGAAATCGTTGGTTAACACACCTGCACGCTTGGTGAATACGCCATGAGCTGAGTTGTCATAGTTTGCATTCAAGACACGCAATCCACCAACTAGTGCTGTCATTTCTGGAGCAGTCAAAGTAAGTAGTTGTGCTTTGTCTATCAACAACTCTTCTGCAGAAACGGTGTAACGCGCTTTGGCATAGTTACGGAATCCATCAGCAGTGGGTTCCATTACAGAGAATGATTCCACATCAGTTTGTATTTGACTAGCATCAGTTCTACCAGCAGTAAAAGGAACTTCTAATTGATGTCCAGCATCAGCAGCAGCTTTTTCAATAGCAGCCACACCAGCCAAAACAATCAGGTCAGCAATAGATACTGCTTTACCATTTGCCTGCGCCGCATTAAAGCTTTTTTGAATGCCTTCAATTACATCTAACACTTTGGATAATTGTGCAGGGTTATTGGCTGCCCAATATTTCTGAGGTGTTAAACGAATGCGTCCACCATTGGCACCGCCACGTTTGTCAGATCCACGGAAAGTAGATGCAGAAGCCCATGCAGTTGATACTAATTCAGACACGCTTAAACCGCTTGCCAAAATTTGTGTTTTCAAAGCGGCAATATCAGCAGCATTGATCAATGGAGCGCTTACTGCTGGAATAGGATCCTGCCATACTAGTTCTTCTGCTGGAACATCATTACCCAAATAAAGGGCGCGTGGTCCCATATCTCGATGCGTTAATTTAAACCAAGCTCTTGCAAATGCATCTGCAAACTGATCTGGGTTTTCAAAGAAACGCCTAGAGACTTTTTCATATGCTGGGTCTACACGCAATGCCAAATCAGAAGTTAACATGAAAGGCGCGTGCTTCTTTGCTGGATTGTGTGCATCAGGAACAGTTCCTGCACCACCACCATTTTTAGGCGTCCATTGTTGTGCACCTGCTGGGCTCTTTGTGAGTTCCCATTCAAAGCCAAACAAGTTTTCAAAATAGTTATTGCTCCACTGCGTAGGCGTTGTTGTCCATGCACCTTCTAATCCACTGGTAATAGTATTTTCACCGCTACCAGTTCCCATAGTATTTTTCCATCCCAAACCTTGCTCTTCAATTGGTGCACCCGCTGGTTCTGGTCCAACATATTTTCCTGGATCACCAGCACCATGTGTTTTACCAAATGTGTGTCCACCTGCAATTAGGGCAACAGTTTCTTCATCATTCATGGCCATACGCGCAAAAGTTTCGCGAATATCTCTAGCAGAAGCCATTGGATCAGGATTACCGTTAGGACCTTCTGGGTTTACATAAATCAAACCCATTTGTACCGCAGCCAAAGGATTTTCCAAATCCCTATCGCCCGTATAACGTTTGTCATCTAACCACACTTTCTCAGAACCCCAGTAAATATCTTCTTCTGGCTCCCAAACGTCTGCACGTCCACCACCAAAACCAAAGGTTTTAAAGCCCATGGTTTCCAAAGCCATATTACCAGCTAGGATCATCAAATCTGCCCAAGACAGTTTTCTACCATATTTCTGTTTAATGGGCCATAGCAATAAACGCGCTTTGTCCAAATTGGTATTATCAGGCCAGCTATTCAATGGGGCAAAACGTTGTGTACCGTTTCCAGCACCACCACGACCGTCTGCAGTTCTATAAGTTCCTGCACTATGCCAAGCCATACGAATAAAGAAAGGACCATAATGACCATAGTCAGCAGGCCACCAGTCTTGAGAATCTGTCATCAATTTGGCAAGGTCTTGTTTAACCGCGTCCAAATCTAAGGTCTTGAATTCAGCAGCATAATCAAATGCCTCACCCATAGGGTTAGACAGGTTGGAATGCTGACGAAGAATATTCAACTTTAATTGGTTGGGCCACCAGTCACGGTTACCGGTACCAAAACCAGCTACTTGTTTTTTGCCAGCTCCTGTAAAAGGGCATTTACCCTCAGAAGCTCCTGCTGCATGTTGTTCCATATAAAAATCGTTTTTTAATTGATTGTCAATGGATAAAATTAAACCAAAACTTGCATTTATGGTATTAATTTAAATGAAGGAGCCCATAGATAAAATCTATGAAGGATAAAAAAACCTTATTCTATTAATAAAGAAATAAAGTTGGAACAATAAATTATTGAAAGTGATAGTTTTATCCTATTTGAATTTGGACAAGAACAAACTAGCATTCTTATTATTGATAATATAAATATAATACCTGCGATCTTCTTCAGAGCGAATACGTTCTATTAATTCAGTTTCATTATTGAATACAATTTTATACTTATGGTTTAACTTATTAATTGACTCTGTCCTGACTTTCTTTTGTATTTCTATGGTTTTCTTTGCCAGACCAAGAGCATTATTTAAATCCTCTACTGTGAAAGCTTCATTTTGGGCTGATTTTGAAATAATTTTCTTGACAATATTGATTTCAAAGTCGTTAAAGTCATTGGTTGTAGATATGT
>NCHJ01000106.1 GCA_002256765.1 Bacteroidetes bacterium 24-39-8
AATTCCAAAATAAGTTTTAGAGCAACTGCCAATTGCGAATCGGTTTTTTATAATACTTGGAAATTTGTTGGTTTCAATTTTGCTCCCTTTGGTTTTGCCAATCTCTCCTATTTAAAAGAGTCTGGAATACCCATTGTCAAAGGAGACCTTTATACTGCTTTGGGAATTGGCGTTAGAACTAGAAATGAAAACTTGGTTTTTGGCACTATGGAATTAAGAGCTTCCTATTATCCCAGAACCATCAATAATATGCCTGTTTGGAATATTACCTTTAATACAGCATTGCAATACAAATACAATAGTAGTTTGGTGAAAAGACCCGATTTTGTAACTGTCAATTAAGAACTGTTGATTCAATTTTTGGCGTAGCTGCTATTTTTTCATTAGTTTTCCATTCTAACAATACATTATATGAAAAAACTACTTCTTCTATCCACATTTGCTTTGTTGCTAGGACAAACTATTCTGGCACAAGATGCAAAACCAAAACCAAGCCCGCTTGCAAAAGCTACTGAAACTATTGTTTCTGGCGCAACCATTACCATTGATTATAGTCAACCAGCTGTAAAAGGCAGAACCATTGGAACCAATCTAGAACCAATGGCTGGTAAGGTTTGGAGAACCGGTGCTAATGACGCAACTGTTTTTGAAACTTCTAAAGATGTAATGGTGCAGGGTCAAAAATTGGCTGCCGGTAAATATGGCTTGTTTTCCGTTGTCAATAATGGAGAATGGACTATCATTTTTAATAAGACATTTAAACAATGGGGCGCTTTTCAATACAAAGAAGCTGATGACGCTTTACGTGTAAAAGCTAAAGCAGACAAAGCCCCTGAATTCCATGAAAAAATGAGCTTTGAAATTGCCAAATCAGGTGATATCACTTTATTTTGGGGTGACCACCGCGTGGTATTTCAAGTTAAATAAGCAACTATTTTATTGAGAAAGCCCCGATAGTTCGGGGCTTTCTTTTTTGGAATCCAACAATTAATAACAAGCTTTGTTATAATCAGAGCCGACTAGACCGGTTCAATTCTATGGTACAAGCTTATAATTTTCTAGCCAGTTGGCAATTGTTTCCCGAAAAATGTGATTTTCAAAAAGGTCTTGCCCCTAAAAGTGGTAATTATAAGATTGAATCCATTAAAAATGGTCATGCTTTAAGTATTAGCATTAACTGGGTAAGTCTTGAAAATCAGGCATTTTATAGCCAATATGACATGATCCCTGATGATGTTCATAGACCCTTAGAAAATTTAGACTTTGCCAATTTTATTCAGGCAAGTATATTAAATGCATCTACTATTCAATGCCAATTTTTTAAAGATGACCTAATAGTTTTGGTGGTCACCCATGAGATCTTACAGAATGGTCATTTAAAATTGACCCAACAGGGAAAAGACGAAGCAGCTAATCCCTTTACCAATATTGAAATCTATCACAAACAGATGAGCGTGCTCCCCTATGCTTCATCAGTAGGCAGTGTAGCAATTAGACCAACCAAGGAAGGCGTCATCAAGCACAAAGCCCTTTCTGCCATGGAAGAGCAAACCAATATGCAATTGGACCAGATTAGGCAACAAATAGAACTACTAGCCAGGCAAGCACAAGAAATCAGAAAAAGAAAAGAATTGAGCATGATGATTTATGAAGCCAAACTCAATTTTAAACCACAAATAGGTCAGATCTATCACCTGTATGAAAGAAGGGATGGCTCACATTTACTATCCTTGGTTGCACCTCAGGAATGGGGAGGATCAGGCCCCTTTAAACAATTTGTTTCTACGGTAAGACTATTGGCAGACCATACTTGGGTGGAATTAAATGAGCCTAATTAATACCAAATAAACTCCCCCCCTTTTCAAATAAACAATCAATCCTTTTTTCAACTTCTGGGTCTGTTTTTAATACTGGTGCATGGTGTGGCTTTATTCTAGCATCTATGACCAAGGGTCCTTTACAACCCCAATGCTTGTTAATCTGAAATTCAGCAATTCCATGAATATCATGAGATGGGTTACACCTGGTAAACGCTACCCATAAAAAATTATTTAGGGTCTCTGCCGTAAAACTGGCGTCATCGGCTACAATAATAAAGGGAATTCCTTTTAATGCATCTAAATGGGGTAATAATTGTGCATTTAAGGATTCCATCTCTGCAAGTGTTTGCAGATAATTGGCAAAGGCCTTGGTCTGTAAAACAACTACACCAGGCATGGCTATTTGAGGATGCTCAAATGCAGTTAATTCCTGTAAAAAACTAGGAACCTCTTTCTCTAATGTTCTAATAGGATCACCATAAGCAGCAAATACTACTTTACTACCTGAATTCAAACCCGTACCAGAATAATCTAAAGTATCAATGGTGGTTTGGGTATGGAAATGTAGGTCTCTTTCTAAATGAATTCTTTCTAATACATATTGTAGATACGCTGGAATATTCCTAGTTTGTAATTGGTTGGTATCGTCAGCTGTGATAAAGAGAAATTTAGCCAAACTTAATTGTCCTGTACCCAAAACATGGTTAGCTATAGTTAATAATTCTGCAGGTTGTTTGGTGGGCGTATAAGGAGTGTACCGTTCAGAACCAATGGCCAATAGTAAGGGGTGTACACCCGCTGCATCCACTGCGTGCACTTCTTTTAAACCAGGCACTTCCATAGGAATGGCTGCTCCAGTTAGCTCATGAATTAAATCTCCAAAACTGGTATCTTCTTGTGGTGGTCTACCTACTACTGTAAAAGCCCAAATAGCATCTTTACGGGCATATACTTTGTGAACACGCATTAAGGGGAAAGGATGGGTCAAACTATAATAACCCAAATGGTCTCCAAAAGGTCCCTCGGGTTTATTTTCTCCTGGATAGACGTCTCCTGTAATGACAAAATCTGCATCGGTACTAATGGCATAACCGTCTTGGTAAGTATACCTAAATCTTCTACCACCCAGTACCCCGGCAAAAGTCATTTCACTAATCCCTTCTGGCAAAGGCATTACAGCAGAAACCGCGTGTGAAGGAGGCCCACCAACAAAACAACTTACTTTCAGGGGTTGCCCTATTTTATTAGCCTTGGTTTGGTGTACCCCTATTCCTCTATGCAACTGATAATGCAATCCAATTTCTTGATTGGTGATATATTCATTACCGGTTAATTGAACACGATACATGCCCAAATTAGCATGCATGATACCCGGCTGATCAATGTCTTCTGTATAAACCTGTGGAAGGGTCACAAAAGCTCCGCCATCATTGGGCCAGTGCTGGATCAGAGGCAATTGGTCAATGCTAATTTCTTGGTATAAAACTGGCTTGCTAATAGGATTCTTTAATGGCAAGGCTTTTAACGCTGCCAATCCAACTTTAAAATTGTCAATAGGATGCTTGATGGCTTTCATAGGATCGCCTTTTAACTCAATCAAGTCTTGCACCAATTGAAAAGTTTTTCTGAAAATAAACTTACTGCGCTCCATGGTACCATAGATATTGGAAGCTGCTCTAAATTTAGAGCCTTTCACGTTTTCAAACAACAGGGCTGGCCCTTGAGCCGCATATACCCGCAAATGAATAGCGGCCATTTCTAGATAAGGATCTACTTCTTCTTTGATCCTAACCAAATGACCATTTTTTTCCAAATCTATCAGACATTCTTCCAAGGAGGCATAACTCATAAAGAGATAACATTAAGTGCCAGAAAAAGTTATAATTCAAGTGCAAAATTACAGATAAATCATCCAATGAATAGGGATGTTGAATCCACTTATCTTTGTGCCATGACCAAATTGAGTGTAAACATCAACAAGTTTGCCACTATTCGCAATAGTAGAGGCGGCAATAATCCCAATATAGTAAAAGCTGCATTAGATGCTGAACGTTTTGGCGCAGATGGTGTAACCGTTCACCCAAGACCAGATGAACGCCATATTCGCTACGCCGATGTTAGGGATTTGACCAAAGTACTAACCAAGGAATTTAATATAGAAGGAAATCCCAAAGAAGCATCTTTTGTGGATTTGGTGTTAGAAGCAAAGCCAGCACAAGTAACATTAGTACCCGATGCATTAGGCCAATTAACCAGTAACCATGGTTGGGATACTATTGCAAATCAGGATTTTTTAATAGACATTATTCGGCTTTTCAAAAATGCTGGGATTAGGGTATCCATTTTTGTAGACCCCATTATTTCTTTTGTGGAAGCAGCAGCTACAACTGGAACAGATAGAATTGAATTGTATACAGAAGCATATGCCACCCAATACGCCAATGGGCATACTACTGCTGCTATTGCACCTTATATTGCAGCAGCCGAAAAAGCAAAGGAATTAAAGATGGGCATTAACGCTGGTCATGATTTAGATTTACATAATCTCCAATTTTTCAAATCCCAGATTCCCTATCTTGATGAAGTTAGTATTGGACATGCGTTGGTTTGCGATGCCCTCTATTTGGGTTATGAAAACACCGTTCAATTATACCAACGACAATTAAAATAGTCTTTACAAATAACCCTATGCTGTGAAAAGACTCTTAAAATCAATGGGCAGGTTTGCTGGCATTTCCCAATGGACCAAACCAATGGCTTTTCAATGGCAAAAATGGCAACATAAAAAAGCCAATAAGGCTTTTAAAAAGCAATTTCCTGCTCAAGTTTTACCTCCTGACAAATGGCTATTTGAAACTTTTCAAACTAACTATGTCAAATACACAGTTGAAGGTAATCTCTGTGCCAAGGAAATCATAGATTGGTCTAAGCCATATCTTCCAGAAGATGATTTATGGAAAATTTTAGATTGGGGTTGTGGCACAGCTAGGGTAACCCAACATATTCATCAACATGCTCCTTATAGTTTGGTCTATGGTGCAGATATTAATTCAGAGATGATTCAATGGAATAGTCAACACATTAAAAATGCGTTGTTTCATTCACTATCTGATCAGCCTAAACTACCTTATCCAGATAATTTTTTTCACTTGATATATGGTATTTCTGTTTTCACGCACTTACCCATTCAGCAACAAATAACTTGGCTGCATACGCTTCTAATGGCGCTTCAAACTGGAGGCATTTTGATACTTAGTACCCATGGATCTTATTTTGAAAATAGTCTAACTAAGAAACAACGTTCCCTTTTACAAAACAAAGGATTTCTGGAATTAGCGGAAGGAGTTGAAGGACTTTCTGCTGGCGATAGAAACTGCAGTGTTTACCAAAATGCCCGTATTTTAAAAGATGTTTTTACAAAAGATTTTCAACTGATTCAATTGTATGAGGGCAAGGAATTTCCCACAATCATGGGCGGGCAAGACTTATGGATATTGCAAAAAAAATAGCTCCAATTGGAGCTATTTTTTATCATAGAAAAGTTTATTTATTTTTTCTGATCAATCTCTGCTTGACGTTTAGCTTTATAGTCAGCGTCTTTGTACAATTTTTGAACATCATCCAATTTACCAATGTATAAGCTTCTTCCATGTGTACCCAACACTATTTCATTTTCACGTGCTTGGGTAACAATATCATGAATGGGAACACTAACAGGTAAGCCTTTATGCCATTGCATAAAGCTTTCTCCCCTATCAATGCTTACAAACAATCCGCCGTCAGTACCCACATATAAAATGCCTTCATTTGCGTGGTCTTCTTTGATCACATTTACAGGCTCATTAGGCAAGTCTTTGCCAATTTGCTTCCAAGAGTTCCCATAGTCTTCACTCACATATACATAAGGAAGAAAATGGTCATTTCTATATCCGTTTAAAGTAACATATACCCTGCTTTCAGAGAAAGCACTGGCTATAACTCTTGAAACATACAAACCCTTAGGTAGTTTCTTATTAATCAAGTTCCAAGTATAACCACCATCTTTAGTTACCTGTACATTACCATCATCGGTTCCAACATAGATCAAACCAAATTTCAATGGACTCTCACTAATGGTGCTCAATGTACCATAAGGCACATCGCCTTGGGCAGGATTAGTGGTCAGGTCTGCGCTCATAGTGACCATACTATCTCCCTTGTTCATAGACCTATGAAACTTGTTGGAACCATAGTAAAACACGTCTTGGTTATGCTTGCTCAACAAGATAGGTGACTGCCAGTTAAATCGAAAATTGGGTTCACCCAAATCGTTGCTAGGCTTAACAAATTTTCTATCGCCTCCGGCAGTATTACTGCGCATATAGTTCCCATACTGTGAACCGGTATAAACGGTTTTATTATCCCTAGTATCTACCTGTACTTGCATACCATCGCCACCATTGAGGCTCTTGTAGGGATTTTCTCCGGAATCATACCAGTCATAATTTTCTCTAGTGGTACTAGGTGCAAACCAAGTACCATTATCTTGCAATCCCCCATACACATTATAAGGCTTGGCATTGTCTACTGCAATATTGTAGAACTGACCTACTGGCGGTGTATTGGCTTTGAACCAATGTGCACCATCGTCATAACTAATATTGGCGCCGCCATCATTTCCGTTAATGATATGACTATCCCGGGCTGGATTAATCCAAACTGCATGGTGATCTGAATGCACATGTTTTTTTGAAATATTGGTAAATGATTTACCTCCGTCCTTGCTCACCATAATATTCAAACCAGTGATAAATACTTTATCTGGATTAGAAGGGCTAACAAAGATTTTCCCAAAATAATAGCCATAAGTACTATAGAAAAATCCGGGTATAGATTTGTCATTAGTTTTCTTCCAAGATTCACCACCGTTATCGCTTCTATATACTTCACAACCAAGAATGGGTGTTTCAAATAATGCCGTATTGGCGTCAAATAAAAAGTCCCAAATACAAGTTGGTTTTAGCTTATCTGTTTTCACTAAATCTTTTAAAACAGCAGGAGTATATTTTGCAGGAATGCCATTTCTTCTACTTGAAGTAAATACTGCCAATTTTTTATTATCCAACGCCAAGAATTGTTCCTTGGTTAGGTCTTTAAAATCGCGCAGCACATAACGGGTGGTATCTACAACCCGCTTTACTGTATCGGCTACATGAAACTGATTGTCCAAAACAGCATATACAATATTGGGTTGCTTGGGCGATACGGCCAAGCCAATTCTACCTACGCCATCCCCATTGGGAAATCCACTTCCAACTTTAGATACCAATACCCAATTATTTCCTCCATCAGTACTTTTATAAATACCACTGGTTTTACCACTTTCTTCAAAATTTGATGCGGTTCTTGTTCTATACCACATTGCTGCATACAATTCATTGGGATTGGCTGGATTCATTTCCAAATCAACTGCACCAGTTTTATCATCAACGGCCAATACTTGCTGCCAATTTTTACCACCATCTGTTGTTTTGTACACTCCTCTTTCTTTATTAAAAGAGAATAAATGACCTAAAGCGGCTACCCATGCAGTGTTGGGGTCAGAAGGGTGCAACTGAATTTTACCAATATGATGGCTTTCTGGCAATCCCATCCATTCCCAATGTTTACCATTGTCATTAGATTTATAGACGCCCATTCCTGCATAGGAAGACCTACTACTGTTGACTTCACCGGTTCCCACCCAGATGGTTTTGGTTTTCCAGTTTACGGCAATATCTCCAATAGTCAGAATATCTGTACTATCAAAAATGGATTGAAAACTTTGTCCATTATTAGTAGTATACCACAAACCTCCAGAAGCATAAGCTATATAAAACTCAGTTGGGTCAACAGGATTGGCATCTATATCTACTACCCTTCCACTCATGACACTTGGGCCAATACTGCGGAATCCATTTTGGTTAACCAGTGATTTTTTTTGAAGTGACTGGCGTTGTTCCATCACTTTTAACCTATCGGTGGCCGATGTAGGTTTAACCTGTGCTTGTCCGCAAATAGCAAACAATAAGCCAACTATAACAGTTGTTTTTCTCATGAGACGCAGAATTTTGGTAAATTGAAGGGCTAATTTAACAATAATGCGTTACTGTCTGATAGCCTTCTCGTTTTTAATTTTTCAATTTGCCAAAGGTCAGTGTAAAACCTTTAAAATTGCTGCCAATGGCGATACCTTGAATTGTACCGATATCAATGGATATAAACAAGGCAAATGGACCCTTCATGTTGATCCATTAAGGGGGAATCCAGGTTTTGAAGAAGAAGGGGTCTTCAAAAATGATAAAAAGGAAGGTGTTTGGAGAAATTTTAATTTAATGGGCGATATCATGGCCGTGGAAACCTATCGTTGGGGTTTGAAAAACGGAAAGAGCCAGTATTTTACCATTAACGGCATAGAAAGAGAAGAATATTGGCGGGCTAGTAACCCCAACAAGGCCTTTGATACCATTGAAGTAGCTGACCCATTAATTCCCAATAAATATGAGCGGATTATTGTAAAAGTGGATGGAAATTCTTTAAAACACGGCGTTTGGAAATATTATAACCCAATGTATGGTACAGTTACTCATACTGAAAAATGGGTTCTCGACAATCTCCAGGGTGATGAACCATCTGCTTTACCAAAATCCGTTGACCCATCTATGCCAGATTCTCTTCTAGGAGTTAACCCAAAACCTGCAACCAAGCCCAAACCAAAGGAAGTGGAGGATTTTGAAAAGAAAAACAAGGGAAAAAAAGTAAAAGTCAGGGATGGCAAGACCGGGAACTGACATTTTTAGCTAGAAGCAACCAGTTTTGCTTATTCCTCGTATCAGGTTCAATAAGTATATTTATTGGAACGTAGTCTAAACCATATAATTTACTGTAGAAATTTGCCCCTGGAACAAATTAACATTATCAGCCTGATCAAGGGTTGTAGTCAGAACAACCGAATCAGCCAACGGGACATGTACCAATGGCTGCATGGCTATGCTATGAAAATTAGCTATCGTTACATACATCAACAAGAAGAAGCCGAAGAGATGGTGAGTGAGGCTTTTGTAAAACTGTTCAAAAACATTGCCCAATTTGATAGCAGTAGACAAGATGACCAAGAGGCTTTACTAAAAGCTTGGTTCAAACGGATATTGGTCAATACCTGTATTGACCATTTGCGTAAGACCCAATTAAAAATGGTCAGCTATGACGTTACGCCAGAAACAGAACCGATGATTGAAAAACAAGAAAGCGGTTTAGACAAGATTGCTTACCAAGAAATCATTCTGGCCATTAGAAAACTTTCACCAGTTTATAGAACAGTTTTTAATTTATTTGTTATTGAAGGTTTTAGTCATGAAGAAATTGCAGATACCTTAAAAATAAGTGTTGGTGCGTCAAAATCAAACCTGTCAAAGGCTAGAAACAATTTGAGGAAAATCATTTTAGAGAAAAAAGCTTATAAACAGTATGCATAGTTTTGAGGAAGATAATGAATTGGATCATGTAGCCAAAAAGGCTGCCGAGGCATTTGATGCCCCTGGCATGGCCAATTGGGATAAGATGCAATTAATATTGGACAAGGAAATGCCCCTTGAAAAACCCAAGAAAAGGTTTTTCTGGTTTCTAATTCCGGCAATACTATTAATGGGTATTGGTGGTTATTGGTGGTATAATCAGACTAACCAATCAATTGAGGACAAAGAATCTGTCTCAAAACCTGCCCCTGTAGAAACACCAGCATCTTTAGAGAAGCCTGCAACCATTGAACAAAATAATACAACTACAACTGTACCCTCAACAAATAAAAAAGTCATCCTTGATCAATCAATTGTTGTTGATAAACAAAATGAGATATCAAGTCCCAGTTTATTAAGTCAAATGGGAATTGCTATTGGGCCTATTGACCAAGCTTTGGCAAAAGACAATAGTCAATCTAACTATTCTAAAAACACTAACAGTCAACTTCAAACCTCTAATCTTCAAACCTCTAATCTACAAACTGAAGTAAAAGAAAATAATCCAGTAGTTGTAGTAGACCCTATTGCATCAAGCACAGCATCTCAACCCACAACAACCAATACTAATTTGGCCGAAGAGAAATCTAGCAGCATTGTCCTTAAAAACAAA
>NCHJ01000107.1 GCA_002256765.1 Bacteroidetes bacterium 24-39-8
TCCATGTCTAATAAGTTAGTCATAGATATAAGGTTGGTTAAAGGGCTTCTTAGATTATGAGAAACAATATAGGAAAACTGTTTTAGGTCTGCATTGTTTTTGGTGAGTTCCTTTATGAGGGATTGTTTCTCTACTTCTGCCTTTTTCCTAATTGATATATCTCTAGATGTTACTACAATTCCTCCTATACTTGAATTGTGGAGTTGATTGGTGGCTTGTGCTTCAATGTAAAAATATTGACCATCTGAATTTAAGAGTCTAAATTCAATCAATTCTGAATTGCCTCCTTTTTGAACCAAACTTTGGAATGTACTTAAAACCAATTGTAAATCATCTGGGTGTACTACTTCCATGATATTTCTTTTACTCAAGCCATTTTCCTCATAACCCATGATTTGTCTGGCCGAGGCACTTTGGTATTTTATCTCGCCATTGGCACTAATGATACTGATGATATCACTAATATTATGTACTAAAGACCTGAATTTTTCTTCACTGGCAATGATAATTTCTTCTGCTTTTTTTCTAAGGGTAATATCCCTTGAAATCATGATAATAGATTGTAAAGAAGGGTGGTGTAATTGTACATTTCCCATGCCTTCGAATGGTACATAAGAGCCATCTTTTGCTCTCAGTCTAAATTGAATTAAATTACCTGGACCCTTGCTATTAACTTGTATTTGAAACCGTTCTGAAATTCGTTTTTGTTCATCTGGATGCACCAGGGTCAAGAAATGAATTCCCAATAATTCTTCTGGTTGGTATCCTAAAATTCCTTCTACTGATTGATTGGTATATTTGATTAGCCCTTTTTTATCAATCATGTTTACTATATCAGTA
The DNA here is from genome assembly GCA_002256765.1 of Bacteroidetes bacterium 24-39-8. Lineage (GTDB taxonomy): Bacteria > Bacteroidota > Bacteroidia > Chitinophagales > Chitinophagaceae > Sediminibacterium. The sequence goes on from NCHJ01000107.1 coordinate 841, forward strand.
ATATGGTCTGTGACTGCATTGAATTTTATTTCACTATTCTCCAATGCTTGGGCCATTAGCTTTTTATCATGGATATCTGAAAGTGATCCTACCATTCTAATAGGTTTTCCTTCTTGGTTCCAAATTGCTTGCCCCTTTACTAAAAACCACCTATAGCTACCATCTGCAATTCTTAATCGATATTCAGTTTGCATTTCTTTACGTTCATACAAATGAAGTTTATAGGCGTTTATTGTGCTAGTAATATCATCAGGATGTACATGATTGACAAATGCTTCCATGCCTGAAATGTGAGCATTAAATTGTTCGCCAATCATTTCTTGACACTTTGGCGAAAAATAAGCTAGATCATTTGCAATGTCCCAATCCCAAATACCATCTTTAGAGCCAGCAACTGCTAGTTGAAATAGTTCTTCACTTTTTCTGAGATTTTCCTGTATGTTTTTTAAGTCACTAATGTCTTCAATCATTGAAAAAATAGAGATGATTTTACTTAGAGAATCTCTTAAGATACTATTGTGCCATCTGCAATACAGCAATTTTCCATTTTTGTGAAAATTTCTATTTTCTAGAACTGTAGTATTCCCATTTCCTTGTTCAATACAATTGATGTTTTCTCTAATTTTTTCAAACTCATCCTGAGGTAGAATATCAAAATCATTGAAATGCAAGCCAATGACTTCTGTTGATTTCCAACCAAATAATTGTTCTGCTTTTTGTGACCAACGAGCAATTCTGAATGCATGATCCCATTCAATTACAGCAAAAGGACCATTATCCAAATGGTAGGCTAGAATAGCTTCTTGGCTTGGCTTGCTTTCTATTGAGAAAGGGTTGTTTGCTTCACTCATGTATTGAAAATAATCTAAATAGCTAATCTGCGAGGGGGGGAGAAAATTGATTTGTATAAATATAATAAAATAGCTTCTAACATACAACTAAAACTATTTCAGTTTCTAATAAGAAAGTCAACTCTCTATAAGCAGTGAACTATATAATTTAAACAACATGCTATGTAACAATCTACAACCCTATTTAAATCAGTTTTGCAGGTATTGAGTGAACCTTTTAAAAAACAACATGAAACGAGTATTAATTTTTTGCTTTTTACTAATGGGTTGGATCATTCCATCAGTATCCAATGCTCAGATTAGGTTGGGAATTAGCTTTAATATAGGAAATCAGCCAGTGTGGGGGCCGGTTGGATATGATTATGCCCAATATTATTATATGCCAGATATTGACGTTTATTATAACGTGTCTCAGCGTCAATACATTTATCTGCAATCTGGGAGATGGCGCTTTTCTTCAAGTTTACCTTATAGGGCAAGAAACTACAATATCTATAGCGGTCATAAAGTGGTTATCAACGAGGCTAGGCCCTATTTGAGGAATAATTACTACAAACAGCATTATGCTAACTACAAGGGCGATAGAAGCCAACCCATAATTAGGGACAGTAGAGAACGCAAATATTTTGAATCAAGAGGACATCCTGAGCATAAGCAATGGCAAAGAGAGGAGCAAAAAAGAGATAAAGATGGTAGAAGCGGAAATGATAATAGAAAAGGCAATAAAAACGGGAAAGGCAAAGATTAGAAATTCAACATTTAAAACTGAGTATGAAAAAAGTAAATAACAAATCAATTCTTTTAGTAATGATGCTTCTTACAGTATCATTGACTGTCTTTTCACAAGAGATGCCCAGTAGTTCAACTATAGAAAATCCGGATTTGTTTTCTGGAAAAAAAGTTTTTAGAACATGGTCTATTGGACTTAATGCTGGCATGTTAGCTCCCTTTGCAGCTGCTGGGGGAAAAAATGACTTTTCTAAATGGGTGCCCCAATTGGGTTATGGTGCTTATATTAAATATCAAGCCTCACATACAATTGGAATTCAATTAGATGTTATTAGAGGTACCTTAAAAGGAAATAATGATAAGTTATGGGATGGTGCTGCACCTGTTGGCGACTTAGCATCTTTTGAAACAAACGTAAATTGGACAAGCAGCTTAAGTGCGGTATTCACACTTGGTAGTATCAATTGGTCAAAATTGCATACTAGTATTCAACCCTACGTATCTATTGGTGGTGGTGGAATCAATTTCAACCCTCATACTACCAGTAAAACAGGAGTATTGGTAGACACAAAACCTACTGGCAGTCTTACTGAGTTTTACCTGCCATTTGGCCTAGGTATACGAGCTAATTTAGGAAAATCTGTTAATTTGAATATAGGTTATACTATGGCCTATGTTGATGCTGACAACCTTGATGGTTATATGAAATCACCCTATTTGGGAGATAAATTTTCATATGCACATGCAGGTTTAGAATTCGCATTAGGTAATTCAAGAAAACCACAATTGGCCAGACATAATGCCCCTGCTGCATTGGCTGGAAAAGTAAAAGACAGAGACAATACTTTGCAATCTGAAATTGATGCTTTGGAGCAAAAGCGAAAATCTCAAAATGCAGAAATGGAAGCAATGCGTGCTGAAATGCAAAGGATGAAAACAGATTCTGATGCAGATGGCGTTTCTGATTATTTTGACAAATGTTCTAATACACCAAAAGCTGTTCAAGTTGATGGAGCTGGTTGTCCTTTGCCTGTTGTATTACCTGCAAAAGATACTACCATCATTAGGAATAACTATATAGTAACCGATGCAGATAGAAAGATTGCTGAAGATACGTTTGCAAACCTTGAATTTGATTTTGGTAAAGCATCCATTAGACAGCGTTCGTTTAGGTATATGGACAATCTTTCAGGATTATTAATGCAAAAAGGATTTAGAATTAAACTTTCTGGACATACTGACTCAAAAGGCTCTGATGAGTTTAATATGAAACTCTCCTATAATAGAGCAAATGCTGTAAAAGATTACTTAGTATTAAAAGGGGTAGATAGTAATAAAGTGGAAGCCATTGGTTTTGGTGAAACTCAGCCCTTAGAAACCAACAAAACTGAAAAAGGTAGACAAGCAAATAGAAGAGTTGCATTTATCTTGTATTGATCCATATCCATTTTGATGTATCAAGGAGTTTGCGGTCAGCAAACTCCTTGCATCAAAAATCAAATCATTTAAATGAAAGTACTGCAGATTAAAGCGTAGCTTTCATTGCTTTGGGTTTCCAGATTCTCCATTTCAAGCAACCAAGTTGAAAATCTATATCAAATACATGGTAAGCACCCGTTGTAAAATGGTGGTGAAAGCAGAATTGGAAAAATTAGGTATACCTTACAATAATGTTGAATTAGGGCAGGTTGATCTCCCTATTGACCTTACAGCCTCTCAAAGACAAGCTCTAAATACCATACTATTGCCTTCTGGCTTAGAATTGATGGAAGACAAAAAAGCCGTACTAATTGAAAAAATAAAGCAAGTAATCGTAGAACTAGTTCACTATTCTGATGAACCTTTAGAAATTAATTTTTCTGAACATTTGAGTAAAAAATTGTCTTACGATTATACCTATTTATCTAATCTTTTTTCAGAAACAGAAGGAACTACCATTGAACGCTATTTGATGATTCATAAAATTGAACGCGTAAAAGAGTTGATTATCTACAATGAGTTAAATCTTACTGAAATTGCTTGGAAGATGAATTATAGTAGCGTGGCACATCTTTCACATCAATTCAAAAAAATTACAGGTCTTACTCCCTCTTTTTTCAAGTCTATCAAGAACAAAAAACGCACTGGTTTAGACAACGTGTGAATCTTGCAAAATTGATTTCTCTACTTGTAATATAAAGCTTCTTATCTATTGCCAACTTTACTTGGCAAACAATCTTATTAGTAAAAATGCAAAACATGAAAAACAACCGATGTCTGGGTGTTTGGATGGATCATCATGAAGCTCACTTAATGGAGTATTCTTTAGAGCAACCAAACATGAAAACCATTTACTCTGGATTTACCAGTGAACAAAGATCAGAAAGCTTAGAGAAAGGAGAAAAATTGATGCATCATAAGGAAAATCAAATGCAAGAACAATTTTATAAGCAATTAGGCATAGAGATGCAAGAATACGATGAAGTCTTGCTGTTTGGTCCAACAGAAGCTAAAGTAGAGTTATTCAATTTATTAAGAGAAATGAAAGCATGCTCACACATACATTTTTCTCTTAGGCAAGCTGAAAGAATGACGGCAAATCAACAACAAGCATTTGTAAAAGATTTCTTTGGAAAACCAATTATGCACCAAATGCTTGATCATCAACAACATAAATCATGAAAACAAATATTGGCATCTCAGACAAACATTTAGTAAAGTCATCTAGCTTATTATCAGAAATCCTTTCTGATGAAATGATTCTATATGTTAAGACAAGAAAATTTCATTGGAATGTAAGTGGAGAAAGCTTTTTGGAATTGCACAAGTTGTTTGAATCACAATACAAACAAATGGAGCTTTCAATTGATTTAGTAGCTGAACGAATGGGAAAACTGGGGCAGAAAACACCAGGTACAATGGAAGAGTTTTTGCAATTGGGAAGCCTTAAAGAGTCACCAGGAAAATATGCTACCTCAAAAGATATGTTAAAGGAGCTATTGTTAGACCATGAAAGTTTGGTTCTTGTTTTGAGAAAGTCAGTTGCTCAGATTGCTGGAAAAATCAATGACGCTGGTACCGCAGATTTTTTAACCGGTCTAATGGAAGAGCACGAATCAATAGCATGGGTGCTTAGAAGATATCAAGAATAATTCATTCAATTAAAATTTGTCTAATGGGAAAAGATAATAAATGGTCAATTGACCAAGCGCATTCCGAAGTTGGATTCAGGGTTAGGCACCTGATGATTTCACATGTAAAGGGATCCTTTAAAACATTTGACGCCAGCATACATACAGACGGTGCAGATTTTAGCACTGCAGATATTGACTTCTGGATAGATGCAGCTTCTGTATCAAGTGGTGATAATGATAGAGATAATCACTTAAAAGCGGATGAGTTTTTTGATGTAGAACACCATCATCAAATCACGTTTCAGTCACATACTATTGGGAAAGCAGATAAAGAAGGAAATCATACACTTTGGGGAGATTTAACTATCAAAGAAACTACAAAGAGAATTTCATTGAATGTGCACTTTGGTGGTTTAATTCTTGATCCATGGGGTAAAGAAAGAGCAGGATTTACGGTAACTGGAGTTATTAATAGAAAAGATTGGGGCCTGGAGTGGAACCATATTATTGCAGCAGGAGGTTGGATGGTAGATGATGAAGTTTATATTTTCTGCGAGATGGAATTAACCAATTTGGGTGTAAAAGTGATGGATATGGAATTGATAACTGGATAGACCATTTAGTTTATTAAAAAAAAATCATGAAAAAAACAATCTACTTGGCTGCTTTGCTAATAGCAATGGTCAGTATTAACGCATGTGGCCCAGCTTATGTTAGCATTGAGCCAGCTTATGTTGAATATGAACGCCCTATGCGTCCCAGTGTAAATCATATTTGGATAGAGGGTGATTGGCTTTGGAGTTACCAAACAAGAACCTACAAACAAGGTAGGGGAAGATGGGAACAGTCAAGAAATGGCAGAACGTATCAGCAAGGTCATTGGAAACAAGGACCTCGCGGTAAAGTATGGCAAAAAGGAAGATGGAATTAATTATAAAACTATAAATAAAATAAAATGAAACAACCAATCACAATACTATACCTTGCCTGCATGCTTATTGGTGGAATATCCTTTAATGGATGTAAAACTCCCGATCAAAAAGTCAATGACGCTCAAATACAGGTAGAAAACGCCAAAGAAAATCTTGAAAAAGTTGAGGACAAAGCAGCAGTTGCAGAAATAAAAGCAGCAAATGCTGAGGAATGGAAGATTTTCAAAAATGAATCTGAAGCCAAAATCAAGACCAATGAAATCCGCATTAGCGAATTAAAGTCAAAAATTAAACGTTCTGGTTATCCAATGGATGATTTGAATGCTAAAAGAGTAGATACTTTGGAAATGCAAAATAGAAAGCTGCAATCTAAAGTAGATGACTATAATAAAACTATGACTGATTGGGAAACTTTTAAAAGAGAGTTTAATCGAGATATGGATGGACTAGGATCGGCGTTGAAAGATTTTACGGTGAAACATAATAATTAATGCATAACAATCTTTCAATCATGGACAACAGCGAATTGGAGAAATCCAAAATCCACATAACTGTGGAAATTATTGAGTACATCCCCAATTCGGTGGTCATCAAAACCATCCTAAAAAAAACAACTGGCAATATCAGTGTTATGTCTTTTGACAATGGTGAAGGTTTAACTGAAAAAACCACACCTTTTGACAGTTTTATTCAAGTAATAGAAGGTCAGGCAGATATTGTTATCAAAGGACAGTCCCATTTATTAAAAACGGGAGATTCTATTGTGATTCCCGCACATGCATCAAACTTGATTAGGCCTAATGGTAGGTTCAAATTGGTTCAGACGGTCATCAAGAGCGGCTATGAATAACCTTACATGACATGGAAGAAATATCCAAGCATACATATGTCTTGCAACAATTGAGGGAATTGTTCTTGGCAATGGGAAAAGCAACCCTGTTTAACCTTAGGTTTTTCAGGGAGCTTTTTTTGCCTCCAACTGAATGGAGAGAAATCCTTAGACAATGTTACTTGATGGGATGGAAGTCCTTGCCCTTAGTATCCATAACTGGGTTTATCATGGGTTTGGTTCTAACACTTCAGTCTAGACCAACTTTAGTTGTATTTGGCGCGAAGTCATGGTTACCTGGAATGGTAGGAACGTCTTTGATTAGAGAAATAGCCCCAGTGGTAACAGCATTAATCTGTGCAGGAAAAATTTCTTCTGGCATTGGAGCAGAATTAGGTTCTATGAAGGTCACAGAACAAATTGATGCCATGGAGGTTTCGGCAGTTAATCCATTCAAATATTTGGTTGTTACCAGAATTATTGCCACAACCTTAATGGTGCCATTATTAGTACTATTTGCAGATTTGGTAGGAATATTTGGGGGTTACGCTGGAATTAGTATTAAAGGTGATATCAGCTTGATAAGTTATGCCACTAAAGTTTTAGAATCCTTAGACTTTATTGATATAATACCTGCAACAATTAAGTCTTGTTTTTTTGGATATTTTATTGGTATGATAGGATGTTATCAGGGATTCAATGCAGCTAATGGCACTGAAAGTGTAGGAAAAGCAGCTAATTCAGCAGTAGTAATTGCATCACTTTCCATTTTTATTATAGATATGTTGGCAGTTCAAATTACAGACCTAATGCTCTAATGAAAAAAGATGTATCTAATAAAGAATCCGATTCCATTATATCCATACAAGGGTTAAGTAAATCTTTTGGCAAAGAGAATCAAGTTTTAAAAAACTTGAATTTGAATGTTAATAAGGGAGAAAGTATGGTATTGCTTGGGCGATCCGGATCCGGAAAATCTGTAGCAATAAAATGTATTGTAGGATTGATCAAAGCGGATAGTGGTAGTATCAAGGTTTTTGGAAAAGATCTGTTGGCCATGAATACGCAACAATTGAATGAAGAAAGATTAAAAATTGGGTTTCTTTTTCAAAGTGCTGCCTTGTATGATTCAATGACGGTTGCTGAAAATTTAGGATTCCCACTAAGAAGACACTCTCCGGATCTCACGGAAGATGAAATAAACACTTGCATTAAAGCAGCCTTAGAAAGTGTAGGATTGATAGACGCTATTCAAAAAATGCCATCGGCTCTTTCTGGCGGAATGCGCAAAAGAATTGCAATGGCAAGGACTTTGATTCTCAAACCTGAAATCATGCTTTACGATGAACCTACAACAGGATTGGATACTATTACTTCAAGGGAAATAAGTGAATTGATGGTGAAAATTCAGGAAGAGTACCAAAGCAGTTCTATCATTATCACTCATGATCTTGCTTGTGCCAAAAGAACGGGAAACCAAGTGGCCATATTGCAAAATGGCAGAATTGGTTTTCAGGGAACATATGAAGAAGTGTCTAATTCTACATTGCCTTGGATACAAGAATTTTTTATTGACAAGAAATAATATCATATGAAAGATAATACCGGATATGTTTGGAAGCTGGGCATGTTTGTTGCCGTTGGGTTAGGTATTCTAGTAGTATCTATTTATTTGATTGGCATGCAAAAAAATATGTTTGGAAATACGTTTCAATTGAAAACTGTATTTAAGTCTGTAAGCGGTTTGAAAGTGGGGAATAATGTCCGTTTTGCTGGTATCAATATTGGAACAATAGATGAAATTGCGTTGGTTACAGATAGTTCAGTGTTAGTCTATTTGATCATTAAAGATGAGGCTAAACCCTTTATAAGAGTTAACTCAAAAGCCAGTATAGGATCAGATGGTTTAATGGGTGACAAGGTATTGACAATTCATCCAGGCATTGAAAACGCTGCACTAGTAAAAGATGGGTCTAGTATAGCTTCAAGTGAAGCCATAGAAATACAAGACATTATTGTAGGTTTGAAAAAAAGTGTAGATAACGCGGCCTTAATTACAGACCAATTGGCTGTATTTACCTACAAAATGAATCATGGAAAAGGTGCCTTATCAAAGCTAATTTCCGATGAACAGTTTTCAGAAAGTATCAAGGGCACTATTATTAACCTAGAAAAAAGTTCAAATGAATTTGCCAGGTTTACTTATAAAATGAACCATGGAAATGGGGCTTTGTCAAAATTAGTTAGTGATGAAGATTTTGCAAATTCATTGGATAGTACTATGACCAATCTGAAGACCGGTTCTAAAGGACTCAGCGAAAACATGGAAGCAGCTAAAAGTAATTTCTTGCTCAAAGGCTACTTTAACAAGAAAAAAAGAGCAGAAACAAAGAAGCAGGCTGATCAAATAAAGCAAGAAGAGCAAAGGCAAAAAAAGCTCAATAAAACTAATAGTACTCCCAAGGCTAAAAAAGACAGTATTTTTTAATTACTCCATCTAAACTGTGAATTATACAATTAAAAGGCTGAATTGTGAAACATAAAGCCTCAATAATGCTTTGAACTTTACACAAACAGTAAAGTTCAAAGCAGTTGAAATTATATATAAAATACATGGTGAGTACTAGTTGTAAAAATGCAGCTAGAGACGCGTTAAGA
>NCHJ01000108.1:0-4235 GCA_002256765.1 Bacteroidetes bacterium 24-39-8
TCCATAATCTAAACTGTGTTTTAAAGTTAAAAAAAGTGAGGGATAAGTTGGGGTGCACCCCAACTTATCCCTCACTTACACAGTTTATAAAACAGTCCCAAAAAAGAAAACCTAGGCTTACCTAGGTTTTCTTTTTTAGAATAAGATTGTATTTAACTAAAACCTAAGCGCAGCTTAGGTAATCTCGTTTACTGAGTTCAACGTCCATTCTTCACTCTTCACTCTTATCTCTTCACTAAATCTTTCTATTGAACGTCCCACGCCAACGCAGACGCACCAAGTATTGCCGCATCAGATTCTTTCAAGTGGCTGACCAAGATTTTTACCTTGTTCTGAAAAACTTGAATCAAATTGGCTTCCATATGTTCCCTGGTAGGTTTTAAGATTAAATCACCAGCCTTTGTTAATCCACCAAATAAGACAATGGCAGAAGGACTAGAGAACATCACAAAATTTGCAAGGGCAAGACCTAAAATTTTGCCAGTATAATCAAAAATATCTTTGGCCAATTGATCACCAGCCATGGCTGCATCATATACTTTCTTGGAATCTAATTCCTCTTTAGGAATGGCACGCAACAAACTTGGCGTATCTGAATTTTCTAATAATTCAATAGCCGTGTTACGAACACCAGTAGCAGAAGCATAGCTTTCTAAAGAACCCTTCTTGCCAGTACCTTCGTGGTAACGACCATCAGGGATAACAATTACATGTCCCAATTCTCCTGCAAAACCATCGTGCCCATAAATCAGGTTACCATTGGCTACAATACCACTACCAACTCCAGTACCCAAAGTAATCATGATAAAATCATTCATATCCTTGGCAGCACCATATTTCATTTCACCTAAAGCCGCAGCATTAGCATCGTTGGTAATAACTACTGGCAATTTAAATTCATCCTGAATCAGTTTAGCCAATGGGATAATGCCTTTCCAAGGAAGGTTAGGAGCGTACTCAATGGTGCCAGTATAAAAATTACCATTAGGAGCACCCACACCAATACCGCGAATCCTACCAGTACCTCCAATATTATCAATTAAGGGTTGCACTTTTTTGTGCAATTCCGCAATGAACAATTCAATGGTTTCAAACCCTCTTGTAGACATTTCGCTGGAAAACAACACATTGCCTTCTCTATCAACAATTCCAAATTTAGTACCCGTTCCTCCTATGTCTATACCGATGGCCAATTGTTCCATACCGGTGTTATTAGATGCCATGTCTCTTTGTTTATAAATGAAATTAATGTCCTCCGCCAGTTGCTTTCACATCGTAATCAATACCCTGTGATTTCAAGATAGATTTTACCCTTATGGCGTAGAATGCAAGGTAAGCAAAACATAAGGCTCCAACAATATAACTGTACTGAATGCCAAGCATGCTATCGTCTGCAACCCAGCCCTGTAATGCCGCAATGACACCACCACCCATAATCATCATAATGAGTAAGCTAGAACCTTGGTTGGTATGTTTGCCCAATCCAGCCACTGCCAAAGTAAAGATGCAAGGCCAGAGCGTGCTACAAAATAGTCCCACACTAATAAAAGCAAATACACTAACCATACCAGAAGTGAGCATTCCTATTACCAAGGCAACAATACCCATACTAGAGAAGATTAATAGCATTCTAGCTGGGCTTCCCTTACTCAAAATATCACCTGCAATCATGGCAATGATTACAAGGCCATAAATATAGAATTGGGTCATATCGTGCTGTGCAATGGTATTGACAATTAAGAAAACAGCAAATGCCAAATAAGGCATCACAAAATTCAACACTTTTGCTTTTGAGGCGCTTACGCCAAAAGCTCCAACAGAAGCAGTCCAACGACCAATCATTAAACTAGCCCAATACAATGAAATATAAGGAGCAATTTGTTCTGTTTGAATGCCTAAGTGTTGGCGCATGTATTCAGGTAGATTACTAGCCGTAGATACTTCAACACCTACATACACAAAGATCCCAATCATACCCATTACCAATTGAGGGTATTGAATAGCAGATTTTTTGTGCATTAGTTTTGAACCAGATTCTGCTTCTTTTTCAGCAACATTTTCTAAGTCAATTTTATTAGGGATAGAAGAAAACTTAAAGAAAATAGCCACCAACAAAAAGGCCGCGCCTAAAATTAAATAAGGCGTTTTCACGCTTTCAATACTGGCATCTGTATTACCACTACTTACGCTTCCAAAAATGGCAAAACTGACCAATAATGGTCCAATAGTGGTTCCAAAATTATTGATACCACCGGCCATATTTAATCGTTGTGATCCTGTTTTTGGATCACCAATAACAACCGCTAGGGGATTGGCTGCAATCTGTTGTAAGCTAAAACCTAGGGCTACAATGAAAAGAGCGGTGATCATTAGATTAAAAGATCCACCATCGGTTGCGGCAGGATAAAACAACAATGTTCCAACTGCAGAAATACCCAAACCAAGGGCTATCCCATTTTTATAACCAATTTTGTTTAGTAAATCTCCTCCTATAGCTGAAGAAACTCCAACATAAATTAATGAGCCAACCGTATATGCCACATAAAAGGCAACCGCCACCAATTGGCTTTGCAACTGTGTTAAGGTGAAGGCTTTTTTGAAAACTGGGATGAGAATGTCATTGCTAGCAGCAACAAATCCCCAGAAAAAGAAAACGGTAATGAGGGTGCCAAATTGGGACCAGTTAGTTTTTTGATTCATGACAAGCGAGAGATTGATTATGAAACGAATAGGCTGTAAAATAAATATAATTTACTAAGCAGAAAACTTTAAATGTTTTTTGCCCTTATGGCAATTCATTGCTAAATTGAATGTTATTAAAGTTTAACTGACCTAGATGGAGATTGTTCATATAAGTGCCGAATGCTATCCAGTGGCCAAAGCTGGGGGCTTGGGTGATGTAGTAGGGGCTTTGCCCAAATACCAATGCAAAGCTGGGCATATAGCCAAAGTGGTTATGCCCATGTATAGAACCAAATTCTTGTACAATAATGAATGGGTAGTAGATTTTAAAGGGTCTGCCAATCTGGGCGATTGGTTTTTTGAATATACCATTATTAGGGAAAAGACCAATTCTCTGGGCTATGACCTTTATCTAGTAGATATCAATGGTTTATTAGACCGAGAAAAGATTTATGGTTATGATGATGACACAGAGCGATTTACAGCTTTTCAAATAGCAGTAGTGAGTTGGATGGCCAGTTGGGAACATAGGCCAGATATTGTTCATTGTCACGACCATCAATCAGGACTGGTGCCTTTTATGATGAAGCACTGCTTCAACTTTAGACATTTGAGCAGGGTATCTACCGTCTTTACTATTCACAATGGACAATACCAAGGTTGGATGGATTGGAGTCAAAGCAAATTGATACCTGCTTGGGACGATTGGAAAACGGGATTATTAGAATGGGCTGGTCGAATCAATCCCATGGCTTCTGCTATTAAATGTGCCGATAAAGTTACCACAGTTTCTCAGAGCTATATGGAAGAATTGTTCTACGATGCCAATGGCTTAGAATCCTTATTTGATTATGAGAGAGGCAAGTGTGTGGGCATTTTGAACGGCATTGACAATGAAATCTGGAATCCAACAACGGATACTTATTTAGAGCAGCATTTTTCTACTAAAACAGTTACAAAGGGCAAGAAAGCCAACAAAGAATTACTTTGTGACAAATACGGTTTGGACAAAGAAAAGCCGCTCTTTGTTTTTATAGGAAGATTGGTAGGAGAGAAAGCTGCAGAAATTTTGCCAGGGTCCATTGCTAGGTCCATTCACGAAACTGGTGGAGCTGCTAGTTTCTTAATTTTGGGAAGTGGACAAACAGATATAGAATGGGCTCTGCAGCAAATGGTGGGTCAATTTCCAGGATTGTACAATGCCTATATTGGATACAATGAGGCTTTGAGTCATTTAATTTATGCAGGGGCAGACTTTTTGCTCATGCCTTCTAAAGTAGAGCCCTGTGGGTTGAACCAAATGTATGCCATGCGATATGGCACTGTACCCGTGGTTAGAACCACTGGAGGATTAAAAGACACAGTGGTAGATATGGGAGATCCGGATGGCTATGGCATTAGATTTAACAATGCTACAGAATCTGACTTGGTTTATTCTATTGGAAGGGGCGTATCTGTCTACAAAGACAATAGTCATATGGAAAAAATGCGCAAGTACATGATGCAGGTAGACAATAGTTGGGAAGCCACTGTTCAAAAATATATTAGTGTAT
>NCHJ01000108.1:4249-14107 GCA_002256765.1 Bacteroidetes bacterium 24-39-8
AAAAATATATTAGTGTATATGAAAGCATATTATAAATAGAAACTCAACAGATAAAACAATAGAACCAATGAATAATTATTCAAAATCAGTAGTAGCCGTAATCCTGGGAGGAGGTGCCGGAAGCAGGTTGTCTCCATTAACCAATACAAGGTCAAAACCTGCCGTACCAATAGCCGGTAAGTACCGTTTAGTAGACATTCCTATTAGTAACTGTATTAATAGCAATATCAATAGAATGTTTGTATTGACCCAGTTCAATTCAGCGTCTTTGAACAAGCATATTAAGAACACCTATCATTTTAGTGCATTTAGTTCTGGATTTGTAGACATTCTAGCTGCCGAACAAACACCGGATAACCCAGGTTGGTTTCAGGGCACGGCCGATGCGGTAAAGCAATCACTTAGGCATATTGGCAATTTTGACTACGAGTATATTTTGATTTTGAGTGGAGACCAACTCTATCAAATGGACTTTAGTGAAATGATTGCTAATCACAAAGCCCAAGGGGCCGATATTACTATTGCCACTATACCTGTGGGCGATAGGGAAGCGCCAGAGTTTGGTATTTTGAAAACCAATGATGAGCAGTTTATCACATCTTTTGTAGAAAAGCCGGCCAAGGAATTATTGCCAGACTGGACAAGTGATACTGGAGCTGAAATGCAAAAGCAGGGTAGGAACTACTTAGCTTCTATGGGTATCTATATTTTCAATAAAAGAATCTTGGATCATCTCTTGTATGAGAAGAATCCTAAAGCAACGGATTTTGGTAAAGAGATTATTCCAGAGTCCATTGACAACCACAAAGTCATTAGCTATCAGTATGATGGTTATTGGACCGATATTGGAAATATCTATTCCTTCTTTGAAGCCAACCTGGCATTAACAGATGATGTGCCTGCATTCAATCTATTTGACAATACCAAAACAGTTTATAGCCGTGCGCGTATGCTGCCACCCGCTAAGATCAGCGGCACAACTTTAGAGAAAACCATCATCGCCGAAGGCTCTATTATCAATGCCAGCAGAATAGAACAATCAGTAGTGGGTATTCGTTCCAGAATTGGAAAAGGAACTACCATTGTGAGTTCCTATATCATGGGTAATGACTATTATGAAACCCTATCTGAAATGGATAGCGATCAGGCCAAGGGATTACCCAAGATTGGCATAGGTGAAAGATGCTATATTAAAGATGCCATCATTGACAAAAATTGCCGTATTGGTAATGATGTTAGAATTGTTGGTGGCAAACATTTAGCCAATACAGATCATCCTTTATACGCTGTCAAAGACGGGATTGTGGTGGTGAAAAAGACTGCCATTTTACCCGATAGTTTTGTGATATAAATCATAAAAAAACGTCCCTGTGGGGATGTTTTTTTATGTAATTTTAGCTTCATGTATTTCTTACACATTAAACGATTGCCATGGCCCATTCCAACCCTCCTGTAAGTAGTTCAGGACTCTTGCCCAAACCCAGGTTAACCATCTCTCAAATTGTTTTCATGAGTTTTGGCTTTTTGGGAATCCAATTTGGATTTGCACTGCAAAATGGCAATACCAGCCGAATCCTACGTTCTTTTGGAGCAGACGTGGAACAGTTACCCATGTTCTGGATTGTGGCACCCTTGGTGGGTATGATTGTGCAACCATTGATTGGACATTATAGTGACAACACATGGACAAGATTGGGAAGAAGAAAACCCTATTTTTTAGCAGGTGCTATTCTTTCATCCGCGGCCTTAATCTTCTTACCCAATGCAGGGTCACTATCAAGTATTGTTCCTGCCCTTTGGATGGGAGCTGGAATGGTCATGATCATGGATGCCAGTTTTAATGTGGCCATGGAACCCTTTAGAGCTTTAGTAGCAGATAACCTGCCAGATTCTCAGAGAACATCGGGCTTTGCCGTACAAACCTTTTTAATTGGCATTGGTGCTGTAGTTGGGTCCGAACTACCATCTTTCTTGGCCAAACAAGGATTCTCTCAAGAAGCTGGAGCATCTGGCGTTGCCGATAATATTAGATATAGTTTTTACATTGGAGCAGCAGTGTTTATGGCGGCCATTTTGGTAACGGTTTTCTTTTCAAAAGAATATAGTCCAAAAGAATACGAACAGTTTCACGGGAAAAAAGAAGCCGATGCTCCCAAAGCAGCGGTATCAGACATTTTCAAGGATTTTGCCAAAATGCCCAAGACCATGAAACAGTTGGGATTGGTGCAATTTTTTTCTTGGTTTGCCCTATTTAGTATGTGGGTATTTACCACAGATGCCGTTGCCACACATGTCTATGGATTAACTGGAGACTATGTTAAATCTGTTGCTTATAATGAAGCAGGAAATAAGGTAAGCTCTGCATTTGGAACCTATAATTTAGTGGCAGCCGTTTATGCTTTAATGTTACCATTGGTAGCTAAATTTTTAGGAAGAAAAGGCACCCATGCTTTCTCTCTTTTTGCTGGAGGCATTGGACTCATTTCTATCTTCTTTATCAAGGATCCAGAAATGCTGAAATTTTCCATGGTAGGGATTGGACTTGCCTGGGCTAGTATTTTGGCTATGCCTTATGTGATTTTATCTGGGGCTATTCCTGCAGGTAAATTGGGCATTTATATGGGCATCTTTAATTTCTTTATCACACTTCCACAAATCATCAATGGTATTGGTGGTGGTTGGATAGTGAAACATATTTACGGAGGTCAACCTATTTACGCCATTGTCTTGGCAGGATTCTTCATGATTTGCGCCGCCGTTAGTGTATTATTTGTCTATGATGCAGGAGCTATTCGCATTAAACAAGGAAAGGATTAAAAAACATTTTTGATACAAATTGATGTTATGAAAAAGAGTACCCTATTGGTCATCATGACCACTGTCTTTACACTATTTGCGCAAGCGCAATATGCCAAATTATACCCCTCCAATTGGTGGACAGGTATGAAGTGGAATAAAGTGCAGATCTTGGTGCATGGAGAATATGATGGATTTAATAAAGAGCAAGTGCGTCTTCAATATCCTGGTGTAAAATTGCTAAAAACAACAGCGCTAGACAATGGCAAGTATTTGGCCATTGATTTGGAAATTAGTGCAACTGCAAAAGCGGGTGATGTTGTTATAGAGTTTCTAAGTGGAGGGAAAGTACATGCGGTTAAATGGCCCTTATACAACAAAAGAGCAGGAAGGGGAACTGTCTTTGCACAAGGCGTTAATTCCTCAGATTTGGTGTACTTAATTATGCCAGATAGGTTTAGCAATGGCGATAAATCCAATGATAAAATTGCAGGCCTCAAAGACCAAAGTTTGGATAGGTCAAAAATCTATGACCGTCATGGTGGAGATTTACAAGGGATTATTAACCACTTGGACTATTTAAAAAACCTAGGTGTTACTACCGTTTGGATGACACCTGTTTTACTCAATGACCAACCAGAAAGAACCGAACACGGATACGCAATTACAGATCATTATACCGTTGAGCCAAGAATTGGAGGCGCCGAAAAATATAAGGCGTTGAGTGATGCCTTACACCAACGTGGAATGAAACTGATGCAAGACGCTGTGTACAATCACGTGGGTAGTAAACACTTGACTTTTTTGGATCAACCAACCAAGGATTGGTACCACCAATGGCCTACTTATACAGGAACTTCTTTTAAAGATCAACCAGTTTATGATCCATATGGTTCTGCCGCAGATAAGAAATTAATGTCTGATGGATGGTTTGTTCCAGAAATGCCAGACCTCAATCAGAATAACCCCTATGTTTCTAACTTTCTCATTCAGCACGCCCTTTGGAGCGTTGAAATGTTTGGCGTAGACGGATGGAGAATTGATACCTATATCTACAATGACCTGCCCTTTATGAACAAGTGCAATAAGGCCTTAACAGATGAATATCCTAAAATCACACTGTTTGGTGAAACCTGGGTACATGGCACGGCATCCCAAGCTTTTTTTGCAGAGAACAATTTGAATGTTCCATTTAAAAGCAATCTGCAAGGTGTAACTGATTTTCAAACCCTGTTCTATGGCATATTTCCAGCCATCAAAGAAAAATTTGGATGGACAGAGGGAGTGAATAAATTATATACCACACTGAGTAATGACTTTTTATATAAAGATGCCAATAGAAACTGCATTTTCTTAGACAACCATGACCTGACTAGGGTCTACACAGAGTTTGGTGAAGACGCAGAGAAAGTAAAAATGGGTATTGCTTGGTTATTGACAACTAGGGGCATTCCTCAAATTTATTATGGCACAGAAGTGTTAATGAAAGGGGAGAAGAATCCAGACGGATATGTACGCTTAGATTTTCCTGGGGGATGGGAGGGTGATGCCAAGAATTCCTTTACAGGACAGGGCTTAACCGAGCAAGAAAAGTCAATGCAGGATTTTGTAAAAACACTTGCCAATTTTAGAAAAAATAGTTCTGCTATTACCAAGGGTAAACTCATGCAATATGTACCGGACGATGGTCTCTATGTGTATTTCCGTTATGATGCTGGTCAAACAGTCATGTGTGTGATGAATACCAGTGAAAAAGACAAGACCGTAGACTTTAGCAAATTTGCAGAAAGAACCAATGGATTTAAGTCAGGGCGTAATGTAATTACTGGGGCTAATGTTTCTTCGGGTTTTCAAATTCCGGCCAAACGCATGTGGATACTGGAGCTTGGAAAATAATTAGTGATTGCGTTTTCCTTTGTGATCCAAAACAATACTGTTTAAATTGGTAACACCCAATTGTTCTTGAATCATTTTTTCCCAGCTAGCGCGATAGTTGCGCGTGTGTGACTGATTTCCCAAGATCCAAATAACTGCTGTGTTTTTAATTGCGGAGCGGTTGGTTTCATGCGGCGCTTGGTATTGGTCTAGCATGTTTAAGAACTCCATGGCGGCTACTAATTCATGAGTAATGGGATCACCTGGATTAATGTCATCAATCACCAATACATTGCAATTGCGCCAAGACCAATCACTGCTGTTGCTGTCAAAAAAATCACTGTATAGTTTATTGGCAGTAGTGTAAACACAGCAATGCTGTTGAATGGACAATTCGTTGGCAATGCCTACGCCCAAACTGCTTTTACCCTGGTCTTTGGCGCCAAAGACCAACAAATGAGATTTGTTTTTTACAGCGGTTTTTAAAAAGTCGTTTACCAAATTTACTTGGGAGGGTTCCATGTAAAAGTCCCATTGACTCAAACGAAACTGAAAAGGATAAACGGCTTTTTGTTGGTAGATCTTTGTTAGGTACCAATACCTCCCTGGGAAACCAATAAGTAAAATGGCCAACAAAATATTAGCCCAAAGAGGAATAGCTGCAGGCTCTAACATTTTTCCAGCAGAAAAAGCGCCTAATATAAAAAACAGCACATCTGTAGCAGTATCATAACCTACATTCCACCAATTGGGTTCAAACACATATTTGCCATCAGGAACAAAGACCAATTTACTGGATGATTGTTTTTTCTTGATCAAGGGGCCTAAAAAATTATAACATTCAAACAAGAACCAAGCACCCGCCACGCTAATGGCTGCCCATAATCCAGGATGCTTAAATTGTCCATAATGCTTATAAGCTGTATGCACCCAAATGGTAGGAAAAAATGCTAATGAGAAATGACCTAATTGATTGGCCAACCAGGAATAGGAGAGGGTAACACCCCTATAGGAATCCTTTCCAATTAGGTCAGCTTTTAACTGACTGAAAATGTCTTTCAGGGTTAGCTTTGCCATGCTCTGGGGTTATAATATACAAGTTATTTATAATTTATTAAATGACCAATGATTTTGTCTTATTCTTTTAACAACAGTTCAAAGGCAAATAGAAAATCTTAAATTGTTCCCTGAACACATTGCTTAGTATTAAGTCATCAAAAGATTGAACCGCTTCTCTATGAAAAAAATTGTAACCATCCTTAGTCTTTTAATCAGCTCCCATATGATAGTGAATGCCCAACAGGATCAAGTTCCCTTATATGCCACATCTATTCCTAATAGCAAATCCGGACCCAATGAAGAAAAAGCAGAAGTTACCAATGGAATCCTGCGTTATAGTAAGATTAGCATACCTACTTATACCTTGTTTTTACCTGCCAATCCTAGTCCTAAAAAAGCGGCTGTGATTATTTTTCCAGGAGGTGGATATAGTATCACCGCTTCACAGCATGAAGGCATAGACGTTGCCAAAGTTTTTAATGAACTGGGCATTGCTGCTATTTTAATTAAATACAGGATTCCTAGTGATCTTACTATGGTTGATAAAACTATTGGCCCCTTGCAAGACGCACAACAAGCCATGTTATTAACCAGAGAAAACGCCAGCAAATGGGGGATTGATCCCAATAAGATTGGTATTATAGGATTCTCTGCTGGTGGTCACCTTGCGTCTACCTTGGGTACACATTATAGCAATGCATTGATACCCAATACCAACAATACCAGTCTAAGACCTGATTTTATGATCCTAGGTTATCCAGTGATTAGTTTCCAAGATTCTATTTGTCATTTGGGTTCTAGGAATAACCTAATAGGTAAAACTCCTACCAAGGCACAAATTGATTTGTATTCTAATGAATTACAAGTAAGCAAAGAAACAGCACCTACATTTTTAGTGCATGCATCGGATGATGGGGGTGTAAAAGTGGAAAATAGCATTCGCTTTTACCAAGCTTTAGTGGCTAATAAAATCAAAACAGAAATGCATATTTACCAAAGTGGCGGTCATGGTTTTGGTTTGAATAACAAGACTACCAAAGACAATTGGATGGAGCGTTGTAAGAATTGGTTAATAGCCAATGGATGGTTATAAGATAAAAATCTAGACATATAAAAGCATATTAAAAAAGAGCAACCATGGTTGCTCTTTTTTAATATGCTATAAGACTTGTACACTTTTATTTTTTCTCCGCCCTTTTCTTTAATTCAGTTACTGGAAGATTAATCTGTCTACCAATTTGTTTACCGTTTCTATAACTGATAATTCTAACTGATTGCACGTCATCTTTAATAACAACGGGTTTGCTATACTTGGGATAAAAATTATCTGGGGCAGATTCATCAATGGAATAATAATGATCCACGCCTTCTATTTCAGAGGCAATATGTAATACTAAATTACCTTTTTCATCCTTAGAAGCGCTTACAATGGCGTCATAGACTGATTTGGCATAACGATCTCCAGACAGATCCCATCGGTCAAATTGATTCTCTACACGTTTAATAAATCCATTCCAATCCTTTTTCTCTTTGGGAGACCAAACAGATTCAGCAATAGCCAAGCCTCGGGGCCACATCATGTATTGTTGATAGCGATAATTGGCTATTTGTTCTGACCACATATTGGCTTGACCACCCAATACATATTTAGGATCCATCCCTTCTTGAACCGGATCAAATTGATAGGTTTTATTCAAGCGTAAGGAAGCATATACTGGACCTTCTAGTGTTGGCTCACCTTGTACAAAATCAACATAGGCAAAAGTAGACGGAGACATGACCACCTGGTGTTTGCTCTTGGCTGCTTCAATACCTCCTTTAACACCACGCCAACTCATCACATTGGCAGAAGGAGAAACCCCGCCTTCTAAAATTTCATCCCATCCAATCATTTTTTTACCCTTTGATTGAATTATTTTTTCTACTCTTTTTACAAAATAGCCTTCAACTTCATTCATGTTTTTTAATCCTTCACGGGCCATTAATGCTTTTACTTCTGGACTTTTCTCCCAAAAGTTTTTGGCACACTCGTCACCTCCCATATGAATGTATTCAAAGGGGAAGAGTTGTGCTACTTCAGTCATTACTTTGTCTACAAATTCATAGGAAAATTCATTGGCGGGACTAATGCTATTGTCAACAATAGCTGCAAACCCACCAGCAAACCAATTCATAAATGGAATGCCTTGATACACTTTATGTTCCCCAGGAGTGGCAGACAATTGAGGATAAGCCGCAACAGCAGCCAAACTATGACCGGGTACGTCTATTTCAGGTAAAATGGTTACAAATCTTTCTTTACCATATTGTACCAAATCTTTAATGTCTTCATGGGTATAGAAACCACCATAAGTCTTGGGTTCACTGTCATCAGCAGCTTTGGGAGAATTGGACCATTTGCCATTGCGTTCAATACGCCAAGCTCCAACTGAAGTTAGTTTGGGTAAACTCTTAATTTCAATTCTCCAACCTTCATCATCGGTTAAGTGAAGGTGCAAGAGATTGAATTTGAACCTAACCATATCGTCCATAAAT
This sequence comes from Bacteroidetes bacterium 24-39-8, assembly GCA_002256765.1. Lineage (GTDB taxonomy): Bacteria > Bacteroidota > Bacteroidia > Chitinophagales > Chitinophagaceae > Sediminibacterium. Next base: position 12,515 of record NCHJ01000108.1, read on the forward strand.
TTTTTCACTTCTGCCTTGGTAAAGAAGTGACGGCTCACGTCTAACATTAAGCCCCTCCATCCAAATCTGGGTTGGTCATCAATAGTTACACAAGGAATAGACCAAGCAACTTTTGATTGAATTTTTTTGCTTTCAATTTCATTGGGTAGTAATTGCAATAAGGTTTGCACGCCATAAACAAACCTGCAGCCTGATTAGCACTAATGGTCACCGTTTTTTCAGTCACCTTTAAAAGATATCCTTCTGTGCCAAGATTAGCATTGGTTTTGGCTAATAATTGCAAGCGAATCCCTGTTTCTTGAATAGATGGGTTTACAGCTAGTTTAAAACCAGTAGACTGTGCAATTTGTTGGGCTAATTGATGGGCTACTTGTTTGGCAGCTTCATTAGCAGAAACGCTAATGGCTACTTGATTGGTTAGCACAAATTTACCAGATTCACTTATCAAGGAAGCCGGAATGGGGATAATGGAGGGTGACTTGGTTTGTGCTATTGCCACAGATAGACTAAAGACCGCAACTGCGGCAAGAATCGTTTTTTTCATATGTTGGGTTGAGCAATTAGGGCCAAAAGTTACGCAGAATTGACCAACCAATTAACTGAAAACAAAAAAGCATTCTGGAGAATGCTTTTAAATAACCAAGATTTTGTTGCTAAAAAATAAGGCAAGGAATAGAATCAATCCTCTTTGTTTATAAAGAGGCGGCCCAAATGCGTCTATGTCCTTCTTTTCCCCAGTCTTTCATGCCTTTTTTTAATTCAGTATACAACTGATTCCAATTTACTTTTTTGCCTTTCTGGGTAGGTGCCAATTGGGCTGGAGTAGGTTCTACCAATTCCAATTTGGTGGCAAACCAGGTGGTATACAATCTTGGAATGGCCAAGCCTAGAATCATACCTGGAAGACCTCCAAAACTTTCAGGTCCACTACTGACACTAATTTGGTCTGTATAAAAAGCTACAACTACTACGGAGTCACAAATTTTGGTCACGGCTTTTTTACATTCAAATCCAGCAATATCTCTTGTCTCACTGGTGATTTTCCATTCTAAATTGCGTAAACTGTCTTTGATCACATAAGTGTTTTCAAAGATTTCTCTTTGAGCGGAAACAGTATTGCCATCTAGGTCATTAACCACATTGTCTGTTTCAGAAGGCTTGGTGCCCCACATATATTTGTTGTCAGTGTTTTCCTTGGCTAATTTGTAAATGCTCTTGGACTCATTAAAACGAAGTTCATATACGTCAGTAACCAATCTAGGCATTGTTTTCATTAACTCTTTCATCCATTCATTCTCTGATTCATTTTCTTCAAATGGTTTAAACTGGTTGAGTTTTTTCTCGTATTCAATTCTACCCTTGGTAATAAATTGGGTTTGAGCTGCGCCAAACAAACAAATCAGGGAGCAAACTATAGTTAGTAGTTGTTTCATATCTTATATTTTAAAAGCCCATGCTAGAAGGCTTGCCGTTTTTAGAAAAATTATACACCAAGGAAACCATAAAATAACGCTGGATATTCTGACTAGTAGTCTCGCTAATAAAGTTGCTACTGATATTTCTATTAATACCTAGGTTTTGATTAAAGATATC
>NCHJ01000109.1:0-9628 GCA_002256765.1 Bacteroidetes bacterium 24-39-8
AATACATGCAACTAAGTTAAGCAAATGCTGAATTGTAATTTCTTTAACGTATTTGGGTATTGAAATTGCGTCAAAGACTGGGTGTTGAAGAAAGAAAATATTTTTTTTGAGCCTTTAACAAATTCTTAATACACAAAGAGAAAACAGATAGCCTCTCTATTATTGAAAGCAGCAAACAAATTAAAATAAACGAATGGTGCAACTATACGCTAAACCAATTATGATTATGAAAAACAGAAACATCCTCTCCTTTGCCTCTTTGTTGGCTATTGCCGTTGTACTATTTGCAACCGCATGTAACAAAAGTAATTCAACCGAAAATGCGGGTACACAAACCCTAGCATTGTATCTAACAGATGGTCCCGGTCTTTTTGACAAAGTCTTGGTAGACATTAAATCTGTAAAAGTATTGGTAGACACTACCAAGAATACACGCAATAACGATAATTGTGACTTTGACCGTTTGGGTTCTGATGACCGCAAAAATGATAGCGGTTTTGTTTGGACCGATATTGGCATCAAAGCCGGCATCTATGACCTATTGCAATTGCGCAATGGTACAGATACCTTGCTAGCACAAACCACTATTCCAAAAGGAGCTATTCGTCTCATCAAGATTGAATTGGGTACCAATAACAGCTTGGTAAAAGACAGTATTTCTTATCCTGTGAGCCTACCTGCTAGCGCTAAAAACTATGTGTTGATCAAAACCAAAGGACACGAGTATGATGAATACTTGCCTGGACAAAACAGACTTTGGTTAGACTTTGACGTAGCACGTTCAATTGTACAAGAAAGAAATGGACAATTCTACTTGCGCCCAGTATTTCACATATTTACCAAGAAAAAATCAGGTAATGTAGTTGGTAAAATCATCAATCAAAAAGATGCAAAAGCCGTAGTAACTATTTACAATGCTACCGATACCGCTTATGCACTGCCTACTAGAGAAGGATACTTTGCAGTAAGATCTTTGAAAGACGGTACTTATAAGGTATTAATTAACGCCACTAGTCCCTATCTAGACACTACCATCAATAATGTAGTAGTAGCTGCTCCAAAAGAAACTTCTTTGGGTGTGATTACACTGAAAAAATAATTCTGGCGATCATTTGGTGAGGCCCCGATTTTTCGGGGCCTTTTTTTGTTGAAATCATGGTATCTTACAGCAATGGAAAACAATACTTTCTTGCTCTATGGAGCCAATGGATATACTGGAAGAATCATTGCAGACATGGCAAAGGATTATGGACTCAGACCCATTTTGGCCGGAAGAAATGCCACAGCCATCAAAGCTCAGGCAGACCAATTGGGTTTGGACTATCGGGTATTTGACCTCAATGACCAACGCAGTTTGGAAAATGCTTTATTAGGTGTGCCATTGGTCTTGCACGCAGCAGGTCCTTTTTTTAGAACCTATAAAAAAATGGTACAAGCCTGCTTGGCTACCAATACCCATTACCTAGACATTACAGGAGAGATTGCCGTATTTGAAGGCGTTAAAAGAATGAATGACCTGGCCTTAACCGCGGGACTCATGCTCATGCCCGGTGTTGGATTTGACGTAGTGCCAACGGATTCCATGGCAGCATATTTAAAGCAGCAACAACCGAATGCTACCCATTTGAAACTGGCATTTGCTACCATTGGCGGAAAACTGTCTCATGGAACTTCTATGACCATGACCGAGGGATTGGGAGAAGGAGGCGCCGCTAGAATTGATGGAAAAATTACCAAACAAGCACTGGGAAAAAAAGGCATGTGGGTAGACTTTGGCAAAAAGAAATTATTTACCATGACCATTCCCTGGGGCGATGTGTCTACCGCTTTTGTAACTACAGGCATTCCCAATATTGAAACCTATACCACGGTTGCTCCCAAGCAGTTTAAAATTTTGAAATGGCAGTTCTTATTTAATTGGGCATTAAGAACCAGCATGGTGCGCAATTATATTAAAAAGCAAATAGCCCAAAAACCAGCAGGACCTTCTGCAGAAATTAGGGATACCGCCAATAGTTATATCTGGGGGCAAGTGACCAATGCAGCAGGTGAGCAGCTGACGGCCAGGCTAATTTGCCCAGAGGGATATAAATTAACGGCCATTAGCAGTTTAATTATTGCCAAAAAAGTGTTGGAAGGAAATTTTAAACCGGGTTATCAAACACCTGCAGGACTATATGGTGCCGATCTTGTTTTAGAGATCCCTGGTGTGACTAGATCATTAATTCAAGATTAAAATTTGTTTGCTGAATAAAAAAAACAGCAACTTTGGCTCAATTAAACCAAGCTAACTAATATGTCCACTAATAGGAAAGCCGCCATTGGATTTATTTTTGTTACCCTTTTAATAGACGTAACAGGTTTTGGGGTAATCATACCCGTGATGCCCAAACTAATTGAAGACCTAGTGGGTACACAGGATATGAGTAAGGTTTCCACCTATGGGGGATGGCTCACATTTGCTTATGCGTTTATGCAATTTCTTTGTGCCCCTATTTTGGGTAACCTAAGTGATAAGTATGGCAGAAGACCGGTCTTGTTATTTTCATTATTTGGTTTTGGCATTGACTATATTTTTCTATCCTTTGCACCCAGCATCTGGTGGTTATTTGTAGGAAGAATTATTGCAGGAATTACGGGAGCTAGCTTTACTACTGCATCGGCCTATATAGCAGATATTAGTACCCCAGAAAATAGGGCACAGAATTTTGGCATGATTGGCGCTGCTTTTGGATTGGGCTTTATTCTTGGTCCTATGATTGGTGGATTATTAGGTGAATTTGGCGCAAGGATTCCCTTCTTTGTAGCGGCAGGTTTGGCCTTAACCAACTGGCTCTATGGTTATTTTATACTTCCTGAATCCTTGTCAAAAGAAAATAGACGAGGCTTTGAATGGAGAAGGGCCAACCCTTTGGGTTCACTCATGCAACTCAAGAAATATCCCGCAGTAGGAGAGTTAGTAGTATCCTTGGTATTGGTGTATATAGCGGCTCATGCGGTACAAAGCAATTGGAGCTTTTTTAATATTGAAAAATTTCATTGGACTCCCAAGATGATTGGGATCTCACTAGGCTTAGTAGGTTTATTAGTAGGTGGAGTACAAGGTGGATTAGTGCGCGTGATTAATCCCAAAATTGGGAATGAAAAAAGCGTCTATTTTGGATTGGCACTGTATGCCCTGGGTTTATTGCTTTTTGCTTTTGCCACGGAGAGTTGGATGATGTTTGTATTCTTGATTCCATATTGCTTGGGTGGTATTTGTGGTCCTGCATTGCAAGCCATTATCTCAGGCCATGTGCCCGCCAATGAGCAAGGAGAATTACAAGGAGCGCTCACCAGTTTAATGAGTGTAACATCTATTGTGGGTCCCTTGGTGATGACGGGTTCCTTTGCTTATTTTACGGGCCCCAACAAACCCTTTTATTTTCCAGGGATCTCTTTTTTAATTGGTGCCGTTTGTATGTTAATTGCAGCTATTCTAGCTTACCATGCGCTAAAATCGGAAACCAAAAAAGAAGCGGTTGAAGTAAAAAATAGTTAATAGAGTTCCACCACCATTTCTATTTCTACGGCCATATTATTGGGTAGAGAATTGGTGCCAATGGCAGACCTAGCGTGTTTGCCCTTTTCTCCAAATACGGCCACCATTAAATCAGAAAATCCATTCATGACCTTGGGTTGCTCAGCAAAATCATGATTGCCATTGACAAAACCCAAGACCTTTACAATGCGTTTTACTTTGCTTAAATCGCCAACGGCAGCTTGCAAAGTGGCTAGTAAATGAATACCCGTTAATTTGGCGGCATCAGCACCCTGTGTCACGGTGAGGTCTGTACCCAATTTGCCAATGATATAGGAACCATCGGCCTTGGCTGGCCCATGACCGGATAAAAATAATAGGTTGCCCGATTGTACATATTTGACATAATTGGCAATGGGACTGCTGGGTTTGGGTAATACAATACCCATTTTGCTCAGATTTTGTTCTGGACTTTGGGCCAAAGAACTACCACTAATCAGTAATAAAACAAATAAAATTCTATAGGCATTCATGCGGCAAAATTTGAATAGATTCATCTATTGAAGTTAGGGATTTAACATTTTATAAGGTACTGAAAGGGAGCCGTTTATCATTTAAGTTTCAGATTTATTAGGTGGGTAGTCATTTAAGGACTACTTTTGCTGTTCATTATTTATTTTACAAATTTTACAATGGACACAAAAATTCAAGGAACTGTGAAGTTCTTTAACGAAGAAAAAGGATTCGGCTTTATTAAGCACGACAATTCTAACAAAGAAACTTTTGTACATGCAAATGGCTTGATCGATCAGATTGAAGCTAATGACAAAGTTGAGTTTGATGTACAAGAAGGACGTAAAGGCCTAAACGCCGTGAACGTTAAACGTATTAGCTAATACTAACTTTCTTTATCAACATAAGGCCATTCCCAACGGAATGGCCTTTTTCATTCCCCAGCACCCCTTTTTGCCTCTCATAAATGCTATATTTGCCGGATTAATTTTTAGCTATGGCATCACTCATGCAACAATTGGAAGAGACAGTACAGTTTATCAGGTCAAAAACCCAGAGCCAAACCAAAGTGGGAATCATTCTTGGAAGTGGATTGGGCAATTTGGCCAACCAAATTCAAGCCGATTTGGAAATTCCTTATGGAGACATTCCACATTTTCCGGTTAGTACCGTAGAAGGTCATAAAGGCCGCTTGATTTTTGGGCAACTGGGTGGCAAGCAAGTGTTGGTGATGGCAGGCCGATTCCATTTTTATGAGGGTTATACAGCCCAGCAGGTAGCTTATCCAGTAAGGGTAATGCGTATGCTTGGAGTAGAGACTTTATTGTTGTCCAATGCAGCAGGAGGGGTACAAGACAAAATGCAAGTAGGTGATTTGATGATCATCAACGACCATATTAGCTTATTCACCATAAATCCATTATTGGGTAAGAATGAAGACGCACTAGGAACCAGGTTCCCAGATATGAGTGAACCTTATAGTAAGGACCTGATTCAAAAAGTACAAGGAATTGCTGCAGTTCACAATATTGCTTTAAAACAAGGTGTTTATACCGGCGTAACCGGACCTACTTTTGAAACAAGGGCAGAATATAGGCTGATTCACGCATTGGGTGGAGACGCAGTAGGAATGAGCACCGTACAAGAAACCATTGCCGCCAAGCACTGTGGCATGGACGTATTTGCTATTAGTGTGATTACCGATATTGGGATTAGAGAAGAAGAGAATACCATTACACACGAAGAGGTTTTGCAAGCAGCCAAGGATGCAGAACCCAAATTAACATTATTGTTTAGTGAATTGGTGGCAAGTTTGTAAAATAATCAGGGTTGATGCAATTAAAGATTTGGTATAGGTTAATGGGTTTGTGTTTGCTACTAGCAATCACTGAGGGCAAATTAATGGCCCAAACCAGTAGAACCATCAATGCCAATTCTTTGAATAGGTCTAGTACCAATACAGACCAATATAGTTTTGATAGTCAGGGAAGGGCAGTAAAGAAAGATACCAAAAACGATAGCTTACAACATAGAGACAAATACGCAGATTCCATTACCATTTACTACCGTTATTATGATAGTACTAGGAATAGAATTTTGGATTCTTCTGTGAGCGATTTTTATAATCGTTATCCACTAGCAGTCAATTATCATACCCTAGGAAATTATGGTGGTGCAGCACAGTCTTATTTTTTTAATCCCGTGCTCAAAGCCGGATGGGACCCAGGTTTACACCAATATGATCCCTATAAGTTTACCCACGAGAATACCAAGTTTTATTCAACTACCAGACCCTATACAGAACTTACTTATTTGTTGGGATCAAAGGCGGAACAGCTGATCAATATTTTGCTTACCCAAAATAAGAAGAGCAATTTCAACTATAGTTTTGAATATAGGTTTAGTTCAGCTCCGGGTTATTTAAAAACCCAAAATAACTCGCATAATAATTTTAGGATTACCATGCACTATCAGGGCAGGGGCAAACAGTACGAGTCATTTTTTGTATTCCTGTCTAATAAAGCAGCGGCATCTGAAAATGGTGGCTTACAAGACCCCAAGGGCTTAGAAACACTGGCTTTAAACGATCCTTATGAATTGGAAACAAGACTAGGAACAGCGGGTGCGGCTTCTAGGAATCCTTTTAATACCACCGTGAACACGGGAAATACGTATAAGGAATCAAGCTTTTTATACAGACACCATTATGACCTTGGTAAGAAAGATTCTACTGTTACTGATAGTATGACCTATTATATTTTTTATCCAAGGTTTAGAATAGAACACACGTTTAAATACGCTAGTAACCAATATTCTTTTAGTGATAATGCCGTTGATACTGCCAACTATAGAAAGTATATGGGTGTAAGCTTTGCCAATAGCACTAATGGATTAAGTTTTGCTGACAAATGGAAAGAGATTAACAATGAATTTGCGCTCTATTCATTTCCAGACAAAAACAACCAAAGTCAGTTTTTAAAACTGGGTGTGGCATTGCAAAACCTCACAGGCGTATTTGATACCAATGCCATATCCCATAGTTTTTATAATCTCAGTGCATTGGGTGAATATAGAAACCGCACCAGAAATCAAAAATGGGATTTAGAAGCCAATGGCCAATTATGGATCAATGGACTGAATGCAGGAGACTATAGTGCTTTTGTGAGCATGAAAAGAGAATTGGGAAGAAATGTTGGATACCTGAACCTGGGTTTTCAAAACGTAAATAGGTCACCAACATTTAACCTCAATGACCTCAGTAGTTATTATCCACTCAATAATCCAACTGGGTTTAACAAGGAAAATTATTTGCGCTTTTTTGCCCATTATGGTAATCCCAAAATTGGCTGGAACCTACACGGGGAATATTTTGCTGTAAGCAATTATATTTATTACGATGACTTTTTTGCTGCCAAACAAGAAGCCACTTTATTTAACGTGTTGCACCTAAGTGCCGATAAAAAATTCAAGCTAGCCCGACACTGGAACTGGTATACAGAAATTCATGTGCAACAAACCACCGGCGGCCCACCCGTAAATATTCCCTTCTTTTACACCCGCAATAGAATTGCATTTGAAGGCAATTTCTTTACCAATCTGTTTATTAGTACGGGTATAGAAATCAAATACCATAGTGCTTATAAAGCCGATAATTATTCTCCATTAATGGGGCAGTTTTTCTACCAGAACAGTTATACGGTGAATAATAGACCTGAAGTAGCCGCTTATTTGAACTTTAGGATTAAAAGCTTTAAGTCCTTTATCAGGTTAGAAAACCTCAATACCATTAACCCTTCTAACGGGTTTGCCTTTGACAAACGCAATTTTTTTGCGGAAAACTACGCTGCATCCGGCCTCTGGCTAAGATTTGGGGTTTGGTGGAATTTTGTTAATTAGTTTTTAACATTCCTTTAATCTTTCTTTAAGAGACCTGTAATTTTATTATATTGGGCAGTATTATAGACTAAGACCCCCATTGATTGATGAACGCACCCCTACATAGGCATTTCTATGCGCATGCTTGCGCGATGGTGCTGTTCATGGTACTTACCATAACAACTAGCGCTCAAATCATAAATGGTAGGGTAGTCAATTCATTTACCAAAGAACCCGTGTCATTTGCTTCTGTTTATTGGAAAGTAGCCAATCAAGGATGCATTACAGATAGTATGGGTTCCTTTCAACTCAAAGCTTCTCCCCTTGCCATAGATACCATTGTTGTGAATTATGTAGGGTTTGAAAAAATGTTATTTCCTTATACCGCAAGCAAAGCCGCCACACCCATTACCCTGTTTTTGAGTGAAACCAAAATGAGTGAGGGGGCCACCGTGAAAACTAAATTCAACAAAGGCCTGCGCTGGTGGAGGGCTATTGTGGCTAACAAACCCAAGAACAATCCCTATCAGTTTGACAACTATGCTTATGAGTTGTACAACAAAATGGAATTTGACCTTACCAATTTTAACAAGAAAAGTCTAGAAGATAAAAAGGCCCTCAAACCCTTTGGCTTTATCTTAAAAAATATTGATAGTATTAGTGATGCCAAACCCTTTTTGCCAGTATACATTACAGAAGCTATTAGTGAGTTCCAATACAGCAATAATCCCTCTAAAATTAGAGAGACCATTAAAGCCGTACAAACTTCTGGTATTAAGAATGAGACCGTGATGCAGTTTATTGGAGGTGTAACGCAGAAGATCAATAGCTATGGCAATTACATGACTTTATTTGGTAAGGAATTTATTAGTCCGCTAAGCGATTTTGCAGACAAGTATTACAATTTTAAAGGAGCCGATACACAGACCATTAACCAACATAAATACTTTCACTTATTTTTCACCCCCAAGCTAGAAGGAAGCAATACTTTTTCTGGCGATTGTTGGATTCATGCCAAGACCTGGGCTATTCAGAAAATCAATCTTACTGCCTCGGCTACTGCCGATATTAATTTTGTAAACCGCTTGAGTGTGGTGCAAGAATTTACCAAGACCAGTGATAGTAGTTGGATGTTTTTTAAAGACAAAGTGGTGGTAGATATGTCTCCCTTTGGGAAGGGTAAGTTTAGTTTTATTGGTCGCAGAACCAGTACCTATAAAAATGTACAAATAGATCAAGCAAGCACCCTGGCAGCTTTGGCAAAGAGTAGTAAGTTAACAACAGTGATCATTTCTGATTCAGCCAAACTGCAGTCAAAAAATTATTGGAAAGGGATGCGTCATGAAGGCTTAACTGCTAATGAGTTAAAAGTGTATCAGATGATTGATACCCTAAAACAAATGCCCGCTTTTCAGTCTATGAAAAACAAAGTGGAATTTATTTTAGACGGGCATAAGAAGTATGGTAAGATTGAAATTGGTCCTTGGTACAAATGGGTCAGCTCTAACCAACACGAGGGTTTGCGTTTGCGTTTTGACCTTGGTACTACAGAAAAATTCAGTAAGCAATTAAGACTCTATGGCTATGCAGCTTATGGATTCAAAGACGGTCTTTGGAAGGGCAAGGGAGGATTCAAATACAAGCTGCCCAATAAGTCTGGTATTTCTTTTGGTGCCAGTTATACAGATGATTTGGACAATGGACGCATTAGGTTTATAGACGATGAAAATATTACGGTAGACAATATGTTCAACCGTTTATTGCGCAGAAAAGGCTTGGTACAAAAGTTCTTGGGTATGCAAGAACTAAGGGCTTCTGTAAACAAAGATTTTGGTAATAATATGTCTGCGAAACTGCAGTTCAAACATAGCCAATTTGAAACCTTTAATCCTTTGCCACATAGCCGCATGTTTTCCAATAGAGACAGGAATGTGCTCAATTCAGAAATAGGACTTAAGTTCCGTTTTGCTCCAGGAGAAAAACTGATTGAAGGCGCAAGAAGGGACTTTAAATTGAGAACGCATTTGCCCGTAATGGAATTGGAACTAGCAGCGGGAATTCCTGATTTAATGAACTCAGAATACCAGTACCAAAAACTTGCAGCCTATCTCTCACAGAAATTCCGGATCAAACGCTGGGGTCAAGTGGACTATATGGTTTATGGTGGAAAATACTTTGGATCAGGCATTCCCTTTATGCTCTTAGAAGTGCATCCAGGAG
>NCHJ01000109.1:9680-18137 GCA_002256765.1 Bacteroidetes bacterium 24-39-8
ATTTACTATTACAACAAAAACAGTTTTAACCTCATGAACCGATTTGAATATATCTCGGATCATTATGTAGGTTTTAATATGGAACACAATTTTGAGAAGAAATTATTTAACCTGCTACCCTTTATGCGCAAAACCAAAATGCGCCAGTTCTGGAATTTGAAAACGGTTTGGGGAGACGTTGGTCCGCAAAATAGGGGCATTAATCGTGCTGATTTTAGCGCCTATTATTTAAAGCGCTTGCGCGAAAACTTTTACACTGAAATAGGTACCGGAATTGACAATATTTGTCACTTCTTCCGAATTGATCTAGTATGGCGTTTTGCACCCAATCATCATCCTGGTTTCTATAATGATCAAACCCAGAATTTTGCCGTATTTGGCAGCTTTAAATTGCAATTGTAATTGGTCTAATGAGATAAGATCCTTGATAGGTTAAGTTACATTTATCAGTCTGGTCTATTGCTCAAAATAAGCCAGGGATCCGCCCACCCATTCCTTGTCTTTGTTGTATCTAACCCCAATCATTTTACCCTTGCTCAAACGCGCCAAATTATTGGTAGCAATAGGTCTAGCCTCTCCATCTTTCCAAAAGTAGAAGATCCTGATTTCTGCCTTGGCACCACCATCTGGGGTTTCAATCACATCGGCATATTTAACCTTGCGCTGCAAGATCCAATTCTCAGGGTCCTTAATAGCCGCCAAATCAGATGGTTGAATATCAATAACTACACCCTGACCTGCAAAAGAGAACAGTGGTTTTAAAACATAGTTCTCTAGATCAGTAGGTAATGCTACAATCTCATTTAAGAATTGAGTGCTAGGCACATAGGGATGATGAATAAAAGGAAGGGTATGTTTGCTGATTCTATAAAACCAATTGGGATGAGGCACCCACTCTACATTCAATGGATCTAATAACAGTTTACCCTTTGCTTGAATCTCGGGGCTCTGTTGTTGCAGGTCATCAAAAATGATGCGGTTATAAATGCGGTGAATAGGCGTCTTAACACCATTAGCCAAATAAAACAGATCCATGCCTTCTTGAATCAGTTCCGTTAAACAAACAATGGGAATGCCCGTTACTTCTGAAGTGCAATAAAAATCAATCTTGGTTTTTTGTTGGTGCGGCAGAATTTCTAACAACACCACATTTTCTGCAGCGTGATGACCCAAGATAATTTCTTTGAGTAGGGTAGCATAAGTCTGCGCGTCAAAACCGTTTAAATAACAGCTATAGTGTTCAGGAATAGAAAAATGTTTTCTAGTAACCTGGTCCTGAAAAATCTGATACCCAAATAGGGTAGGAAAGCCCTGCATTTCTATGAGCTGTGGTTCTAGTTCACCCGCAGCATTTTCACAGATGCCAAAGTCAAAAGCTATAAAATGTGAGTGACCAGTTTCATTGGGGACGTTCACGTTTGCAGGAATGGCTATGGCCGATTTTTCCATAAAGTCAGGCGCACAAATCACGTCTACAATAGACTCACAAGCGTCTAACACTTTTTCTTTAAAAGCCTTGTCAATAAAGACCGGGGTCTCGGCTACCCTAAATTCCAAAGCACCTGGGTGCAGGTTATTCAAGTCATGAATATAGGCTTGATACACTGCGGGACTAAATGCTTGATTATAGGCTTTGCGAATAGCTGGTACCATGGTCTAGGGTTTAGGCTTCTACTAATGATCCAACGGCTAGGTTTAGAAAATTAGGTAGAATATGTTGATAGGTCCACATAATTTTTTCTGGGTCCTGTAATTGCTCTACCATGCTCTGCCATTTGGCTTCTCCATGGTTTTCAATCACGCCTGCTTTTTTGTCTTCACGCTGCAGGTACATGCTCATACCAATGGCATCGGCTTCTGGATGAAACTGTGTACCAATAAATTCATCTGTAAAACGAATACTCATGATGGCGCGTTCATAAGGCACGTGCGGTCTGTGTTTTTCAATGGCCAAGATCTTGGCACCCATCTCGCGCAAGCGTTTGTGATTGGGTGTAATTACTTGGTAGTCCCTGCTATCAACTGCGTAGAAAGGATCACGCATGCCATTCAAAACGGATTCTAATTCCCCATCGTGCAAACGGTGAATAGGGAATACCCCAAAAGAAGTAGACTTGCGTTTGCAAACCACACCCACACCATAATGTCTACAGGCTAGTTGAAAACTATGACAGATAAAGAACACGTGTTTTTTTGCATGGTTCTCAGGGTTCTTGTTCCACTGGTCCATTTTCTGTAACCAGTCCATATACAAATTGTCCCAGGCTTCCCCTTCCGTATCTAAGGGAGAGCCGGGCCCACCACTAGATATATAGACGTCAAAACTAGTATCTGGAACCACCAATTCTTGGCGCACATTAAATACCTGATAAGAATAACTATGGTCATGCTGGTGTGCCCATTCACGTACAATCTCCTCAATACAACGCATACCCTGATTGGCATGACCATCATACAAATCCAGTACGGCTACCTTAATCTCTTTTCTTTCCATCCAACTCATGGGCGCAAAAATAAAAAATCATCGGTAACAGGCGGCTATTGCTTATGCCCATTACCGATGATCCTGTGTATAAAAACCTAGAGATAACTCAAATTGGTCTTTGGAGTCAGTACCAGCAAGGTCTCATACATGAGCTTGATGGTCTCTTCAATATCATTCTTGTGCAACATTTCTACCGTGGTGTGCATATAGCGCAACGGTATGGAAATCAACACAGAAGGGCATCCGTCATTGGCATAAGCAAAGCTATCCGTATCGGTACCAGTGCTACGGCTCAAAGTGCGTAATTGTACCGGAATATTCTTCTTCTCTGCCACGTCCTGCACCAATTGGAGCAATTTATTATGAATAGCAGGGGCATAAGCCAAAGATGGTCCCTTACCGCACTGAATATCACCTTCTACAATCTTGCTGATCATGGGCGTGCTAGTATCATGGGTTACGTCTGTGATAATGGCCACATTGGGTTTGATTCTGCGGGCAATCATTTCTGCACCACGCAACCCAATTTCTTCCTGCACCGCATTCACCACGTACAAACCAAAGGGCAATGTCTTTTTATTTTCTTTGAGCAAACGAGCCACTTCTGCAATCATAAATCCACCCACACGGTTATCAAATGCACGACCAATTAAAAAGTCATGCGCCAGTTCATCATAACCATCGGCATAAGTAACAACTGCACCAATATGGATCCCCAATGCTTCAGCTTCTTTCTTGGTTCTAGCACCACAGTCCAGACAAAGGTTCTCTACTTTTGGTTGTGGTTCTTTCTGATCAGGATTGCTATAACGGGTATGAATAGCAGGCCATCCAAACACCGCTTTTACCGCACCCTTCTTACCATGAATCAACACACGCATACTTGGCGCAATCTGGTGATCCACGCCACCATTGCGTTTCAGATAAATAAGACCTTCTGCGTTAATATAATTCACAAACCAACTAATCTCATCGGCATGCGCTTCAATCACTACTTTAAAAGGCGCATCGGGATTAATTACACCCACGGCAGTGCCATAAGGATCCGTAAACGTAGTGTCTACAAAGGGCTTAATATATTCCAACCAAAGTTTCTGACCACCGGTTTCAAAACCAACGGGAGAAGCCGTATTGATATAGTTTCTTAAAAATCCCATATTGGTCTCACCCAAAATAGACTTGCTCTTTTTTTCTTTCTTGTCTGTTTTTGCCTTAGCCATAATATCAATTTAAATAGTACATACCTATAATTCCACAGGCCGCTTTTAATAGCATGAGCCCGTCAATGATTGCAAGATAGTAGAGAATGCTTTTACGACGTTGCATTGACCAGCTAACAATTATCAACATCACAAAGGGAATACTGTTAATGAGGATTCTTTCCCAGCCAATTTCTCGGTAAATGGTAAACCTGAGAAAAGACACAAAACCCAAGATGGCCAGGGGCATAATGACCCAAAACAGGGTCTTTCTCAGTCCAAACCTGACCACAAAAGTCTTAAGCGCTGCATTATGATCCGCTGCATAGTCCTTGATGTCAAATAGGATGCAAAGAATGCTGATAAACAGAAAATTCTTTAGGAAAAATAGCCAACCCATTGCATCCGGCGCATAGTGAACGCCCGTTTCAATGGCATTAAACAACAGGGGATAAATAGTGACCACACCAGCCCAAATAAAGCCAATGATAAAGGGTTTGAGCAGACCAAGGTTCCGTAGGTTAAAACGCTTACCCCCAAATTGAAGGGTGCCATAATAGCCCAGTGCTAGCAACGGAAATATCGCCGCAAGGCAGCATTCTTCCAGATTCATTTGCAGCACTTGCTCACCATATTCAAACAAAAGGAAAATACCTAGGAGCCCACCCATTAAACCAAACTGTATCTGATAGGTGGTTACCAATTTTTTGTGACTAGCATACCACCTGCTGCGTTCATTATTGGGTGCATAACCCTTGTCATTTCTATACGCGTAAGTATAATAGACCACGGTAGCGCAGAACAAAGCCACATAATAGATAGGGCGGTTCAACGCAAAACCTTGCTGAAGCGATGCCTCACAAGAAAGCGCCACCACGCAGCAACCATAAAACCAGTTGCTATAAAAAAAGGATTGGAGCCATCCCTTCAAACTAACTTATTTAAGGATAATAATATCAGGAGTGGTGATGGTATCACTCACGTTCTTAGCCAAGTCACGGGCCCAGATCTTAAAATAACAGGTATCGTTCTTATTAGCAGGGCAACCCGGCAAAATAGGATAGGCGCCACCAAAACCAGAACCCACGCTATAGCCAATTTCAAACACGCCTTTTAAATTAGCCACCGCGTCAAAACTTGGAATCTTGGTTCTATCAGAGAAATTGGTACATCCCTTGCTCCTGGTTACTTTCTGTACCCAAATGCTGTCTTGAATATCGCCTTCCTTATCTGTAAAAGTAGCGGTGATGAGCACCGTACTACCGTTTCCGAATACCGTACCATTGATCTCCTTGAATGTAAGACTTGGTTTGGTATTATAGGAATCTTTGTTGCAGGCCATCATGACCGCAATTATTGCCAGAACTAAACCTATTTTTGTCTTCATTCTTATTGGTTTCAAATCAAATTTAGTTAAAACATTAGTATACCCCACTGTGCAACCATTCGATGTTAACAATATTTTCTCTGTTTCACCCGCCAATTTTGACCAAACGGCCTTAGAACTCTTCCATTGGCAGTACGCAAAGAACCCAGTTTACCATCAGTGGTGCACCTTAATGGGCATTGCCCCTTCCCAGATAAAGACGATAGAACAGATACCAGCGTTGCCTGTGTCTTTTTTTAAAACCCATACCATTGTTACGGGCGATTTTCCTCTAGACCGCTTTTTTGAAAGCTCCGGCACTACCCAAACCAGCAATTCCCGCCACTGGGTAGCAGACCTAGACCTCTACCGCCAAAGCTTTAGCAAAGCCTTTAATCTATTTTACGGCAACCCCCAAGACTGGGCCATTATAGGACTCTTACCCGCCTACCTGGAACGCCAACATTCATCCTTGGTACTCATGGTAGACGAACTGATCAAAGCCTCTGGTCACGCCAGTTCCGGCTTCTATCTCTATGATCATTCCGCGCTCTCAGCCACCCTACGCGCTAACGAATCCGTAGGCCAAAAGACGCTCTTAATAGGGGTAACTTTTGCGCTCCTAGACTTT
Organism: Bacteroidetes bacterium 24-39-8; assembly: GCA_002256765.1. Lineage (GTDB taxonomy): Bacteria > Bacteroidota > Bacteroidia > Chitinophagales > Chitinophagaceae > Sediminibacterium. The sequence goes on from NCHJ01000109.1 coordinate 15,362, forward strand.
GCTGAAACTCATCCTCAGAAGCTGGTCCATACCACCATCATGGAAACCGGCGGCATGAAAGGCCGCCGCCGCGAGCTCACCCGCACTGAATTGCATGAAACCCTCTGCGCCGGACTAGGGGTAACCAAGATCCATTCCGAGTATGGCATGACAGAACTGCTAAGCCAAGCCTATTCGCTGGGCGATGGGCGCTATCAGTGCCCACCCTGGATGCGTCTTCTTGTCCGCGACGAAACCGACCCCCAGCAGGTCCGCAGCTCCGGCCGTGGCGTCTTCAACATCATAGACCTAGCCAACGCGCATAGTGCGGCATTCATAGCCACAGACGATATGGGAGTCTTGCACCCAGATGGCAGTTTTGAAGTCTGGGGCCGCATGGACAATTCAGACATCAGGGGCTGTAGCCTCATGGCGCCATAGATCTCATTTTGGGATTTTCACCCCCCGCCAAACCGAATTTTTCCCTAAGTTTGCAGCCCTGAACAACTAAAAATGCCCAGGTGGCGAAATTGGTAGACGCACTGTGTTCAGGTCGCAGCGTTCGCAAGGATGTGCTGGTTCGAATCCAGTCCTGGGCACAAAAACCTCAACGATAGTTGAGGTTTTTTCGTTTTGAGCTCGTCCCAAATTCATTTGGGTAAGAGCGAGGAACGAAAAAACCAGCCGCTGCAAGCGGCTGAGGTTTTTGGGTAAGCCCCTCGTAGGAGTCTTTGGATCAGGGAACCTAATCCGGAAATAAACTCAGTAAGTTTTGAATAGCGGCAAGGCCTTTGGGTAAGCCCCTCGTAGGAGTCTCTGGATCAGGGAACCTAATCCGGAATATTCTCAGAACGTCATGAATTGTAGCGAGGTTTTTGGATAAGCCCCTCGTAGGAATCTCTGGATCAGGTCTCCTGATCCAGAAAGCTAACATCCTCAATGAATTAAATACAGATTATTCTTTTATCGTATCTAATTTTTTCCTAAATTCACTATGTTACTTCTCTCACATATCCCCCCCCCCCATTTTACTTTCAGTATTTACTGATCCCTACAAACCGTTTCTGGGACTCAGGTTGCATTGCTTTAAAAAGTCTGCAAGAAAAATCAAAACTCAATTCGAAAAAAAACAATGTGTGTATTCTGTATTGACGCAATTATAATAAATCATGTATAACACAAATTAACTGAATATCACTACCGCATTTTTGAAAATCACTAATGGAGTAGCGTATATTTAAGTGTTACCAGCCATTTTACTGACACGACAGACAGACATTTCAAGATATAAAATATGGACAAAGGAGCACATTTTTTTAGATGCGATTTTCAAGTTCACACGCCAAGAGACATAAATTGGAGTGGGACAAAACCAGTTTCAGACGCTGATAGAAAAACCTACGCAGACAATTTTATCATAGCTTGCAGAGCAAAGGGACTTAACTCAGTAGCTATAACTGACCATCACGATTTTGCGTTTTACAAATTCATTAGACAATCAGCACATGATGAATTGGATTCTGAAGGACAACCTATTTCTCCATTGGAAAGAATCATAGTATTTCCTGGCTTAGAACTGACACTTTCAAATCCCGCCTCATGCCAAGCTATTCTTTTACTCGATGCTGACTTCCCAATAGAGCAATTAAACTTTATACTAACTAAATTTTCAATAATTCCCAACCCGGACAGTGAAGCCTCAACAAGCCCAACAACCCCAATTCCAACAGCAGTTGTTAATGGCTTGGCTCATCTGCACGAGATACTTGACTCTGTAGACATTTTAAAAGGAAGATACATTGTGCTTCCAAATGTTTCAGATGGCGGTCATGGTTCTGTTTTAAGAAGAGGATTTTATGAAGCCTATGTTACAATGCCTTCGGTTGGCGGTTACATTGATGGACCAATAATAGAACGTGAAGGTTATCTGAACAAAATTAATGGTAAGGATAGAAATTATGGTTTTAAATCAATAGGTGTATTTCAAACCTCTGACAATAGAAAAGAAAGTTTTGAAGATTTAGGTAAATATACTACTTGGGTTAAATGGGCAACTCCCACAGCTGAAGCTTTAAGACAAGCGTGCCTAGCAAAGGAATCTCGCCTAAGTCAAGAACTTCCTGAATTACCTCAGGTTTATATTTCTAAAATTGATGTGACAAATTCAAAATTTCTTGGTTCATTTTCCTTTGATTTTAATCAACAGTATAGTGCTTTAATTGGTGGCAGAGGAACAGGTAAATCTTCAATACTTGAATATGTTCGTTGGGGTCTATGTGACCAAACTTCATTAAATAATCCTGAAGATCAATCAGACTTAGATAGAAGAAGACAAAATTTAATTGACAGAACTTTAGTTCCATTTAGCGGAGAAGTAAGGATTACCTTTTCAGTGAATGGAATTATACATATTGTAAAACGTAATTCTGTCTCAAAGGAGATTTATCTTAAAATCGGCAATAATGAATTTGAGCAAGTAAAGGAGGAAGAAATCCGAAGAATTTTACCTATTCAAGCCTATAGTCAAAAGCAATTGAGTAGCGTTGGTGTAAGAACAGAAGAACTAAAAAGATTCATCCAATTACCAATAGCAAATCAATTAAATAACTTAAAATTTCAACTTAACGACAATAGTAAAAAGACACGGACTTCCTACACGAATTTTCTTCGCAAATTAGAACTTCAAAATGAGATTGAAGAGTTTAACCTCGAAATTAAATCATTAAATAATCAAGTAGAAAATCTTCGTTCACAGTTAAAGGGAATTTCAGAATCAGACCAAGAAATTATTTCAAAT
>NCHJ01000110.1 GCA_002256765.1 Bacteroidetes bacterium 24-39-8
CACTCTTCACTCTTCACTCTTCACTCTTCACTCTTCACTCTTCACTCTTCACTCTTCACTCTTCACTCTTCACTCTTCACTCTTCGTTCTTCACTAAATCCCCGTCAAGATGCTTATTGCGCAAGTGATATGCGAACGTTTACTCCCGCGCGGGTGTTGGTAATAGGCGCTGAAGTAGAGATATAAGGTATCACCCTGCGTTGGTCAAAGAAGAACTTGATATTGATGCGATTATTGATCACATAGTCTATAGCGGGTTGAATCACAATTTCTTTTTGGCCACCGGTTCCATAAGCATTGCTCTGGTCTAGACGGCTATTGCTAGTAGCCACATCGCGGAGCGATACATCAAGTTTTAAATTCAGGTCATTGTTCAGTTTCTTACCCTTCATGCCTGGTAATTTGAATGGCAGGTTCACACCGCGCTTTCTCCAGGATCCACCAAAAGTCCATTCCGTACTCTTGCTTTCACTTAATTGATAGTCAATCAAACTCATGCTTAGGGTTCTGCTTTTGCGATATTCAAATTTCAGATTCAGTTTGTTATTGGTAGTTACTTCAACTCCAAAGAGTGGCACAAACTGCTCTTGCATGGTAATATTGGGTACCAAGAAATAAGGAATATAGTTGCCACTTACTGTGTCAATAAATGATGGCGCTCCTAATCTAAATGGATCTCTATAGAGCAAGGCGCTATTATAACTGTTCATACTCAATGTACCATTATAACCATGGGTAAGTGTAATAGCACTAAACACAGTAGCTACAGAAGGAATCTTGGTCAAGCCCGTATAGGTCATGCGCCAATTGGGTCTGGGCAGAATTCCACTGAATGGATTTGAATTGATATTGGCATTGGACTGTTTGATCAAGGAAACAGAATTGGGATCCTTACCCGTATAGGCTGCAATGAATGCGGGAATCAATACGTCTTGAGAATACCTACCATAACCTTTGGCAAATCCATCTGCTGTAAATTTCTGACCCGCTGGAAGTGCCTGCCAGTAGGGGTTGGCGTTGGCTACCCTATTAGAAATAATCAAACGATTGGCTTCAAAAGTTTTAAAAGTTTCTGAAACTTCATTGGGATTGCCTTTTCCAAATAAGGTATTAAAAGCTATATAAGAAACGCTGAATCCTCCAGTAGCCAGTGGATTCAAATGTTCTGGTCTACCTGCACCAAGGGTATCTTTAAAGAGCTCAGAATATTCCTTGCTAAATGATTTGTCTAGATTAATATCAATCACTAATTCACGTAAGGGCTCAATTTGAGCCGTAATGCCAAATCTTTGTTCAAAGCTTTGACGGAATAAGAAGTTAAAGCTGCTATCTCTAGATAACATTCCCTGTGATGCTTTTTTGTTTAACCAGTTAGTATCGGGTTGTTTACCAAAAACATAATCAAGTCCTGGTTGCATGCTATTCCAGTTTTGTCCAATGGCAGTGGTACTGTCCATATATCCTGGCACACGGCTTCTATAATTGGCTGAATAATTGAGCTGCACCGTTTTCACCATGGTCACAAATTTGCCCAAACCTCTAGAGAAGCCACTTAATTCCATGGGCTGATTGGCTTTGGCTAATCTAAGCGCAGTACGCTCGTCTCTTTTTTGTCCGCGCCATTTTTGTAAAGCATCTTTTCTGGCCTGGCCTGTTAACCCTGCCAATGCTTCTTCCTTAGTTGGAATGGTAAAACCTAAGGCATTTTGAGAGTTATTAGGATTGGTTCCGTTTAATAAATCTTTCTTACCCTTTTTCTTTTCTGCCTTGGCCGTTGGTGGTTTTGGAGCTGGAATATTATCAATAGAACGCAACCACCTAGACTTGGCATATAGGTTGGTAAAATTGAATTGGGTATTCAAACTATTCTCCTGGGTATTTTCAATGGTATTACCTAGGCTTAATGCCACACGGCTTGCTCCAATCCAGTTATAAGAAGTGGTAAAGCCATATCTAGCAGTGACCCAATCACTAAAGGGCAATTTGTTCAAAGGAATATCATAGTTCAAAGATGCCCTTTGTTGGTACAAAGTATTTCTACCTCCCTTAAAGAAATTGCTACGTACACTATCTTTTTTCTCCTTGGTATCAATTCTACCATAGGGTTCATCAACACGCGAATTATTGGTTGCCGTAAAATTCAGGTTCAACTTTCTGGTTAGATCCCATTGCATATTGTAGAATCTGTCAAAAGAAAAATACTTGTCATAAGTAGTATCTACCCTGTCTACTTTGCTATCATAGGTATTGACTATTCTAGGTACAAATTCTCCAAACTGTCTATTAATATCGGCCCTAAAACTTAATAGTGATGGATTCAGGTTAAAGTTAAAATCCCTGATTAAAGATAGCCATGCAGACCTGCTCTTGATCAAACCCTTCATGGGTTCTATATACTTGCTTTGCCCAATAAAGGTATAACCCAAACCACCCCTATGTCTTGTGACTTTATTGTCTAGGATTACTGGACTGGTTTGTTCCATTTGGGTAAAGGAATAACTCAGGTCAAAATTGCTGATTTTGAGAAGACCCGGTTTGCCCGCAGGCGCCACACGCACATTGGTTAGATTCAAAGTTTTGATGGTGGTTTCATCCACAGCAGCTGCCCTAATAGAATCCTTTTTACCAGGATTATTATTCAGCTTTTCTGAATACTTCACATCCTTGTCAAATGGATCATATTGTGGTGTTCTAATGGTTTTACTAATGCTAGCATATACCGGAATACTTAACCTTGCTTTTTTAGGCAAGAGTTTACCTGCATTAATATTTGCAGCCGCGTCAAATTGCAATAAGTTATCACGGGCACGTTCATTGACTCTTTGTTCAATGGTTCCAAATCCCTGTGTATGCGTATTGGCAGAAACAGAAATGGTTCCCAGATCTGCTAGTGTTAGATCTACTCTTCCAAGTGCTGCCCATCCCCCATTTTCATCCAATTCACTTAAACGCAATTCGTTGATCCAAACTTCTGTATTTACAGGAGATGCATCAATTCTATAAGGATTTTCTACACCCACCAACATACCTCTTACTTCACCTAAATTGGGATTACCCATAATGGAATAGGTCTTGGTGCCAACCCTTTCTCTATAGATAGAAGTAACGGATGCAGATGCCGCATTTCTTCTGAGTTTCAAGTCAATTAAATCGCGCAAGCTAAAATCTAAATTATTGGCAGATGGCCACACCGCTTCTTCCTGCCCTTTGGCATAAGTTCCTGGAGGTGTGATTTTCAAAGGAATCTTAATCTCGTAATAGTTGTTCAAAAAGTCTTGACCAATTCTAATGACCACATTGGCATCCCCATCTTTTAAGGGTCTTTGTCCATTCACAGATTCTGCGTGTACAAACATAGAGAGCTTACCATACTGACGCATGTCTAGGTTTAGCGTTTTGAACACGGCCCTAGCATCACCCGTAAACAGGTCTCTAATTTGCATACTCATACTCTGCTCGTTCTGCAACAAATTGACCCCATTATTACTCAACTGTTGCACGCGCTCAATACCGGGAGGAATCAAATAGTTCACAGGTTGTCTGCTACTATTTTCTTCTAAGTTTACAGCAAGGGTATTAAACTTGGTGCCATTAGTAGTACTTACTGGTGTATAGGATCCTGTGGTATCTAAATTATAAGTGAACTGTCTCCATTGGTTGCGCACCAAATCTAATCGCGCAAAGCGCAAGACTACTGAGTCTTCAAAATCAGAGAGATACATCCGCATAAAACGGATAGATTTAAAGTCAGGAATTCCTCCAATTTTGCGACTATAATTTTTAATAGGAATTCTAAATAAATACCAGTCTTCTTGACGCACAACCCCATCTGCAGAATTTACTGTTACACGGCGTTTGTCAGTAACATAAGGTGTAACACCCACATCCATACCTGGCTTTAATTCAACCTCGTACTCATAATAAGACTCGGTTTCATTCAGGGTATTGTCTCTATTCAAATCTTCGTTATCAGGATATAGTGTAGCTGCTGGAGTAAACTGCCCACCCGTAGTTGCAATGGGTGAATTGCCTTGAGGGTTATTAATATTTTTATACCTACCCAAAATGCCTGTACCCGCTGCGTCAAAACTAGCGTCTCTATACCATTTATAGTTGTCCGTTGAAGGGTCAGTTAGGGCTTTGTTATAAGCATTAGATGATGCACCAAAATTGTTGGCAATCTTGTTGAGCACATATCCTTTTTTGCGTCTTTCATCTAAGTCTTCTAATCCATCAAAACCAACGTCTTGATAGGTTCTATCATTGGGATCATTACTAAATGCCTGTGTAATCTGAATAGGATTTACGGGTGTCTTACCCCAAGTATTGCTACTATCAACCGCAGCACTAATAGTTGGTGTGTTCATCCCATTCTCATAAAAACGCTTTCCATCTTTTAAAACGTCTTCACTCACATTACCAAAGTTCAAGTAGAACTTTCCACCCCTACTACTTGGGTTTTTGATAAAAGGATTTTGAATCCAGAATTCCACAAACTCAATATTTCCCGTTTCAAAATCCGTCTGATCAATAGAACGCATTAAGCCACCCCATTTATTGGTAGGCCTCCTAAGATTACCATTACCATCCAACTCTGTAATTCTTGATTCAAAGTTATAAGGACCTTTCTCTGTTGGATAATAAGCTAGGTCAAATGTGGCTGTTTGAACGTCTGTAATATTGGTAGTACGCTGCGGGAATAATTCATTGGTGAATACTTGACGCACACGTGGATCACTCAACTCAGCCAAATTTCTACGCAATGGATTTCCAGGACTATTTTTGTCTTGCAAGTTTGGTTCAATATTGTACCATGCTAGTTTGGCCCTATTAAAATTGTAGTCAATAGAATCATTTAGCACTGCTTCTGGAAACTTAGGATTGCCCTGTGGTGTAGAAGCCAATGCCCATGATACAAACGGGAATCTAAGATCAATACTAGTTCTAGTAGATTCAAAGTCATCAATATAAATCAAACCCTGGTCTCCCTTGCCAATCTGTGGTGGGTGGCCTGGTTGCAGATAAGCGCCCTCACCATAAGCAGTAATGGAAGACTTGGCCTTGGTACTATAATTGGGTAATCTATTTAATAACCTTGTTAGACCTGGCAATTCAGATCTATAACTAAAGTCTAAACCATACATGGTATTTCTAATGGGGTCTTCTCCATAACCCATTTTGGTAAAATAGGGTCGCTCACCCAAACGAACTACCGAGGTACCAATACTAAATTTCTTGCTGGCAATATAGTCTAAACGCAAAGCGGCAAAGCCACGTTGTTGCATGCCAAATCCGGTATTATTTTCAAAAGAAACCTGTACCGGAACATTGGAACTTAAAATGGCCTGATTCAATATTTTTACTGAACCCAAATTATAATCTACTACATAATCAGAACCTTCACGCAATACTTGACCTCCCGCTGAAACCGTTACAGAGCCTGGCGGCACATTGGGGGCATTCAATGAAATTTCTGATCCACCCGTTCCCTTTACCTGACCCTGCATCACAAACCTATTGAGGTTGGCATAGGTTTGGGCAATGGCTTTAATGGAATCGTATAATTGTTTGTAGAGGTATTTGCTTTTAATATTAGCAGGCATGCCCGTAAAAGCCAGGTCTTCTAAGTCTTTACCAAAGGGTTCCAAAACCGGGAATATTACCCTGCCTACTTGTGGCAAAATAGTAAACCCTTCTACATAGTCAAAGACCCCATCTGGTTGCGGATCATTTCTATTGTTCAACCGATCAAGGTTCAGAATTTTTAATAAGGGTTGACCATTTACAGAAGGAGAAGTCTCGGGCAAATAACGTTTTAATCCACCACTGGGTTCTTCATACAATACATTCAATTTAAAATCTTCTCTTTGAATGCCTCCAAACAAATCCAATGAATACACGTTCTTCATCATCAATCCCCAGATAGGTAATTGAATGCGTTGCGATGTTGCTTTTAATAATTTCAACATCAATACTTTCTGTACACCCTTGCTACTATCTAGTGCAACGTCTTGAGAAAATTCACCCACTTGGTAAACCTTACCATTGTAGGTATATTGATAAGCAACAGCCAAAACCTCATCGGCTTGCAATTGACTATTCACAGAGACAAATCCGGCTTGCGGATTAAAATAATATTCGTTGGGTGTTAGTTTTCTTGCAAAGGTTTTTTCATAATCATCCACTGGACGCAGTCCCCTAGCAAACAACAAGGAATTGATCATGGCTGGGTTACGCGCGTTGGGATCATTGACCAAGGAACTGTACAAACTATTGGCACCATTGAATGGGAGTGGATTACTGGTAAAAGAACTAATCACAGGATTATAAGGAGCCGGTTCCGCAAGATCCATAAAGCCCACAATATCTCTTGCGTCTGTGTTAGCGCCATTTCTATTGGTGACCCAAACTTCAACTCTTTGTATTTGCACCTGCGTATTTACTTGCGGCAGGTTACGCATGGTCTTATTATAGTTGGTTCTAAAATACTGACCCATCAAGAAGTGACGGTTCTCTTCATAATCATCCAAACGCTTTTGAAAATTCTGGGTAGCGGCGCCACCTTGTAAACCCATGGACTGCCTTTGAGAACGCTGGTTGGCTAATGCTCCTGTGATATAGAGTTTACCAAATTGCAATTGGGTCTTGATCCCAAATAAATTCTGTGTGCTAGGTATGAGGGTTCCTCTTGATTGATAAGAAATATTTCCTGCTTCAATGCTCTTGATTACTTCATCATCCTTACCCTTATAATCTAGTTTAATTTGGTTATCAAAACCAAGGTTGGTTTGGGTATTGTAGTTAAGGGGAAACTTCAGCTTGTCACCAATATTGGCATTCACGGCCAGGTTAGCATTCATGTCAAAATCAAATCCCCCATTTTTTCTAGCGCGTTCTGGCAAAGTAGGGTTCTTGATATTTTGACCCTGATATCCCGCCATAATATTGACTTCACCGCTTGGTTTAATATCTACTTTCAAGCCCTTATCCGTTACCCCAAAAATTCTATCAAAGAGACTGGTATGCACTTTCATGGGTGGGCGCTGCGTCTTCAGATTCAGCGCAGTAATAGCATCAGCTCTCTTTTTAAAATAATCGTTCTCTGATTGCTTGGATTGTAAACGCAGATAGTCATTAAAATCTATGGCCGAGGGAGTTCTATACGTTTTGTTCCCAATTTTTTCAATGATATAATACTGTCTGGTCTTGGGGTCATATTCTACGGTTTGTTTGATCAAGGCCGTATCACGAATATTATAGGGATTCCGGTTATTACTACTTAGAGGATCAGATCTTCTATCGTTGATGGGATAGCGCAAACTATCGCGCTGCTGCGCCCAGAGACTGGTGCAACAAAGGGATAGCAGAATACCCATTACAGTAAGAAAATACCTCAAACTTGAAGAAGGTTGTTAAAGTAGAACTAGGGGTATAGGCTATAAATTTTTTAATGCTTGTTTGATAATGTCTTCTAGGCTATTATCTGACGTCATAGACACCATGGTTTTTTTCACTGCGTTTTCGGCCATTGGCTTACCAATACCAAGGGCCACCAAGGCCTGCACTGCGTCATTATCCACACTAGAAACAATGGTTGTACCCCCGCTCAAGAAGGTATCTGCGGATTGTTTCCCTAATTTGTCTCTCAATTCTACAATCAACCTTTCGGCCGATTTCTTTCCAATACCCTTGATACTTTCCAAGAGTTTTGTGTTGCCCTGTACAATGGCTTTGGCAATTTCATCTGGGCGCATGCCAGACAACATCATTCTGGCCGTAGATGCTCCTACTCCTGAAACGCTGATCAATTGCAAAAACATCTCCTTTTCAGCCAGCTCTGCAAAGCCAAAAAGGGTTTGTGCATTTTCCGTAATATGCAAATAAGTAAAGAGCAATCCGCTTTCTTTTTTGGCAATAGCGGAATAAGTATTCAAACTAATCTGTAAGTCATAACCCACACCGTTCACATCAACCACTACCCTTGTAGTAGTTTTTACCGGAAATTGACCTCTTAGAAATGCATACATACTGTTCCAAAAATAGGTTAAAAACGGGTTGAAAAACAAGGTTTCTGACCAGATAAAGGAATCTTTTTGGATATTTGCGCCCAATTAAGACAGTTATGACTAAAATTACCGCCGCTATTACAGCCGTTGGAGGATATGTTCCAGAGACCAAATTGACCAATTTTGACCTAGAAAAGATGGTGGATACCAATGATGAGTGGATCCGCAGCCGTACCGGGATTTCTGAAAGAAGAATCCTGAAAGAACCCGGAAAAGGCAGTAGCGATATGGCCGTTCCAGCTATTGAAGAGATCTTAAGAAAGAAAAACCTGGACCCCAAAGAGATTGATTGTATTATTTGTGCCACAGTAACTCCCGATATGGTGTTCCCAGCCACTGCCAATATTATTGCCGATAAAATTGGGGCCACCAATGCATGGGGCTATGACTTAAGTGCCGCTTGTAGTGGATTTTTATTTGCCTTGAGTTCAGGTGCCATGTATATTGAAAGTGGCCGATTCAAAAAAGTGATTGTAGTTGGGGTAGATAAAATGAGCGCTATTGTGGACTATACAGACCGTGCCACTTGTATCATTTTTGGAGACGGTGCTGGTGCTGTTTTATTAGAAGCTAGCGAAGATGGACTGGGTATTCAAGACAGTATTTTAAAAAGCGATGGAAGTGGCCGCCATTACCTACACATGAAAGCGGGTGGATCTGTAAAACCAGCTACGGCTGAAACAGTTGCCGCAAGAGAACATTTTGCCTATCAAGAAGGTCAAGCCGTTTTCAAATTTGCTGTTAAGGGCATGGCCGATGTTAGCGCCGAATTATTGGAAAGAAATAATTTAACAGGAGATGATATTGCCTGGTTGGTACCACACCAAGCTAATTTACGCATCATTGACGCCACTGCCAACCGCATGGGATTGGATAAGGAAAAAGTGATGATTAATATTCAGAAATACGGAAACACAACCGCCGCTACCCTACCTCTTTGTTTGTGGGATTGGGAGAACCAATTAAAGAAAGGTGATAAGATTGTTCTTGCTGCTTTTGGTGGTGGATTCACTTGGGGTGCCACGTTGCTTACATGGGCATATGAAGGGAAGTGAAGAGTGAAGAGTGAAGAGATAAAAGTGAAGAGTGAAGAGTGAAGAGTGAAGAGATAAAAGTGAAGAGTGAAGAGTGAAGAGTGAAGAGATAAAAGTGAAGAGTGAAGAGATAAAAGTGAAGAGTGAAGAGATAAAAGTGAAGAGTGAAGAGATAAAAGTGAAGAGTGAAGAGTGAAGAGTCTTTAAACTATTACATTAAGAAACCCTTGGCGGGACTGTTTTATAAACTGTGTAAGTGAGGGATAAGTTGGGGTGCACCCCAACTTATCCCTCACTTTTTTTAACTTTAAAACACAGTTTAGATTATG
>NCHJ01000111.1 GCA_002256765.1 Bacteroidetes bacterium 24-39-8
AAATATGCGCAAAAAAATCAAGCGCCTATGGTTGAAATCAATTCAGAATTGACCCAAAATTTTATTAAAATCATTTTTAGAGACAATGGTGTTGGCATTGATGTAGAGCGTTACAGGTCTCAACTATTTGGTTTATATAAAAAATTCAATCATAGTACGAGTAGTAATGAAAGTAAGGGTATCGGCTTATTTAAGATTAAAAAGCAGGTTGAGAGTATGAATGGAAAAATTGAAGTAAAAAGTGAACTTGGTAAATGGACTGAGTTTATTATCTACTTACCATTGGTTCATGAAATATCTTAGATGCCAGATTCAGAAAATTGTATTGCTAATAAATTAAATAAGGCTTTACTTATTTTTTGTCTTCAAATTCTGTTTCACCCAACCAAGCCGCCAATTCCTTCTTAATAGCTGCACCAATGATTTTTTGTTGGGCAGGGTCTGTGAGAAATGCCCTACTTACGGCGTTGTCACCAATTTCAAGTAAGACCCTATAAGGTGCATTGTTCACGTGCTCGTCCAAACTATAAAAACTCAGCTTACCCGTTGAAGAACATCTATAATCATTTCTTCCGGTTGTACTATCTAATAAAACTCCTCTATTCTCCAAACTTGTTGCAGCAGCAATGGCTTTGATTAATCTGGCAGCTAGTACTCTATTGGCAGATTCGTACGCATCACCATAATGTATATAACCCCAAACTGCATTTCTTTTGGTGCCTCCATTATTATGCACCGCAATCAACACCTGCGGCTCAAGTTTATTTGACGCTTGCATCTCAAAAGCATAACCAGATATTTTACCATCTACAACAGCCGATGTTTCTGCAACAGAAGTATTGCTACCCACATTGGCATGATGCACATTGGTTTCTCCAAAACTCCAGACTTTGTATTCCTTTAAATGAGGTTTGGTTTCCATAGCAGCTTCAACAATGGCATTACAAGTGGCTGCTTCACTAAAATCAACACCCGTATTGGTCTGGTGCGATGGCTGCCATACAATCACTGGTTTCTTTTTTGCATCAGTTGTATTGGACCTATAAGACTGGTTCATACAAAAGATTAAAACCAGCCCAATCAAATGCGCTTTTTTCATTTTCATAGAAATGGGTATTAATTCTTGGTCCAATAATCAAATACCGTTACTGCCGTTGGCGATGGGATCAGTCCTGCCACAAAAGCTTTATGAGCAGGGTGAATTAAATACGCGTCTCTATCTGCTTCACTTTGAAAAGACAGTAAAAAGCAATGAGATAGGCCTTTATTCAACTTTTCAGGGCTATTATTTGTACCGTATTCAAAGGCTTTGATCAAGTTTATTTTGCCTGGCAATGCTTTAAAGGCGTTAATTACTTTGTTTACTGAATTGCTATCAGTTCCTTTATCCCATCCAAACATGACCACATGTCTGAGTATTGGTTGCTGCATTTTTTGGGCTTTTAGAATGTTGCTACTTATTAATAGTAATAGGGAAAAGATCAATGCTTTTTTCATATTTGAAATTTGAAGTGATTCAATTAGTATTTCGCCGGCTTATCCGCTTTTGGCAAAGTCTTCTTAATAAAATTGCGCAAACTTTGGTTGCTGCTCTCAAGATCTGGTTTGCGCAGGTACATCATGTGTCCGCTGCGGTAGCCTTCCCAACTCAGTCTGTCTTTGAGTTTACCGCTGGGGTCCATTTGCCACATGCTGTATTTGGCGTTGAAATAGTCACAAGCACCATCGTAATAACCTGATTGAATTAAAACATGCATATAGGGATTCTCAGCCATAGCAAGTCTTAGGTTCTCACCACTCTTGTCTCCGGTTCTGTCCCAGGGATTAACTGGACCAAACATATAGTAGCGCAAATCGGTTTTGTATTTTAATTCTTCCCTCAAAAACATATTAATGGCAGGTGTAAAGGAATGAAGCCAAGAAGTGAGTTCTGAATTAAAGTCTGGAGCTTCACCAGCGTCCTTGCCATCTATACCCTTGTACCTGGAATCTAATCGGCCTACGGTATAGCCTTTATCGCGCAGCAATTCCTTCCAAAACAAATTGGTAGAAACATTCAGGTTGTTTTGCAACCATACTTTTTCTGCAATACCAGAATAGCGCGCCATTTTAGCGGCAATTTCATTGCGTTTGGCTTCTTCTAAGAATCCACCTTTTGAGATGGCAGGAATGAGTTCATTGATGGTAAACTGCTCCACTTCTGGAAGCATGGCCGTCAGGTCTTTTTTCTGTAAGTCTGCTGGTAATGCTTTGTGGTACCAAGCAGTTGCTGCATAATAGGGTAAGCGTAAAGCAATCTCTACGGGGCCTGCTCTTTCTATTCCCAGATTGGTGGGTGACACCAAGACAACACCGTTTATATACATCCAATGGGTGTTTTGTAATTCCAAGGCCATAGCCGATACCCTTCCTGTTCCATAACTCTCACCAATCAAATACTTTGGCGATGCCCATCGGTTCATTCTAGATACAAATGTGTTTACCCATTCTGAGAGATATTTTACATCGGCCTTAACGCCAAAAAAACGGCTGGTGGGAATGTCTTTGCTCACAGGTCTAGAAAATCCGGTGTTCACAGGGTCTACATAAACAATATCTGCTACATCCAAAATAGATTGAGAATTATCATGCAGTCCATAGGGTTGCAAAGGATAACCTTCATCGTCTACATTCAAAACTCTTGGTCCGGTATAGCCAAGCTCCATCCAAACAGAAGGAGTGCCTGGGCCTCCGTTAAATGAAATGACCAAGGGTCTGCTTGCGCGATCTTTAACATCTGAGCGCTCATAGTAAGTAAAGAACACCCCAGCCTGTACCTTGCCATCCTCATCCCAAACGGGCATCATGCCTGTGACGGTTTTATATGGAACCTTGGTTCCCTTGATGCTTACCTCGTGCTCACTGCTTACAGTTTGGTCTGGATTAAAGGGAATATTGTAAACGGCAGTTTTGGCGTCCTGCGCTGCTGCAGGGGCTGCTGTTGCGGTTCCTGACGCTGGTGCGCCTCCGTTGCCTCTTTGGCCTTGGGCTATTGCTGTTATTACAAGAGATAGGCTTAGTGCCGATAGGAGCATTTTTCTCATACTATAGAATTGATTTGAAAATAAATTTAAGGTTTACCCTGCATAAATATAGCCACATCCATGTTCTTGTGCACGGCCAAGTGCCCAAACACCTGATGGCACTAATTGTATTTTTGGTATTAAATGATTGATCCATTCCGCATATACTTCTGCTGGATCAAGTTTCATTTTTGCGGCGAATGTTTTGGTTAGTTTTTTGGTGGCTAGATCACAAACACAGAATAGAGCTCCCCTTGCTTGTAATTTTTTAATCCCATCAACTTCGGGTAATGGAAAGTCTCCTTCTTTGGGTTCATAAAAAAGATTTCGAGTACTTGGTTTTTGGGTGTGGGAATCTGTGATTTTGAAATAAGAGCCTAATTCATATTTTTCCCAAATCATATTGTCATAAGCCAAGCCCGTTGCGCCATGTCTTAAAACGGTCATTGCCGTTATCTCACTATCCTTTGATCCTGTTTGATTATTAGATGCATAATAGGCCCAGTTCCAGATAATGGGTAGACCATTATTGGCATTGGCTCCATCGTACACTATTTTGTGTTTACCCTTGATGTTTTTAAACCATGCATCTGCCTGATCTAATTGACTGGGAAAAAATCGCTGATCACTAGCATACAATGGATTGGTTAAAATAGACAAGCTACTGGCGGTAACACCCATGGCCATGGCACTAATAAAATTTCTGCGAGTATTCGAAGCATTCTCTGCCATAATGTTGAATTATGATTTAAAATAAGAAATTAGTACTAGAGATTTGAAGGTTATTTTGCCAATTCATTAGAATGGCATTATTTGTACATTTGATACAAAGTTTTTTTATGATAAAGAATATTGGAATCCTTTTGTTTTGCTTAATATTTTCACTTGGTTCTGATGCACAGTGCAAAATCACTCAGATCAAAAATGCAGATGGTTCCATGTTTTTGTCTACAGAGAATAATTTGATGTACCAGACATCAAAGAAAAAACTGGTAGAAAGATTGGCTACTGATAATGAAAATTATTTTCTTGAAATTCTACCAATTCCTTTTTTGCCAAAACCCGCAGGTTCAAAAGTTAAGAATGACTTGACTGTAAAACTGAGTAATCAGAAATCCTATACCCTTAAGCATTTTGACTCTAGGTATTTAGACAAAGACAGCAGTTTCTCCATCTTATACCTTTTTAACAGCAAAGACATACCTGATTTTAAACAGTATAAAATCAGTAGTATTGTTTTAAATGATGGTACTGCTGAGAATGCCACTTATAAATTGGTCTTACATCCAGATGCTATTCAAAAGCAGTTGACTTGTATTAATAATATGAGCAAGAAATAAAGGGCTTATTTAATTCCCATTATCCACGCTATGCAGCTCGCGGGATTTGTTTTTGTCCTTGTATTTGCGGAATAAATCTGTAAAGGCAAAGTTGATTTGGTAACTATTGAAGATAAGGTTTCCTGCAGGTCTTGGTAACCATTCATTGCAATAGAGCAACTCTATTTGGGTATCATTAGTTAGGGCATAACCACCCCCAATGGTCAATCGGTTTCTGTCAAAAAAGTCTTTGTCCGTAATAGCGGCCTGCGTTTTTACAAATAATTCATCGGAAGCCACAGCGTAGTATATTCCCTTTCTAATCACTTTTCCATTTATTGGTTGGGTATATTTCAATTGGGTACGTAAACGATAATAGGCTTCAAAAGTCTTTGCCTCATTTTGAATGCGGCGATCTTCCAGTCTAAATCGCGTTAGCAAGGAATAACCTATCTTATTAATATAATAGGTTCCTTGTAAAGCGTATCTAATTTCAAAATCCTTGGCTTGTTCTATATCTGGTATAGATACATTGCCAAACAATGCCAGAAAATAGGAGAGCTTCCACCTTGAACTAGGATAATAATGGGCCCAGCCACGCAAATAAAACTGTGATGCTTTGGCAAAGGGGCTATTGTTATTTGGTGGAATGCTGGTATAGCTTTGACCAAGATTAAATTCCAGTGTCCATTTTTTGCCTAGTGATTCAACGTCTGCAAATTCATTGGAAAACTGCTGATAACGCGTAGTTGTTTGTCCATTAGCGCTATTCCAATTAAATAAGATAGAGAGCACTAATACTAAACTGTACCCAATTTTCCTATAAATAAAAGCCTGATTTATTTTTAAAATGGGCAACTGTTGCATAATTAGAAAGCTTCATCCTATTTGATACTATTTTTAAAATTACAAATAAGTCCTTGATTTTGAAATTCCTTTATTTTTTCTGTACCTTATCCTTCTAAATTCAAGCTTGCATATATGAAATCAAATCATTCTCGACGCAGTTTTTTGCGCAATAGTAGTTTTGCCACTCTAGCATTGATCTGTTCCGGCCAACCAGTTTCTGCAAATTCTTTTAGTAGTTTGTTTGATGGTAAACCCAATTCAAAAATCAAAGGGGTACAAATAGGTGCTATTACCTATTCTTGGAGAAGTATGCCTGGTTCTGTTGATCAACTGTTGCAATACTGTATAGACTGTAATATCAGCGCTATTGAACTAATGGGTGATGCTGTTGAAGAGTATGCTGGCAAGCCAGCCAATCCTGTAAAATTTGCCCCTGGCCAACCAAGACAATTAACTGATGAACAAAAAGCACAAATGGCCCAATACCAAAAAGATGTTGCTGCTTGGCGAGCTTCTGTAGGTATGGAAAAATTTGAAGCTCTGCGTAAGCAATATCAAAAAGCGGGTGTAAGTATTTATGCTTTTAAACCCAATGCCCTGAACCCTAATAATACCGATGCTGAAATTGAATACGCACTCAAAGCCGCAAAAGCATTGGGTGCTGCTAGCGTAACCGTAGAATTGCCCAATAAACCAGAACATTCTGAGCGCTTGGGTAAATTAGCAGAAAAGCACAAAGTTTATATTGGCTATCACGCCCATACTCAGGCTACGGATACTGCTTGGGACCTAGCATTAAGCCAATCTCCTTATAATTCTATGAACCTTGATTGTGGGCACTATATTGCTGCTGGAGGCAAGAATACCAAAGAGTCTTTGTTGGCATTAATTGAAGCTAAGCATGATAGAATTACCAGCATGCACATTAAAGACAGAAAGTCTAAAGAGAACGGTGGTGCCAATATGGTTTGGGGAAATGGCAATACACCACTCAAAGAAATCTTGAATTTGCTCAAAGAGAAAAAGTACAAAATTCCTGCTACTATTGAATTGGAATATGATATTCCTTCAGGATCAGACGCGGTTAAAGAAACCAAAATCTGTTTTGAGTATGCTAGAAAATTATTAGAAGCATAATTCTCTTACCTCCATTAAAAAGGGGCAGTCATATTGTTGACTACCCCTTTTCTTTTAATAGCTGATTGTTTCTTAGTCATGTCCAAACAATTGGTTGAATAACATTTTATAGGTACCGTGTGTTTGTCCTCTAAAGGTAATTTCGGGTCCAAATACAAACAGTTTTCCCTTACCTACTTTGGCACTAAATCCGGCAACGCCATCTTGCAAATAGGATTGACCAAAAGCCCAACCACTTCTTAATGTTTTGTCAGAAGCATACCATGCTAATGGTGTTACTTCTCCATTAGAAATGGCATCGGCTTGAATTTTAAATACGGGGCTGGCACTAAAGTAAACATCGGCCTGCTGGCCCATACCCCAATTGGCTTGTTGTTTGGTATCTACCGTTACTTGCATCACAGAACCTGGAATATAAAATTTCTCTCCAGGTAATGCTTTCTCTTTTCCAGCTACCATTTCTACCAACGCATTACGTACGGGTAATTTCAAATGATAGGCTAGATTAGCTGAGCTACCAATGGTTACTATATTTCCACCTGCTTCTAAGAATTCTTTGAGGGCTGGAATAGATTTTGCTGGGGTAATTCTACCTATTTGTGCATGGTATTCTGTTGGAATATCTTCGGTTCTGGGTTCTCTTCGTTCAAATCCACCAAATCCACCTCCGGGTCCACCTTGGCCTTCTGTTCTTATTGCTGGTATGGCGCCACCTACAAACACAATTACATCATACTTGTTTTTTAAAGAGCCGCCGTCTATTTCTTTGGCATAGATTAGATTGAAATTAAAATGGTATTGCTCAAGAATCCATCTTAACCATCCTGATGGCATTGATCCGCCATAATTGTCCCAAAGTGCTATGCGTTTGGCGCTGATATTGTTGGCTTTTGATGGTGCTTCTGCAGTTTTAAGTATAACACCATAGTCACTTGCTGCTTTTTCTATAATAGGGTTACTTGCTACACTACTAGCCACATAAAATTGGTCTGCTGTTTTTGTTACAGGTACTCCTGCTTTCATAAGGTCATTGAGCAATATGAAACTGGCATTATCCTTAGTTGAAAAACTATAACCAGTGTTGGTTGCCGACTTTTCTATTGCTCCTTTTGATGTTTGAACAGTTCCATAAGGAATGACTTCAAACGGGCCATTAAAACTATTTAAAACTCGAGTGAATTTGATGCCCATGGTATAGGCCGGGGTCCAACCTGCAGCATCATAAGGGCGAACTGGAGGACCACCTGGATACTGAAAATCATTGGGGTGATCCTGTGGCTCAAACATATCTATCACATGTGCTCTAAATGCTTGATTGGTTTTAACTACATAAGATTCCGCAGGATAATTCTGACCCTCTACACTAAAATCACTGGTAGCTTTTTCAACCTTGATGCCACTATTGATTAAAATATTGACAAAAGCAGTAGCTGTTGTTGTTTGATTAGCTGGTATAATATAACCCCTTGCATCGCGCAGCTCTGGTTTGCGATAAATTTTATTATAATATTCCAAAGGAAGGGTATCGCCTCGCATTTCTTTTTTGTCTTCTTTATACAGTTCTGTTACCTTCTCTACTTTATTAGGAGATAGGGTCCAATGATCTGTGTTTCCGGCTTCAATGGCGCGCTTACCCATGGTATAAATATTCATCAACAACTCGTCTTTATACCTAGCTGCATAGTTGAGCACGGCATAATTGAGTGAAATAGAATAGTCAATAGAATTTCTGAAATACCATTTTTGCGGAGCAATAGGAAAGGGGGTAGCACTATTGGGGATTAATCTATTGGGAACAAAATTGATTTTTGAAGGCGTGGGGCTTCCAATGATCTCGGTTAATAATCCAATGATATTGTGGTAGTAGGCGGTTGTTCTTAAACCACCATTCCACCAAGTACTGTACACCGATCCGCTTTTCATGGTATAGCCTGGCTTGCCTTCAGCATTTAGTCTGCTACTCATGGCAGCGCCTACGGCGTCAATACCTGTCATTAATAATGGATCATACACATAGTTGAATGGGTCTCTGTAGGGGGGGCCTGCAACCACTGTTCCTGCTGGTCCTGTTTGATGGTGGTTATACAAAATCTGCGGCATCCATTCAATATATTGTTGGCGGCTCATGTTACGTGACTCACTCATGTTCATCATGTAGAAATCTCGGTTATTATCATGCCCAATATATTTCTGATACAGCCTAGGAAGGTTATCTGCACTGCGTTTCAAGGTATCAGCGTTACGCATGTACCAATTAGAAACCAGTTCTTGCCCGTCTGGGTTGGCGTGCACAAACAAGATGATAGTAGACTTTAAAATACGGTTGGTTTCTTCATCCGTTCTGGTAATTATCTGATACAGGGTTTCTATCCACTGGTGAATGCCTACTACTTCTGTTGCGTGTAAACCACCATCTATCCATACAACGGCTTTTCCTTCTGCAGCTAGTGCTTTTGCATCGGCATCGCTTAAACCATCGGCCCTGGCCATTCTTTGCGATATAGATTTGTATTTGTCTAGTTTAGCTAGATTAGCTGGATCAGAAACTACCACCATGTACTGGCTTCTTCCTTCTTCTGTATTGCCAATACTCATCAGCTTCATTTTTTTGGAAACGGCAGCCAGTTTTTTCAAATAGGCTTCTGTTTGGGTAAATGTGGCCAAATGATAGTTATCTCCAATGGCAAACCCAAAATGTGATTTTGGATTGGGAACGTTCTGGGCTTTAATAGTTGCTATGCTTGATGCAAATAGCAAAAAGAGTAATACAATCCTTTGCATAAGGTCGGTTTTGTTTTGTTTGAATGTAAATCAAGATTTTTAAACCAAGCT